>JALYVF010000260.1 GCA_030853385.1 Actinomycetota bacterium | reverse complement strand
CCGGTGCGGGCGGATTCGCGAACTGGCGGCGCGTTTTCAGGTAATGCGTCGAATCAACTGAGGTTCAGTGCCGTGTCGTCGATGATGAAGTTCGTCGCCAGGGAGCTGTGCCTCGGCTGTGCGCCAGCCGGTGAGCGAGCTGCCGTGGCGGGGCCTCGCAGGTTTCCCCGGATGGTCGATAGCCAGCGCCCGTCGGCGTCGGCTAAAAGCACTCTCGGCCGTGCGACACAGGCCGAAAACCTGTTTCACTCCAACGGGATTCTCCTCAGCTCACCGCCACCAGGAAACAGCCGGTGTCGTCGCCGATCGTCACACTCAGGATCCAGCGGCCGGCGGACGGGAGGCGGAAGCCGCCTGGGTAGAAACTGCCCAGGTCCGTCATCGATGGCTGTGGAAAGAACGGGCGGTACTGCTCGACCGGGGCGGCCCTGCCGTCGGCCTGTTCGGCCCGTAGGTAGGCGTCGGTGTGATCAGACGCCGCCGTCGAACCGACCCAGAACTTGGTGCCGTCGGGCAGATTGCCCCACTGCCCCTTGTTCAGGTCGAACGGCCCGGCCTGGATCGCCCCGGACACCGCGTTGGTGAGGTGGCTGGTATCGACACAACCCACCGCGGGAATCGCGGTATCGGTGGCCGGCACGGTGATGGTGCCGAACGACTGCCGCAGGACCCTGGCGCCGGTGCCGCCTTCGTAGAGCGTCACGGTTGCGCCGATGGCGCCGGCCGGCAGTTGAACGGCGAAACGGGAGGCGCCCGAGCTGTCGGCTTGACTATTGGTGGGATGCAGCGTGCCGGTGGTGCCGTTTGACGACTCAACGACGACACGGTCGGCGAGCAGCACACTTCCCCAGAGCACCAGGCCGGTCTTGGTTCTGGTGAGGGCGGCCTGGTGCAGCAGGGTCGACGTCGTTCCCGAGGCGTCGACGGTGCCATCGGCAAACCTGCCGCACCATTGATCCGGAAGATGCGCGATGTCGGTGGGGTTGGTGACGGTCATCGTCCCGACTGATTTTCCGGACAGGTTGAGAATCGGCACCTGTTGCTTGTTCGTCGATATCGACTGGCACAGCGCGGGATCGGCCTTGACCGGCGCCGGGGCCGGCGACGACAGTGCTGTGGCACTGGTCGGTGCGGCAACGACTTGATGGGTGACCGAGGCCCTGGACGACGTCGGCGGCGGGCTGGCGGAGGGCCCGGCCGGTCCACGAGTCACCAGCACCACCCCGCCCGTCACCGCGATGAGCGCGACGACGACCGCAGCGATCAGCAGCTCCGGTCGCCGCCGCCACCACCACCGGCGGGGCGCCGGTGCTGTCCGGGTGAGAGCGCGTGGTGTTGCGTCATCCGGCACCAATCGGGAGGCCTCGGCGCGCAGCCCACGGCCCAATTCGTCTTCCAGATTCCGTGTCTTCACCAGTCCACTGCCTTCCAACGAGCCGCCAGCGTCTGCAGTGCTCGATGAGCCGACGACTTGACCGCCGACTCCGA
Source organism: Actinomycetota bacterium (assembly GCA_030853385.1). Classification (GTDB taxonomy): domain Bacteria; phylum Actinomycetota; class Actinomycetes; order Mycobacteriales; family Nakamurellaceae; genus Nakamurella. The sequence goes on along the minus strand of JALYVF010000260.1, from coordinate 3,450 downwards.
GATGCCCAGCTGCGCAGCAGTTTCGGTGATCGTCAGCTCGCCGAAGTAGCGCAACACAACGATCTCGCGCTGCCGCTCGGGTAGCTCCCGCACGACGGCGGCGATCCGCTCGGACCGCAGTCGGTCGAGCACCTCGTCCTCGGCTGCCGGCTGATCTTGGACGCGATCAACGGGTAGTCGTCCGGCGAGGCCCCGGCGGCGTCCCCAGCTGCGCACTCCGTTCAGCACGCAGGCTCGCAGATAGCGCACCGCGGGGGCGGTGTCGTCCCACCGCTGCCATCGTGAGCCCATGCCGACGAACGCGTCCTGCACGATGTCCTCGGCGGCGGCCCTGTCTCCGGTGAGCAACGCCGCCATCCGGACCAGACCGAGCCAATGGCAGCGGTGGATCTGCGCTGGATCAAGATGCGCAGGAACGGGGCGCGCTGGGTTTGGAGGCGCTGGGTCGGGTTTCAGCCCTGCGTCCTTGGCGCTGACGGGAGCTGCAGCGACGGCGCGGGCCGGCACCGCAGCATCTGCTGAACGCTGCGCCCTCGCACCCGACGTCGTCCGGTCCACACCTCATACACGCACGGTTCGGGGCAAAGGTCGACACTTCGAGCGAGATATTTTCCGGAAATCGGCGAGTGAGCCAGTCGCCCGGTGACGATAGTGTGCGCTGATGGCCCGCTACTTCGACGTGCATCCGGTGAATCCGCAGTCGCGGGTGATCAAGCAGGCCGTGGACATCATCACCGGCGGCGGTCTGATCGCCTACCCCACCGATTCCTGCTACGCGCTGGGCGCGCAGCTCGGCAACGCAGCGGCCAAGGACCGGATCGTCAGCATCCGCCGGCTGGACGACAAACACCATTTCACCTTGATGTGTAAGGACTTCGCCCAGGTCGGCCAGTTCGTCCACCTGGACAACACGGTGTTCAGGGCGGTGCGGGCGGCCACCCCTGGCAGCTACACGTTCATCCTGCCGGCAACCGTCGAGGTGCCGAAGAAGATGCTGCATCCGAAGAAGAAGACGGTCGGGGCTCGCATTCCCGATCACGCCGTCGTGCAGGCGCTGTTGCAGGAGCTGGGGGAGCCGATGCTCACCAGCACGCTGCTGCTGCCCGGCCAGGTGGAGCCGCCGACGAACGGCTGGGACATCAAAGAACAGCTCGACCATCTGGTGGATGCGGTGCTCGATTCCGGCGACTGCGGACTCGAGCCGACCACGGTGATCGACTTCTCCGATGGCTACGCCGAGATCGTCCGCATCGGCGCCGGCGACCCCACCCCGTTCGAATAGCTCCGACGAACACTGATAACCGCCATAGGACCCGCGAACTCCGACTTCGCGGGTCCTATGGCGGTTATGGTCGAGGGTGTGAGTAGCTGCCACGGTGGTGCCAGGTGAAACTCACCCTTGATCTGCACGAGATCTACCACAACGGTCCAGCGATCGACCAGGCGCTGCGCGACATCATCGACGAGGCGATCGCCAAGAAGGTGAAGCTGGTCGAGATCATTCCCGGCAAGGGTTCCGGCGCGTTGAAGAAGCACGTGCTGAAGTTCCTGGACCAGAAGGAGATCAAGGCGTTGTATCACCGCGTCGAGAAAGATTCCGACAACTTCGGCCGGGTCTTCGTGCACTTCAAACGGAAGTAGCCGAACCCTCAGCCGACCACCGGTTGCAGCGCAGCCACCACACCATTGGCGGCGAGCGGGCCGACGACAGGCGGCCGCCGATACCCTCGACCTGGTGGACTGGCCCGTCCAGGAGCTCTCCGCGGACAATGGCAACGGGTCTGGTTGGCGATGGCGCTGGCCTCACCGATCGACAGGCGACCGGCGATGGCGCTTGTTAAGCTCGCCCGGTCAAGCCGATCACGGTGGCTAGGGTTCCGCCGCCCGGATTGAGTCCGCGTTCGTCATCCTGTTGCCGCTGGCAATGCGCGGACGAGCCAGGGCCGAGACTGCCGAGCTTACGTCCGGCCAGTGGCGCCGACTCGCCGTCCTCGGGGGCTGGTGGATGTACTCGCTGACCCAGGGCGCCCAATTCCTGGCCTTGGCACAGCTGCCGGCGCAGACCGCGAGCCTGGTGCTGAGCTTTTCGCCGGTGGCAGTGGCGCTGGCCGGCTCCTTCTTCCTGGGCGAACGCACGTCGGCCAGGCCGCGCTCGCCCTGGTGAACACCGCCTTCGCCTTCACCCTGTGGAACCACACTCTGCGCCGGCTGACCGCTGTTCGATCGAGCGTCATCAACAACACCATGCTGATCCAGATCGCTGTGCTGGCTTGGATTTTCCTCGACGAACCGCTCGGTGTGCGCCAGATCGTCGGGCTGGTGCTGGCCACCGTCGGGTCGGCTGCCGTTCAGCTCTTGCGCACTCGGGACCTGTGGCTGATTGAGCTGCCAGCTTGCCATTGACAGGCAGCCAATTGGCTGCCTATGGTGAAAGGGCAACCGAATGGCTGCCTTTAAAGAGTGGGTGTTCGTGGACAAGGTGTTCAGGGCGATGGCGGACCCGGCTCGGCGCCGGCTGCTGGACAGCCTGAACTCCCGGAACGGGCAGAACCTGCGCGAACTGTGCGCCGAGCTGGAGATGGCCCGGCAATCGGTGAGCAAGCACCTGGCCGTGCTGGAGGCGGCCAACCTGGTAACCACCGTCCGGCGCGGGCGGGAAAAGCTGCACTTCCTGAACCCGGTGCCGATCAACGCCATCTCCGAACGCTGGATCAACCAGTACGACCGCGGGCGGGTGGCCGCACTCGCCGACCTCAAGACTGCATTGGAGCAAAGATCAATGAGCGCAACAGAATTCGTCTACACGACCTACATCAAGACCACCCCCGAGCTGCTCTGGCAGGCGCTGACCGACCCGGTGTTCACCCGCAGGTATTGGGGCGTCACCTTCGAGTCCGACTGGCAGCCGGGCTCGACCATGAGCTGGGAGCAGTTCGGCGTCACCATCGTCGATCCGGAGCAGGTGGTGATCGCCTCCGAGCCTTACAGCCGGCTCGCCTACTCCTGGCACACCGTGACGCCCGAGTTCACCACGGCGGCCGGTATCGGCGAGGAGACAAGGGTGGCGCTGGCAGCCGAGTCGCGGTCGACGGTGAGCTTTGACATCCTGCCGCTGAAGGGCATGGTCAAATTGACGGTGACGCACAACGGCTTCGACGCCGGCAGCACGATGTTGGCGGGCATTTCTGACGGCTGGCCGGCCATCCTGGCCGGGCTGAAGACGCTGCTGGAGACCGGCGAATCACTGCCGGAGCCCGCCGTCCTCTGACGACATCACCTGGGGCACAGCGGCTTCAGCGACGGGTGGCGGCGTAGCCGTCCAAGGCCGCCGCGCGCTCGGTCGCCAGGTCGATGATCCGCTCCGGGTAGCCGCGGGAGTAGCCGGCGTCGTGATCCCACGGCTGGTGCGCAGCCTGGCCAGCCAGGTGGCCGAGTTCCGGGATCCAACGC
>JALYVF010000214.1 GCA_030853385.1 Actinomycetota bacterium | reverse complement strand
GCCGCGCAGGTAGGCCTCGGCGGAGGCCTGGTATTGCGCGGCGGAGAACAGCAGGGTCACGTTGATCGGGATGCCGGCGAAGGTGCATTCCTCGATGGCAGGCAGTCCCTCCGGGGTGCCGGGGATCTTGATGAACACGTTCGGCCGGTCAGCTTTGGCGTGCAGCGCGGTGGCTTGCGCGATGGTGGCCAGGGTGTCGCGGGCCAGCAGTGGGGAGACTTCGAGGGATACCCACCCGTCCACACCGTCGCTGTGCTGGTGGGCCGGGGCGAACAGGTCGGCGGCCCGGCGCAGATCGCTCAGCGCAAGTTCGAAGAACACCTCCTCCTCGGACGCGCCGGCCGCTTTCCAGGTGGCGATATCGGTGTCGTAGTCGGCGCCGGCCTCGATGGCCTTGTCGAAGATCGTCGGGTTGGAGGTGAGCCCGGTGATCGAGTACTCGTCTAGGTAGTGCTCGAGCGTGCCGTCGTCGAGCAGGCCGCGGGTGATGTTGTCAAGCCACAGGCTCTGGCCTGCCTCGTGCAGTTGCTGCGTCGCCTTCATGGGGAGCTCCTGGTGTGGATGGGTCATGACGCGACCAGCCGTCGGGCAGCCGCGGTGATGTGGGTCGCAGAGATGCCGGCGGCGTCGAGCAGTTCCGCTGGCGTTCCGGAGGTGGGCAGTCCGGAAACGGCCAGGTGAGCGACGCGCAGCGCCGGGACACCGGCGTCGGCGAGGGCTTCCAGCACCGCGCCGCCGAGTCCGCCTTCGGGGTAGTGGTCCTCAGCCACGACCAGCCTGCTGCCGGTCACCCGGCAGGCTTCGATGAGGGTGTCGCGATCGATCGGTTTGACCGAGTAGGCGTCGATAACCCGTGCGGTGATTCCGGTATCGGCGAGTTCGTCGGCGGCGGCCAGGCATTCGTGCAAAGTGACGCCGGCGCCGATCAGGGTGACCTGATCCTCCGGCCCAGCACGGTGAAGCTTGGAACCGCCGATAGGGAACTGTTCGCCGGGTGGGTAGAGGACGGGGTAGGCACCGCGGGTGGTGCGCAGGTACACGATGCCGGTCGTGTCGGCCATGGTCGCGACGAGTTGTGCGGTGCTGGTGGCGTCGGCCGGGTAGAGCACGACCGAGCCGTGCACCGCGCGCAGCGCGGCCAGGTCCTCCAGCGCCATCTGGGACGGCCCGTCCTCGCCGATCTCGACGCCGGCGTGCGAGCCGACGAGTCGGATGTTGACCTGCGAGATTCCGGCCATCCGGATGAAGTCGTAGGCGCGGGAGAAGAACACCGCGAACGTGGACGCGAATGGTATGTAACCGCGCACGGCGAAGCCGGTCGCGGTGGCCACCAGTTGCTGCTCGGCGATGAACATCTCGAAGTACCGCTCCGGGCAGACCTTCTGGAACTCTTCGGCATGGGTGGAGTTGCCGACCTCGCCATCGAGGACGACGACCTCCGGGCGCCCTGCGAGCGCGGCGATCGCCGCCCCGAATGCGACCCGGGTCGCCACCTTCTCCCCCAGCTGGAAGGTAGGCAGAGTGATCGCAGCGGTCGGGTCGGCGGTGATCGCGGCGGTACCGGTGGCGGGAGTGTGTGTGGTGATGTGCAGGTCGCTCGGACCGCCGAGCGCGGCGATGGCCCGCTCGGCCATGTCCGGGGGCAGCGCTTTGCCGTGCCAGCCGTTCTTGTCCTCGATCTCGGGCACGCCCTTGGCCTTGATGGTGCGTGCCAGCAGTACCGTCGGCTGGTCGCCGCCGGCGCGCGCCTGCGTGAGCGCGCGGTCGATGTCGGGCAGGTTGTGGCCGTCGACGATCAGCGGGCGGCAGCCGAACGCCTGTACGCGGGCGGCGTAGCGGTCGGTGTCCCATTGCAGCTCGGTGGGTCCGCGCTGGCCGAGCCGGTTGATGTCGATGATGGCGGTGAGGTTGCCGAGCTGGTAGTAGGCGGCCTTGTCCAGGGCCTCCCAGATGGAGCCTTCCGCCGTCTCGCTGTCCCCGCACAGCACCCACACGTGATAGGGCAGCTTGTCCAGATACTTGCCGGCCAGGCCAACGCCGACCGCGTCGGGCAGCCCCTGGCCGAGGGACCCGGTGGCCACGTCGACCCAGGGCAGCACGGGCGTCGGGTGGCCTTCCAGCCGGGCGCCGAGCTGCCGATAGGTCTTGATCAGCTCGTTCTCGTCCACCACGCCGGCGGCCCGGAACATCGAGTACAACAGCGGCGAGGCGTGGCCCTTGGAGAAGATCAGGTGATCGTTGGTGGCGAGGTCGGGCTGCTGCCAGTCGTAGCGCAGGGGCCCGAGCATCAGCACGGCCATCAGGTCCGCTGCCGACAGCGAGGAGGTCGGATGACCGGAGCCGGCGTGAGTGCTGCAGCGGATCGAGTCGACCCGCAGCTGGGTGGCCAGCTGGCCGGCAAGCTCGAGCTGCTCGGTGCTCATGAGCTCGCCGGTCATGACCGTGCTCCCACCGACGCGCTGTGGATCTCCTCCCACGGCACCTCGGGGTTCACCAGCCTGGCGATGTTCACCCGCTGACCCGAACGCACGAGGGCCGCGATGTCGTCGGTGGCGTCCCAGATGTTGACGTTCATGCCGGCCAGCACTCGCTCGTCGCGCAGCCAGAATGCGAGGTACTCGCCCTTGCTCACGTCGCCGCGGAAGACGACCTCGTCGTAGTTGCCCCTCTCGACATAGCCGGAGTACTCCATTCCCATCTCGTACTGGTCGGAGAAGAAGTACGGCACGGCGTCGTAGCTCGCCTCGCGCCCCAGCATGCCGGCTGCGGCCACCGCCGGCTGGTTCAGCGCGGCCGACCAGTGCTCCAGGCGCAGGTGCGTGTCCAGATGCGGGTAGTAGGCGTTGGCGACGTCCCCGGCGGCGAAAACGTCCGGGTCGGAGGTGGCCAGGTGTTCGTCGACGACGACCCCGTTGTCGACACGCAGCCCGGACCCCTCGGCCAACTCGATGTTGGGAGTGATGCCCACCCCGACCACGACGGCGTCGGCGTCAATTACCGTGCCGTCGACCAGACGGACGCCCGTCGTTCGACCGTCGGTGCCGGTGATTTCCTCCAGCCGGGCGCTCAGGCGCAGCGTGACGCCGTGTGCGCGGTGAAGGGCGGCGTAGATCTGAGCCAGCTCATGCCCTAGCACCGCGAGAAGCGGTAGTTCGCCTCGTTCGATCACGGTGACCTCGCAGCCGCCGGCGCGTGCCGCGGCGGCGGTCTCCAACCCGATCCAGCCGGCTCCGATGATCGCTACCCGTGACGCTGCGGCGAACGCGGCCTTGATGGCTTCGCAATCGGCGAGCCGACGCAGGTAGAGGACGCCGTCCAGTTCGGCGCCGGGCACATCCAGACGACGGACCGCCGAACCGGTGGCCAGCAGCAGCTTGTCGTAGCCGATCCGCTCACCGCCGGCCAGGCTGACGTGGTGCGCGGCGAGGTCGAGGCCGGCGACCCGGGTGTTCAGGCGCAGGTCGATGTCGTGTTCGGCGTACCAGCCTTTCGGGTGGACGTAGATCTTGTCCTTCTCCGACTTGCCCTGCAGGTAGTCCTTGGACAGTGGGGGACGGTTGTAGGGGCGTTCGGCCTCCTCGCCGAGCAGCACGACGCGCCCGGCGAAGCCCTGCGTGCGTAGCGCTTCGGCCGCGGTGGCGCCGGCCAGGCCGGCGCCCACGATGAGGAAGGTCTGCTGTGCGGTGGTCATATTTCGTCCTGTCCCTTGTCTGTCGATGGCCTGTTGTCGATGGTTGCCGATGGCCCCTGGTCGGTTAGATGCTCTGCCGGTAGCCGAAGAACTCGTGATCCTCGTTGTAGCCGCCGTAGCCGCCGCCGACTTCGGCGAAGTGCGCGACGAACTCGATACCCTTGATCCACTTCACCTGTTTGAAGCCGAGCTGGGTCTCGTTGCGCAGCCGCAGCGGCGCGCCGTGCCCGAACGAGAGCGGTTCGCCGTTCATGTCATAGGCGAGCATGGTGAGGTGGTTGCTCATCTGCTCGATGGGGTGCGCGTCGTAGTAGATCCCGGCGTCCGGGCCGTCGCCGAGGGAGTAGAACACCACCCATTTCGCGCCGGGTTGCGGGTGGACGAGTTCGAGGATGGTCTGCATCGACACTCCGCCCCACTTGGCGATGCCGGACCAGCCCTGGATGCAGAAGTGCTGGGTGATCTGCTCGTGGTGCGGCAGCGCCCGCAGCTCGGCCAGGCTCAGCTCTACAGGCTGCTCGACGAGGCCATTCATCCGCAGCCGGTAGTCGGCGAACTGCCCGTCGTACAGGGCGGTGTACTCCGGTGAGTCGGGGTACTGGCCGTTGTGCCAGAAGTACGGGGAGATGTCTTTCTCCCGATACTGGCCTGGGGTGGCGTCCAGATGTTCGAACAGTCGCTGCGCGGGTCCGATCAGTGCGAAGCCGACGCGCTGCACCACTCGGGGATGGCGCAGCGTGAACGGTGTCGCCGCCACCCAACCGACGACGACGATCACCATCGTGGCGGCGAAGATGGCGAAGCCGATCCAGTCGGTGGCGTTGCGGCCGGCATAGATGTGGTTGAGGTTGCGCAGCAGTCCGGTGGTGAACACCAGCGCGACGTGGATGGTGATGAAGAACAGGAACCAGCACAGCACCAGGAAGTGCAGCGAGCGGGCCAGCTGGATACTGAACAGCCGGCTGATCGGCTTGAACCGGGTCGACAGCGCCGGGGACATTCCCAGCCCGGTCAGGAACGCCAGCGGAGCCGCGATGAAGATGGTGATGAAGTAGGCGATCAGCTGCAGGCTGTTGTAGGCCACCCAGCCGTTCTCGACCGGCCAGTTCAGCGACAGGTACTGGATCAGCACCGAGATCGAATTGGGGATCACCGACCAGCTGGTAGGCACTACGTGCCGCCACTGCCCGGTGGTAAAGACCAGCACGTAGAAGACTGCGCCGTTGAGTAACCACAGGGTGTTCACGCCCAAGTGCCACCAGCGGGCCAGCCCGATCGAGTGCCGGATGCCGGGCAGTCCAACCTGACCGGGCAGGCTGATGGAGTCCTTCTTCGCCGTCCACAGCGGGTCAGCCGGAACCGGCTTCTGGATGCGGAACCAGTCCTTGCC
>JALYVF010000211.1 GCA_030853385.1 Actinomycetota bacterium | reverse complement strand
CGCCCGATCACCCAACTGCAGGAGATGCCCTCATGTCGGACAAACCGGTATTGATCCCTGGCCCCGATCACCCGATAACGGTTGAGAAGAACCCTGGTCGAGTGGTGGTGACGGTCGGCGGCGCGGTGATCGCCGACAGTCGGGACGCACTCGCGTTGCGCGAGGCCGACTATCCGGTGGCTCAGTACATCCCGCGCAAGGATGTCGACTTCAGCCAGCTGGAGCGGACCGAGCAGCAGAGCTACTGCCCGTTCAAGGGCGAGGCGTCCTACTACAGCATCACCACGGCGGGCCAGTCGTCGGAGAACTCGGTGTGGACCTACGAGACTCCGTACGACGCCGTCGCCCAGATTCGCGAGCATGTTGCGTTCTATCCCGACCGGATGGATTCGATCCAGATACTGCCCGCCGACTGACCCGACCACCCCCTATCATGGAATTTGGCGGCTAGACTCGCCCGGTACTCCGGCGATAACGTTCGTAGATCGGGTAAGGGAATCGGGGGACGATGGCAGCCAGCGGGTACGACGCCGAGGTCTACCGATCGCTGTTCGCCGACACTTCACTCGCCGTCGTCGTGCATGGCGCCGACGGCATGGTGGTGGAGGCGAACCAGGCCTTCGCCGACATGTTGGGGTACTCCTTGCCCGAGGCGCTGCGGCTGTCTGCGGGCGAGGTGATCCATCCGGAAGACCGTGAGCAGCGCGACGCCGATGCCAAGAGTTTGATCGAGGGGACCGCCAAGAAACTCTCCACCGAGCGGCGGCTGCTGCACAAGGACGGCTCCATCGTGTGGGCCAGGGTCCGCAAGTCAGCGATCCAGCACAACGACCAGCCGGTGGTGATGGTGATCATCGAAGACTGGTCGACAGCGCGGGCCGAGCAGCAGGCTCTGGAATTGGCTGCCAGCCACGATCATCTGACCGGATTGCTGAACAGGGCCGGCGTCGAACAGACGCTGGCCGCAGCTCCGGCAACCGTCGCCAGGGTGCTGGTGATGATCGATGTGGACAACCTCAAGACCGTCAACGACAACTTCGGGCATGCCACCGGGGACGTGCTGCTGCAATCGGTGGCCGCCGCGCTCAGCTCTGCCGTGCCGGCAAAATCGATCGTCGGGAGACTGGCCGGCGACGAGTTCGTGGCCATCTGCGGCACCCCAGGGATCGCTGTCGACGCGATGCTGGTGAAACGGATCCTCGGTTTCGTCGCCGTCGAGGTCACCAGCCCGGCCGGCGACCGGTTCGTTCCTTCGGTGTCGATCGGCACCGCCTTGCTGCCGCCCGATGGCAGCCTCAAAGACGCGCTCCGGGCCGCGGACTTGGCGATGTATGACGACAAGAAGCGTCGTCGTCGGCGATCGCGGAAGGACCCAGCGCTCGGATCCGTTCCCGGCGAAGCGGTTGGCCGCTGACGGCATTGGCCGGTGCGGACCCAATCCCAGCTGCTGATGGCTCTTAGCCCGTGCCACGCCGGGTAGGTGTCCGATTTGTCGGGCAGGCAATCATGATCTCTTCATGAGCACCGCTGCCCCGGCGCTGATTGCCAGCATCTGGTTCATCACGCGGGGCAGGTCCCGCCAGAATCGGCGTGTTCCGCTGGCAGGTCCTGCCGTACGCCCGGATCGGTGCTGAGGCAGGATCGGAGGATGAAACCGGCACCCTTCAGCTGGCACGGTCCCGGCACCGTCGCAGAGGCAGTGTCGATACTGGCCGAGGTCGGACGCGATGGCAAGGTGCTGGCGGGTGGCCAATCGTTGATCCCGGTGCTGGCCATGCGGCTCGCCGAACCGGCCCACCTGATCGACATCAACGCCGTTGTCGACCTCGACGCGATCACCGTCGACGAATCCGGTGTGACGATCGGCGCCCTGGTGCGGCACGCGGCCTTGGAGCGCGACGATGCCGCGGCCAGCGCGCAGCCGCTGCTTCGGCAGGCGCTGAAGTTGGTCGCGCATCCCACCATCCGCAACCGTGGTACCACCGTCGGTTCGCTGGCGCATGCCGACCCGTCCGGTGAGATGACCAGCGTCCTTGCCCTGCTCGGCGGCACCGTCACGACAACGTCGGCGGGCGGGACCAGGAGCATCCCGGCGGCCGAGTTCTTCGTCGGCCCATTGGAATCGTCACTGCGTCCCGACGAACTCGCCACCGCCGCCTTCTTCCCGTGCTCGCCCGCACGATCCGGCTCGGCATTCGTCGAGATCGCCCGCCGACACGGCGATTACGCCCTGTGCGGGGTGGGCGCGGTGGCCACCGTTGACGACTCCGGCACGCTGACCGGGCTGCGCTGTTCCTACCTGTCGGTGTTCTCCACGCCACTGGTGCTGGACCTGACAGCTGCCTGGAAAGCCGGCGAGGGGGACGCTGCCGAGGCCGCCAGGCTGGCCATCGACCCGGCCCCCGACATCCACGCGACCGCCGAGTATCGCCGGCAGCTGGCCGGGGTGCTGACGGTGCGCGCGGCGCGGCAAGCCGTCGCGGCTGCCGCCCGGAACGCCGGTATCGCAACGGGTTCGGTTGACGAGCAGGGGGCGAAAGGCGCATGACGGACCAGCTGGCAGCCGGCGATCGCCGTACCGTGACGATCACGGTGAACGGCACCCTGCGCAGCGCCGCAGTCGAATCGCGCCGCACCTTGTCCGACTTCTTGCGTCACGATCTCGGAATGACCGGCACTCATGTGGGGTGCGAACACGGGGTATGTGGTGCCTGCACCGTGTTGTTGGACGGTGAACCGACGCGCAGCTGTCTGATGTTCGCGGTGACGGCGCACGGCCATCGGGTGACGACGGTGGAGGGTCTCGGCCAACTGGACGCAGCCGGCGATCCTGTCTCGTTGTCGCCGGTGCAGCGGGCCTTCAGGGACTGCCATGCGCTGCAATGTGGCTTCTGCACACCGGGCTTCCTCACCACCATCACCGCCGGCCTGGTACGCAATCCCGCGCCGACCCGCAACGAGGCGGTGGAGATGATCGCCGGAAACCTATGCCGGTGCACGGGATATCAGAACATCGTCGATGCGGTGCTGCGCGCCGCCGAGCTAACCGCCAATCCTGACGCCGAGCAGTTGGGCGCTCAGCAGTCAGACGCCCACGGACAGGCCGTCGACTGATGGCCACCCGCTATTTCGGTACCCCGGTCCGCCGAACGGAGGACCTGCGGCTGACGACAGGTCGCGGCCTTTTCACTGACGATGTCGGAGCGGCCGGTTCGGCAGCCGGCGAAGGCGCAGACGCGGCCGCGCTGGAGGCGGCGTTCGTCCGCTCGCCGCACGCCCACGCCCGGATCGTCGACATCGACGTCACCGATGCGTTGGAGGTCGACGGGGTCGCCGCGATCTACACCTATGAAGACCTGGAAGGCGCTGCGGCCGAACCACTTCCGGTGCTGATTCCGCACCCGGCCCTGCACGCGGCACGCACCGGTTATCCGTTGGCCAAGGATGTCGTCCGACATGTCGGTGAGCCGATCGTGATGGTGGTGGCCACCGACAGATACATCGCCGAGGATGCCGCCGCGCACATTCGGGTCGACTACGAATTTCTGCCGGCTGTCGTCGGCATCGATGCCTCCCGCAACGCCACTGCTCTGGTGCACGACGACGTCCCGGACAACATCGCCGCCCACCTGGTGCAGGAGCGCGGTGATGCCCGGGCGGCGATGGCCGCGGCTCCGCACACTATGGAGTTCGACCTCGCCATCGAGCGATCGTGCTCGATGCCGTTGGAGGGCAAGGCAGTTCACGCCAAGTGGAACGCCGACGACCAGAGCCTGCTGGTGTACAGCTCCACCCAGACCGCGACCAGTGTGCGGGCCGCGATCGCGGCCAAACTGGGGCTGCAGCTGGGCAAGGTCGAGGTGATCGCGCCGGACGTCGGCGGTGGGTTCGGCGTCAAGATCGTCCATCCCTGGCCGGAGGAGATCGTGGTGCCGATGGCAGCCATCAAGCTCGGCCGGCCGGTCAAATGGACAGAGGACAGGCGCGAGCACTTCATTTCGGCCGCTCACGAACGCGGCCAGCAGCACCACATCTCGGTCGGATTCGACGACCAGGGCAGGATTCTCGGCCTGGACGTCATCTTCTGGCACGACAACGGCGCCTATACCCCGTACGGCATCATCTGTCCGATCGTCACCTCGACCCAGCTGTTGGGACCGTACAAGCCCGGTGCCTACCGGGTGGAGTTCTTCTCGATCTACACCACCACGGTGATCGTCACCCCGTATCGCGGCGCCGGCCGGCCACAGGGCGTGTTCGCGATGGAACGCACGATGGACAAGATCGCCCAGTACCTCGGAAAGGATCGCACCGACGTCCGGGCGGCGAACTTCATCCAACCGGGCGAGTTCCCCTACGACCAGGGGCTGATCTTCCAGGACGGCCGGCCGCTGATCTACGACTCCGGCAACTATCCAGACCAGCTGGCGATGCTGAAGACGATGATCGGCTGGGACGAATTCCCGGCGGCGCAACGCATTGCCCGCAGCAAGGGCAAGCTAGTCGGCATCGGCATCGGCTGCTACGTCGAGGGTACCGGCCCAGGTCCCTACGAGGGCGCCCACATTCAAGTGCAGACCGACGGCACCGTCGATGTGGCCATCGGGCTCACCAGCCAGGGGCAGGGGCACCAGACGGCATTCGCCCAGATCGTCGCCGACGAGCTGGGCGTGGAGTTCGACAAGATCAGGGTGGTCACCGGGGATACTCGCCGATTCGGTTACGGGGTAGGCACTTTCGCCTCCAGAGCGGCGGTGATGTCTGGCTCTGCGGTGGCGTTGGCGGCCAGGAAGACCAAGGCGAAGGCGCTGCGGATTGCCGCCGATCTGCTCGAGTGCAGCCCGGACGATCTGGACATCGCCGATGGGGTGGTCGCGATGAAGGGCAATCCGACGACTGCCATTCCGCTTGGCCAGGTAGCTGTGCTGTCGAACCCGCTGCGCTACGCCTTCGATGAGGCGGCGAAGGCTGCCACTCAGTTCGCCAAGCCGGCCGACCCGACCAAGCCGCCGGTGGCCGAGGGCGACGAGCCGGGACTGGAGGGCAAGGAGTACTACTCGCCGCCGCGGTCCACCTTCGCCTCCGGCATGCACGCGGCAATCGTCGAGATCGATTCCGACACCAGCGAAATCGCGATCCGCAAGTACTGCGTCGTGCACGACTGCGGCAACCTGATCAACCCGATGATCGTCGAAGGTCAGGTACACGGCGGCGTCGCGCAGGGGATCGGCGGCGCGCTGTACGAAAAGATGGCCTACGACGAGTCCGGCCAGCTGCTGAACGCCTCCTTCATGGACTTCCTGATGCCCTACGTCACCGAGATTCCACAGCTGGAGCTCGGCCATCAGCAGACCCCGTCGCCGTTGAACCCGTTGGGCATCAAGGGAGCGGGCGAGGCCGGCGTCATTCCGGTCTCCGCCGTGATCGCCTCGGCAGTGGAGAACGCCGTCGGCTTCGCCATCGATGCGATGCCGCTGGACCCGAGCATGTTGTTCCACCTGCGGGAAGCAGCCGCCGCCTCGCATCGAGAAGGGTTGTCCTGGTGAAGGTTTCCGCTACCTCTGTGCTGCATGCGACACCGGCGAAGGTGTGGCAGGCGATCAACGACCCGGCGGTGCTGGCGGGAGTGATTCCCGGCTGCACCCAGTTCTTCGAGCTGGACGACGGACGCTTCCGGATGACCGTCACCCTCGGAGTGGCAGCCATCAAGGGCAGCTATGCCGGCGAGGTTCGGCTCTACGACAAGGTGGAGCCGAGCTCGTTGACCATGCGCGCCAGCGGTTCCGGCGGTCCCGGGACCATCGACACCACGGTCACGGTGACGCTCGCTGATCTCGGCGACGGCACCACCCAGCTCACCTACGACGCCGACGCGATCGTCGGCGGGATGGTCGGCGGCGTCGGTCAGCGGGTGCTGACCAGCGTCGCGAAGAAGACCGCCGGGCTGTTCTTCTCCGCCATCGACGATGTGCTCATCGGACGACGCCAGGTGGGCGTGGTGGCAGACGGCAGCGATGCCATGCATGCGGAGTTGCGGCCCGCGGCCCAGATCAGCGCCGATGCGGGCGACATGACCGGCAGCTTGGCGCCCACCTCTGTTGGCCTGTTCACTCGCGCCGGCGCTCTGCCGATGCTGGGCGCAGCAGCCCTCGGTGCGGCCAGCATGATGGTCGGGGTGCTTGTCGGCGCCCGCATCGCTCGCCGCCGGTAGTCTCCGGAGCCCCGGGCGGGTGGGGGCCACCTTACGAATCACCCGATTGCGGTGTCTGCGCAGGTCACGGCGGTGAGTCGGCGGCGAATTGCTCATCAAAACGGACGAATTGCCCTGGGGTCTGATGGTTCTGAAGTACCGTGACGGGTTGCGACGGCGATCCGCACGGGATCGACGACCCAAACGTGATGCACGGAGGACACGGTGGCAGGTGAGTACCAGCATCCAGGTTCGGACTCGAATCCGGAGAACGAGATCACCATTCCCAACGTTTTCGGGGGCGCCTCTTCCGACGAGGACCCAGCGAATATTTTGCCTGGGCTGAGCGCACAGCACGAGCAGGTGCCCGCTTGGGAGCAGTCCGGCGATAACGACACCCGGCAATACGACGGCCAGCAGTACGGCAGCGCCGGCTACGGCACTGCCCCGCAGTACGGAAGCCCGACGGGTCGGCCGTACGGTGCGAGCGGGCCCGACTACAGCAGTGCGACAAATGTCGGTGGCCAAGGATCGGGCGGGACGCCGACCGGCGACGCCCGGCAGGTGACCCCACTTCCAGCGGAACGGGATCGTCGACGCAAAGCCTTGTTCGGAGTGCTGGCCGTCATGGTGTTGACGGTGGCCGTAGTGCTGACGGCGCTGCTGGTCGCGCCGAAGTGGTCCAAGGACAACGCGCAACCGAACCCGACCGCCCCGACCAGCCCCACCACCGCCGAATCCACTGCTGGGCCAACCACCTCGTCACCGCCGACCAGCAGTTCGCAGCCCCCCAGCCTCCCGACGTCGACCGCGTCGAACGTCGTTCCACTTCCGGACAGCACGAGATCCAGCAGTACCGCCTCGACCAATCCTCCCGTGGTGCAAACGGTTACCGTGACGGCCCAAACCGGGACGTCTCGGAGCACGGCGACGACGTCCAGCAAGCCGACGACATCGACGCCGCCGAAGACCATCGCACCGCAGCCGGTGAGAATCACGAAGCCGGCGCCGCCGAAAACCACCAGACCAGCGCCGCCGAAGGACGATCTGGGCGTGCCGCGCGCGGATATCGCCTGCAGCAACGGCTATATCGTCCAGCTGGCGTCCGAGCTCGACAAGTCGACGTTCAAGATGCGGGTGGCGGCGCTGAAGGCCAAGGGCATGGTGCCGGCCGGTGCGAAGGCCGCAGATTCGAAGTCGTCGTGCGCCCTATTCTCCAACCAGACCAACACCTGGGTGCTGTACGCGGGCCCGTTTGGCAGCGCCGATCAGGGCTGTTCAGATCGATTGACGGGGCCGGCCGACGCCTTCATCAAGGGCGGCAACCCCGCGTCCGCGCACACCTATTACTCGTGTGTGTGCCCGGCCAACCCGGCGAACATCCCCGCCGTCGGTCCGGGCAGCGACCAGCACGGCTGGATCGGCGAGCTGCAACGGGTGATGGCGAATCGACTGAACTACAAGATCGATCCGCTGGGTGCAGGGCAATGGGGTGTGTACACCGCGCAGACCCAGAACGCCGTGAAGCAGTTCCAGACGGACCACCAACTGCCGGCGACCGGGAACGTCGACGCCGCCAGCTGGGCTGCGATCAAGGCAGCAAGCTGCTGACCCAGCCGTCTCAGAGTCTCGGTATCTCAAAGTCCCAGTAGCTCAAAGTCCCAGCGCGTCGGCCTCTGCACCGATGGTGGTGGATGCGCCGTGCCCGGTGTGCACTGTGGTGTCGGCGGGCAGGGTGAACAGCCGGCGCCGAATTGAGTCGACGATCTGATCCGGGTCGGAGAAGCTGCGCCCCGTCGCACCTGGGCCGCCCTGGAACAGGGTGTCGCCGGAGAACAGCACGCCGAGGTCCGGTGCGTACAGACAGATCGAGCCGGGCGAGTGCCCTGGCGTATGTAGTACCTCCAGGTTCGTCCCAGCCACCGCAATGGACTGACCGTCGGCTAGTGCGCCGTCCGGCGCGACGTCCGGATGAGTCAGCCGCCACACCGGTGCATCGTCGGGATGCAACAGCACCGGTGCGCCGGTCCGCTGTGCTAGTTCGGGCGCTACCCGGACGTGATCGTCGTGGGCGTGCGTGCAGACGATCGCCGTGACGGTGCGACCGCCGACGACGGCGAGGATGTCGGCTGTGTGGTGCGGGGCGTCGATCACCAGACACTCGGCGTCGTCACCGATCACCCAGATGTTGTTTTCGACCTCGAAGGTGTTGCTGTCCAACGAGAACGTGCCGGCCGAGACAGCGTGGTCAACACGCGCCCCGCTCACAGCACCACGACCGATCGCAGCACTTCGCCGGCATGCATCTTGT
This sequence comes from Actinomycetota bacterium, assembly GCA_030853385.1. Taxonomy (GTDB): domain Bacteria; phylum Actinomycetota; class Actinomycetes; order Mycobacteriales; family Nakamurellaceae; genus Nakamurella. Next base: position 10,889 of record JALYVF010000211.1, on the reverse strand, counting down.
CGAATGCTGCCTCCACATCGCCGATCCCGATGGTCTCGCTGACGAAGGCGTCCAACGGGAATCGGCCCTGCAGGTACAGGTCGATCAGCATCGGGAAGTCCCGTGACGGCAGGCAATCGCCGTACCAGGACGACTTGAGTGCGCCGCCGCGGCCGAAAACGTCCAGCAGTGGAAGCTCGGGAACCTTCATCTCAGGAGTGGGCACGCCGACCAGTACAGCGGTGCCGGCCAGGTCTCTGGCGTAGAAGGCCTGCTTCCAGGTCTCCGGTCGGCCGACGGCGTCGATCACCACGTCCGCACCGTTGCCGTCCGTCAGCTGCTGGATCGCCGCGACCACGTCGACGCTCTTGCCGTTGATGGTGTGGGTGGCCCCCAACTCCGTTGCGGTGGAAAGCTTCCGGTCGTCCAAGTCGACGGCGATGATCTTCGAGGCGCCGGCAAGTCTGGCTCCGGCGATGGCCGCAACGCCGACCCCGCCGCAGCCGATCACCGCCACCGAGTCGCCGCAGCCCACCCCGCCGGTGTTGATCGCCGCGCCGAGTCCGGCCATGATCCCGCAGCCGAGCAGCCCGGCCGCGGTGGCCGGTGCTGCCGGGTCGACCTTGGTGCACTGGCCGGCGGCCACCAGGGTGTACTCGGTGAACGCGCCGATGCCCAGCGCCGCCGACAGTTCGGTGCCTGCGCCGTCACCGTCGGCGGTCGTCATCTTCTGCGTCGCGTTGTGAGTGTTGAAGCAGTACCAGGGTTTTCCGCGGCTGCAGGCCCTGCACTGCCCGCAGACGGCGCGCCAGTTGAGGATCACGAAATCTCCTGGTTGTACCTGCACCACCCCGTCGCCGACGGCCTCGACGGTGCCCGCTGCCTCGTGCCCGAGCAGGTACGGGAAGTCCTCACCGATGCCGCCCTCGCGGTAGTGCAGGTCGGTGTGGCAGACGCCGCAGGCCTGCACCTTGACGACCGCCTCGCCGGGGCCGGGATCGGGAACGTTGATGGTGACGACCTCGACGGGTGCGCCCTTGGCTGGGGCGATCACGGCCTTGCTGGTGCGTGACATCGGTGCTCCCGGTGGCGGCGGATTCGGTCTACGGCCAGCCTACTGATGCCAGTGCTCAGCTGATCTTGCTGACCTCGAATTCGCCTGCAGGATGGGCGATCTGCTGCTGCGCGTCGATCAGCAGGATCTCCCTGGAGCCGGCCTCGGCGGTGGCCTTTACGATGGCGAACACCGAAGACGCGACCCGGCCGAGTGCCACCTCGATCCCCGCACTCAGCTGCGCCAGGAACAGTGCAGTGGTCACGTCGCCGAGGCCGTTCACCGAGATCGGCAGTTGCGGAGTGGACACCAGGTAGGCGCCGGAATCGTCGACGGCCAGCATCCCGACCTCCGCCGCTCCCGCTCCAGCCGCCACCGAATGTTCCACCGACGTCACCAACACCGTCCGTGGGCCCAACTCGCGCACCCGTTCGACGGCGGCAAGAATCGCCTCCAGAGTCGAGACGTCTGCCGGTGCGGAGTCAGGGTCGGACGACTCACCGGCCAGATAGGCCAGCTCGAACAGATTGGGCGTGACGATGTCCGCGGTCGGCACCACCCGTTCGCGCATCAGCGCCGGAATCCCTGGCAGCACAAAGAATCCGCGGCCGACGTCGCCCAGCACCGGGTCGCAGCAGTAGACGACATCCGGGTTCAGCTCGCGCACCCACGCCACCGTGTCCAGCACCACGTCGGCGACGCCCGGCGACCCCTGGTACCCGGTGAGGACGGCGTCGACCGCGCCGAGAACTCCGCGGTCGGCTATCCCGGCGATCACCGCACGGATGTCATCAGGATCCAGTACCGGCCCGCGCCACTGTCCGTACCCGGTGTGGTTGGAGAAATGGACGGTGTTCACCGGCCACACCTCATGGCCGAGCCGCTGCAGCGGGAAGGTGGCTGCGCTGTTGCCGACATGGCCGTAGGCGACGGAGGACTGGATGGACAAGATGCGCATCGGCCAAGGGTAGGGCGCCCATCGGAGCGGGTCGGTAGTGCGTCCGCCGGCGGTGTTGATCATCGCTTCCTGCCCGGCAAATCGGACACCCCGCCGGTGTGTCGCGGGCGGACAGCCATGATCATCACCGGCGCGGAGGCTTGACAGGGGTTCCGCTTCTGGTCCCGAGTGCTGTTTGCTAGGGCAAGAGGAGGCGAGCGATGACGCACGCGACCGATACCCAGCAGGAACATCCGGCACTCACGCTGCCGGCCGAACAACTCTCCGGCAGGATCCAGCACACCCTGATCGGCCAGGCGATCACCGAGAACGAGGTGCGGGCGCACGTCAAGGAATGTGTCGAGTACGGCTTCGACGCCGCCATCGTGCCGCCCACCTGGATCGCGGCCGCGCGCAGCGAACTGCAGGGGACGTCCATCCGGCTGGGTTCGATCATCGATTTTCCGTACGGAATGATGACGACGGCCGCCAGGGTCGCTGAGGCGAAGGCGTTGGTGGACGCGGGTGTCGACGAGCTGGATTCCACCGTCAACATCGCCCTGTTGTTGAGCCACCGGATGGACAGGTTCGTCGACGACCTGACCGCGCTGGTCGAGGCGGCGTCGCCGATCGGGGTGAAGGTGATGCTCGAGCTGCCGCTGCTGGGCGCCGAGCAGCGTGCGAAGGTGGTGCAGGCGGCCGTCGACGCCGGGGTGGCCTTCGTCAAGAACGCATCCCGCGGCGCTGTCGGGATCGCCGACCCGGCAACCATCAGCTACCTGCGCCGATCGGTGCCGGCTTCGATCGGCGTCAAGGCCTCTGGCGGTATCAAAACCATCGAGCAGGTCAGGTCGCTGTTGGCTGCCGGCGCCGACCTGATCGGGACCTCGTCCGGGGTGTCGATCGTCGGCGGTACGGCGGACAGCCGTCGATCCTCGCTCTACAGCTACTGACCCCACCCGTTGCACTCGTCCGCCATTCGGTGTGACGTCCGCCCCGCTAGTGCTGCGTCCACACAGGGTGGGTAGTCCTCCCCATGGCCGGAACCCCTGAAAGAGCGGCAGCGTCTACACCGTCGCGTTACTTTGCCAATAGGCCGAGCGCACGAGTGTCGATACTGCCGACGCAGACGTTGCCGGCACGATGGGAGGGGTGAATCGCAATGGTCTCGTTCGTACTGAGTGGAGACGTGGGTGCGATCAAGGCGTCCGCCAAGACCTGGGGACAGTTCGGCCAGACGACGCAGTCGGCGGCCACCCAGGTGGACTGCCTGCAGTACGGCGAGTTCCTCGGCAGTGAGGGTGTCACCTTCTCCGCTGGCGTCAAGGACGACATGGTGCCGCATCTGAATCGCACCTCGGAAGCTTGGACGATCGTGTCCGCCGCCCTCACCACCTACGCCGGCACCCTGGAGAATCTGCAGAGTCAGTTGAGCGCGCTGGCGACGAAACATGCCTCCCAACAGGCGACCGTGAACTCGGCGAATGCCAACTATCAGCAGGCGAAGACCGACGACAGCCAGCACCAGACGTCCCTGACGACTCAGCAGGCGTCGCTCAAGCAGGGCCAGACGATGCCGCCGGACACCTACCAGTCGCAGACCGGCTCGAAGCAGGAGACGCTGAACACCGCCCAGGCCGACCTGACGTCGCTGGAGAATCAGGCCCAGGGCATCCACACCCAGCACGGCCAGGCACTGTCGACCTGCGTCAGCGAAGTCAACAGGGCCAAGCACCTGCGGTTTCAGAAGCCGCCAGGATTCTGGGACAAGGTGGGTGGCGCTTTCTCGGCGGCCTGGAGTGGCATCAAGAAGGGTGTGTCATGGGCGGCCGCGCACATCAGCCCGATCCTCAAGATGGTCTCGATGGTGTCCGGCATGCTGGCGTTGATTCCCTGTCTGGCGCCGATCATGGGCCCGATCGCACTGGTGACGGGTGGCGCGGCGCTGGCCATCGATCTGGCGAACAAGCTGATGAACGGCCAGGGCTCGTGGTCGCAGATGGGTCTGGACGCGCTCGGCCTGGTGCCGGGCGTCAAGTCGCTGTCCGCGCTCGGCAAGATGGGCAAGCTGGCCGAGGACGGCTCCAAGCTCGGTAGCGCGTTGCGCACCATGGACAAAGCCGACACCTTCTGGGCGGTTACCAACAACTTCGCCAGCAAGGGTCAGTTCGCCGTCACCGCCTACATGGCGGCGAACGGCGTCAATGGCAAGAACTGGGGCGACGTCGCGTTGGCCGGGCTCGGCATCAAGATGCCGATGGCCAGCGATCGATTCAACTCCATCCAGAACGTGATCGCCGGTACCGGCGGATTCGCCAATCAGGCCTACAAGAACATCAACGCGCTGGTGCACGGCAAGTCCGTCACGCCACTGCAGTGGGTGGCCATGGTGGCGCAGGGCGGCCGAGCAGGAGTGAGTGCCCGCAACATCAAGGCGTACACGACCGAGGGCACCAATCCCGATGGCTCGACCAGGGCAGCCAACTCCAATCCGAAGTACGGCTGGCCGGATACCAAGAATGCAGTGACCGGCACCAAGACCTGGCAGTCCGGCAGCGGCAAGCTGGTGGCCACGGTGTTGCGCTATCAGCTGGCGAAGGGGCCATCGAGCGATCCGGCGCCGCGCCCGTCCACCAGTATCTCGGCGCCGCGCTGATCAATCTCGCGGCCAGATTTCGGCCCGCTCGCAGTGGTAGAGGTCTCGGCCGGTTCGCCGGTCAGTTGTCTCGACTGGCGCCGTCGGCCGGCGAGACCGGTCGGATAACCGGCGCGGTGAAACCTGCTGCGGCGAAGGCGTTCTCGACCTGGCTGCTCACGTCGTCGACGCGTTCGACCGGTACCAGGGCGATCGTCGACCCGCCGAAGCCGCCACCGGTCATCCTGGCTCCCAGCGCGCCGGCGCGTAGCGCCGCGTCCACGGCGGTGTCCAGCTCGACGCTGGACACCTGGTAGTCCTCGCGCAGCGAAGTATGCGAGGCGGTGAGGTCGTCGCCGACGGCAACCCAGTCGCAGCCAGGCGTGCGCAACCGCTGCACTACCTCGAGCACCCTGGCGTTCTCCGTCACCACGTGCCGCACCCGCCGGACCAGCACGTCGCGCTCGGTCGGATCCAGCGAGCTAGCCGTGCTGAGCACCGCCAGCGCTGCCGGCAGATTGTCGATGTCCCGCAACGAGTTCAGTCCGAGCAGCTCGGCCGCGCGTTCGCAGGACGCCCGCCGCTTGGCGTACTCGCCGTCGGCCAGGCTGTGGTGCGCCTTGGTGTCCACTGTCAGCATCTGTAGCCCAGATTCTTCGGGCTGGAACGGAATGTGTTCGGTGCTGTTGGCTCCGATGTCGAAGAACAGCAGGTTGCCCTTGCGGCAGGCAGCAGAAGCCATCTGATCCATCAGACCGGACGGGACTCCGACGAATGCGTTCTCGGCCCGCTGACAGAGCCTGGCCAGGTCTGAAGGGGTGAGGTGCACCCCGGCCAGCTCGGAGACGGCCAACGCGGTGGCGCACTCCATCGCCGCTGACGAGCTGAGTCCGGCGCCGACGGGTACGGACGAGTCGAGTGCCAACTCGGCGCCGGAGACCTCGATACCGGCCTCCATCAGTGCCCAGACAGCGCCGAAAATATAGGCTGGCCAACCGGTTGCGGCCGCAGACCCTGGAGACAGCACGGCCAGCGGGGCCTCGACTATCGCGCCGGGGCGCTGCGCCGTCACCACCCTGATCACCGGCTCGTCGATGGTGCCGGCCGCCAGCTCCGCCCTCGCATCGATCGCGAACGGCAGCACCAGGCCGTTGTTGTAGTCGGTGTGTTCGCCGATCAGATTGACCCTGCCGGGCGCCGACCACACTCCGTCGGACGGCCGGGCGAACCTATCACCGAACAGTGTTGTTGCCGTCACGTACTTGTTGTCCCGTCTGCCGCTGCGGATGGGCCCGGTCGGTTGGTGGCGAACTGCCAGGCATCGGACACCATCCTGTGCAGGTCGAACTCCGGCTGCCAGCCGAGCGCGTGACGTGCCCGTTCCGCCGACGCCACCAGGGATTTGGGATCGCCGACCCTACGTGGGCCGACCGTCACCGGCAACGGCAATCCGGTGACCTGCTCGATCGTGGTGATCACGTCGCGCACGCTGAAACCGTCGCCATTGCCGAGATTGCAGATCAGGTGACTGCCGGATTCGGCGGCGTCCAATGCCAGCACGTGTGCACGAGCCAGATCCAGTACATGCACGTAGTCGCGGATCGGTGTTCCGTCGGGAGTCGGCCAGTCGTCACCGTAGATGGTCAGCTTGTCGCGGTGACCCGAAACTGCTTCCAGCGCAAGGGGAATCAGGTGTGTCTCGATCAGGTGCCGCTCGCCGGCGCCCAGGGCTGCACCGGCCACGTTGAAGTACCGCAGCGAGACGGCACCCAGTTGGGTGGCAACGCATTCGTTGGTGATCATCATGTCGACGGCGAGTTTGGTGGCTCCATAGGTGTTGGTCGGTCTGGTGGGGGTGTCCTCGGTAATCGGCATCTCGGCCGGCTCGCCGTACACCGCAGCCGTCGACGAGAAGACCAGCCTCGGCACACCGTGGCGGGTGATGGCATCCAGGAGTGCCCGGGTACCGACAACGTTTGTGTGCCAGTACAGGCTGGGCCGCTCTACCGATTCGCCGACCAGCGACTTGGCGGCGAAGTGCAGGACGGCATCGAAGTCGGCACCGTCGAGCACTGCGTCGGCTTCGGTGATGTCCTGTTGGATCAGCTGCACCCCATCCGGGACGGCATCGGCATGGCCGGTTGAGCAGTTGTCCAGCACCAGCACCTCGTGCTCGGCCTGCAGCAGCAGTCGGGTGACGACGGAGCCGATGTAGCCGGCGCCGCCGACGACCAGCGTCTTCAACGGGAAGTTCCTGCAGTGGCGGCCCGCACTGCGCGTGCCTGGTCGTGCTCGCTGGGTATCACCATCACGTCGCCCACCTGGTCGGCGAGCACCTGTCTGGCGTCGGCATCCAGCAGGTCGTCGGTGAGCAGGGTGTCCACCGCTGATAGCGGGGCGATGAAGGCAAGGCCGACCACGCCCCACTTGGTGTGGTCGGCGACCACCACCAGTCGGCGTGCGCACTCGACCATCGCCCTGTTGGTCTCTGCTTCCAGCAGGTTCGGCGTCGTCAGCCCGGCCTTGGCGTCGATGCCGTGCACTCCCATCACTACCAGGTCCACGTGCAACGAGCGGATCGCTTGCACCGCAACGGGTCCGACGAGACCATCGGATGGTGTGCGCAGGCCACCGGTCAACACGACGGTGAGGTCCGGCCTCGACTGGTCGTAGAGCACCTCGGCCACCTTGAGCGAATTGGTGACGACGGTGAGATTGGGGATCGCCGCCAGGTGCGGCGCCAGTGCCCAGGTGGTGGTCCCGGCGGTAATGGCGATGGCCATTCCGGGCTGGATGAGTTTGGCCGCATGGGCGGCGATGGCCTCCTTCTCCAGCCGTGCCCGCACCATCTTCGCCTCGAACCCAGGCTCAACGGCGCTGGCCGTCTCGATCGCTGTCGCCCCGCCGTGCACCTTGGTCAGCAAGCCCTTGCGGTCCAAACTGTCCAGATCGCGGCGGACGGTCATGTCCGAGACGCCGAGTAGCTCGGTGAGGTCGGAAACCCGGACTCCGCCGGCCTTGCGTACTTCGTCCAGAATCCGCGCCTGGCGGACAGCAGCCAGCATCTTGGTAGCCCTCCCTTGGGTCTCAGCAGTGTGCCGAATAACGCACGGCGAGTCAACAAAATCGATCGTTGACTTGTTCGGGTCTGTTCGAGTGCTGCTCTTTATACCGCCCGGGGGTTCTATCGCTGCCCGAGCGAGCGTACCGTCACCCACGCCTCCACCAGGTACGGAGACAACGGTGAACGAAACTTTTCGTTCCGGCGACCGGATACGGGATATTCCCGCGAAGAGTTCAGTCACCTCACGCGGCTGCGACGGATCGAGGGCCAGGTTCGCGGGCTACAGCATGGGAGACATCATGACGTCCGAACCGTCGTACCTCGAACTCGGTGTACCCGAAGCCGATCGGGCCCGCGCGTTCTACGGCGCCGTGCTCGGCTGGCGGGCCAGCGGTAACGCCGGCAATGGGCAGGTCGACACCGACTCACTGAGCATCGGCATCCACGGCGGCGACTCCGACGCCCATTTCGAGGTGTTCTTCACCGTCGACGACCTCGCGGATGCGACTCAGCAGGTGGTACAGCGCGGCGGGCGATTGATCAGCGAGGAGACAGCCGCCGAGGGGTTTGGGCGGTATGTCGAATGCGCAGACGACCAAGGCGTTCGGTTCGGGCTGCGGCAGCTCGGCTGACCCGGCAGGTCCGCTATGACGGGGCTGGACGTCGCCGGCCAGGCGGTGCTAGCTCTGGCTCGCTTCGTTGAAGGCCCGCACGGGTCCGCATAGCACCCCGCCGTCAACCGGTAGCACGATGCCGGTAATCCACGACGCGTCGTCGGAGCCGAGAAAGGCGACAGCGGAAGCGATGTCCTCCGGTTCACCGATCCGGCCGAGCGGGTAGATGCGGGCGAACTTGTCCGGATCTTGATCTTGCGCGTCCCAGACCCTGGTGCGGGTGGTGCCGGCTGCGACGACGTTGAAGCGCACCGGCCGACCGGTGGCCCGCGGATCCCAGGCGCCGTAGCGGACGCTGAGGTTTGCGGCGAGGTTACCCAGCCCCGCCTTGGCGGCGGAGTACGCGACATTGCCGAACGCCGCCAGTCCGTTCACCGATCCCGTCATCACCACCGAACCGCCGAACTCCGAATCGATCAGCTGTGGCAGCGCGGCCTGGATGCAGATCACGGTGCCGTGCAGCGTCGGTTCCATGTGTGCGGCCCATGCCGCGTCATCGAGCTCGAGGAAGTCCTCCGGCCCCGCGGTGCCGACATTGCAGGCCAACACGTCAAGGTCGCCGAACCGTTGGACGCAATCGGCAACCGCTGCCTGCACGCTGGCTCGATCGGTCACGTCACAGCGCACCGCAGCTGCCCGCTCACCGAGCGCGCCGGCCACCTCCGCAGCGGCCGCTTCCTCGAGATCGGCCAGCAGTACTGCCGCGCCCTCTGAGTGCAGCCGGCCGGCGATGGCCCGGCCGATACCGTTGCCGGCGCCGGTGATCATGGCGACTCTGCCGTCGAAGCGTTGCATCATCCAGCCATTGTGCCCGCGGCCTTGGCCTGGTTTCGGTGGGTGGCTGCCGGAAAGTGTCGTGCTGGCTACACCTGCGATGTGTGTCCAGGGGTGGGCTGGCGGCTTCGCAGTTCCTAGCGTTGAACCATGACCACCCCGCTGATCGAACCGCCCAGCCCCACCACGGTGGCGTCGCCCGATCGCCGGCGGCTGCCGTGGGACGAGGTCGCGGTCTTCGCTGTCGCACCCTGCTGGCCTCGGCCGCCCTGCTCGGTCTGCAGCGGATGTTCGGAGCCTCGCTGGGCGCTCCGGCCGCGGCCGGACCGGACCGGCCGCGGACGCGCGGATCGACCGGACGGTTGGCGTCCGAATCGTGGCCGCATTTGTCGATCCCGGCGATGCTGGTCGCGGTCTGGATGCTGAAGCCGGCATTCGATAGTCCTGCTGCGCTCGCCGGCTCGATGATCGGTGGCCCCGCGATCTTCGCGGTGCTGGTGTGGTTCGCGCTCGGCTGTGTTGGCGAGAACTCGGCTGGCGGTGCTGGTTACAACCGATCCTGCAGCGACGGATCGGGCTGCTCGGCGCGGTGTCGGCGAAGACGGTTGGGACGGTGCCGGTGAAGAGTGTTGCAACGGTGGCTGCGAAGCCGTCTGGCACCAGCCCGGTACAAACGTCGACGAGTTCCCCCGACAAGGACGATCAGTGCGCCCAAAACCACTGGCCCGCAAGCAGTATCGATTGATCCTGGCTGGCGCAAGGTCCCGCAGCTGGCTGCCTGAATCTCGCAATCGGCAATGTCGCATCGAGCGCTTGGCGGGCGACCCCTGTGTCCGGATTCTGCGTCCGTGGAGTTTCGGTAGCACTTCAGCCATCATCGATCAGTCGCCAGATCTCACCCTCGGGCTGTGGCGACGGAACATCGAGAGCTCAGGCGATACATGCTTATGCTGAGCTCTCCTGTTGGTGCGTAGTGCATCTCGTGGCCAGCACCACCGCAACAGCGTGTACACGATCACAACAGCTCGCTAGAACGTTACCGACTTGTGAGCAGAAGTATTGCGCTGCAGGGTGTTTAGGGGGTCGACTGTCGGACCTGTTTCGTAGCATTGTCGGTATGGATGAGGCGGGGACTTCGGACACGACGGCACCAAGTGTACCGGCGAGTATGGCGCAGCGCCGCGCGAAGGTCGCCGCCGCGGTTGCCACTTTGCAGGGAATCTCCGAGGTCATCTACCAGACACCGAGCAGTGAATTGGCCGGCGTGGTCGGTGAGCTTGATCAGCTGCGCGCACTGGCCGAAGCCGGCCTCGTCGTCGCCACCGCCGAAGCCGAACAACGCGGCGTGATCAACGAGTCGCAGTTCGCCTCCACCGCGGGATGGATCCGCGATGCGGCCTGGCATCTGCAATCCGGCGGCTCGGGCGTGGTCGCGAAGTGTGTGACGATCCTGCGCCGCCACGACCTCGCCGTGCTCGCCGAGGCCATCCAAACCACCGACGTCACACCCACCGTGGCAGCCACGATCGCGGCGGAATTCGACAAGATCTCACCCGACCTCGCCGATGGTGCCGGTCCGGTGGTATTGGACAAGATGATCGGGATGGGCGCCGACCACGGACCACGCTCGGTCAAAGAGCTCCGACAGCTACTACTCGCCCAGCACGGGCTGGATGGTGCGTTTCAGGACGAGCAGGACTCCAAACATCGTTACGTCGACCTGTCCGGCGGGCGGGAAGAGAACGGGGTGTTCCACTACGAGCTCACCCTGG
>JALYVF010000201.1 GCA_030853385.1 Actinomycetota bacterium | reverse complement strand
CCCGCCGCCAAGGCCCTGCAGCAGGTTGCCGACGATCTCGCGGCCAGGACCCGGCCGCTGGTCGGGATGTCGCTGGGGTTATCGCCCCGCTAGCAGGGCGCGGCTCAGGTGCCGTCGACGTCGTATGGGGTCCGAGCGAGAACCGGCGCTGGTGCGGGTTCGGGTGCCGGCTGAGCAGCGGGCTCGACCGCCTCGGCAACCGGCGCAGCAACTGGCGCCCCAACCGGCTCGGCAACAGCAGCGGCAGGCGGCACGGGAACTGTCTCGGGGACCGGCGCGGGAGCGGGAGTGGCTCCCGGGGCCACGGAAGCCGGCACCGGCAACGGATCGGCGGCGGGAGCCGGCAGCGGATCGGCGGCCGGCGTCGGCAGCGGATCGGTGACCGGCGTCGGCAGTGGATCGGTGACCGGGACGGGCCCCGCATCCGGCTTGACCATCGACACCTCGGGCTGTGCCGGCGTCCCGACAACGCCAGCTGACGCGGCAGTAGCGGCAGCAGCAGCAACCGCCTCGGCCGGCCCGCCCGCCGACACCGGCTTGATCGGGTTCAGCAGATTGGGATCCAGGCCCAGGAAACCGGCGATGCCACCGGTGGTCTGGCCGTCGGCGCCGCCGAGCAGGCCCCTGCCAATCAGGTTCTTCGGGTGCAGATCGCGCAGCTGCCGCAGTTCCTGCAGCTCGTTCAAGCCCTGCAGGTCGGCGATCTGCCGACGCAGCTCGGCGATCTCGGGGCCGAGCTCGGAGTTCAACTGCGCCTGCGCGCCCTGGGCCATCGTCCGCATCTTCTTCAGCGACGAGAACACCCATTGCACGGCGACCGGGATGCGTTCGGGGCCGAGCAGGAATACGCCAATAACCATGATCAGCATGATCTGCGGCCACGACATTCCGAACACCTGCTCAGCCTATCCGGCGACCAGGGTGACGTTCACCGTCATCGTCCGGCCCTTGCGGACAACCGTCACCGGAACGGTCTCGCCGACCTGGTGTTCTTGCACGGCGACCACCAGCTCGTCGGCGTTGCCGACGGACCGCGTTCCGACCTTCACGATCACGTCACCCTCGACAATGCCCGCCCGGGCCGCCGGGCCGCCGTCCTGCACGTTCTGCACCTGGGCGCCGTCGGTGGTGCCATCGGTCACCGACTTGTCGTTGACCCCGATGGTCGGGTGAACGACCTTGCCCGACCTGATGAGATCCTCGGCGATGGTTTTCGCATCGTTGATCGGGATGGCAAATCCGAGCCCGATCGAGCCGCTGCTGGAGTCCTGACTGAGGGTGCGGATCGCGGTGTTGATGCCGATCACCGCACCGGTGGCGTCGACCAGCGCGCCGCCGGAGTTGCCTGGATTGATGGCTGCATCGGTCTGCAGCCCGTCGATCACCGCATTGGTGTCGGTACCTTCGCCCGACAACCGCAGCGGCCGGTGGGTGGCCGACAGGATGCCGGTGGTGACGGTGCCTTGCAGGCCCAGCGGTGAGCCGATGGCGATGACGGGATCGCCGACCGCCAGCTTGTCCGAGTTGCCGAGCTGGGCCACCGTGAGATTCGTGGTGGGCACCTTCACCACCGCGAGGTCGGACTGCGGATCGCGGCCGACGATGGTGCCGGGCACCCTGGTGCCCTTGCCGTCGTTGAAGACCACCGTCAGCTTGGCGCTCGGATCGGTTGCCGCCAGCGAGATCACATGGTTGTTCGTCAGGAGGTAGCCCTTTGCGTCGATGACGACGCCCGAACCGCTGTCGCCGGTATCGCCGGTGCGGACCTCGAGCGACACCACCGCCGGTACCACCTTCGCCGCGATCGCCGCCACCGAACCCGACGGCCGCTCGATGGCCGGCTCCGCCGACGCGATCTGGTACTGAGGGTCGCCGGCCGCGCTGGTGGTGCCGCGGTCGACCAGCGCCACCACGCCGCCGCCGACGGCGCCGATCACCAGCGCCGCCATCAGCAGCCCGATCAGTGCCGACGGGCGCAGCCAATGGTCGAACAGCGCCTGCCGCAACGAGAATCGCTCGGCGGTCGGCCGGGGTTTACGCACCGTCGCCGCCGGCTGTTCGGCCGGCTCACCGAGGGTGACGGTTGCCTGCGGGTTGCGCCACTCGTCACCCGGTTCCGGCTCCGGTTCCACCTCGACCGTTGCGGGTTCGGCCGGGCGCTGCAAACCAGGGGTGTCGGGAGCCGGCCGACCGAAGGCGTCGACCAGCATGTCCGGAACGACGTTCCCGTTGGTTAGCGGGTGGGGTGAGCGGGCGGCCCTCGGCGCGAACGATCCGTCCACCTCACCGGGCCGGCCGAAGGCGGCAGAGAGCGCCGGATCGACCGGGCTTCTCGGTGAGCTCATCTGCGGCGTGCCTTCCAACGGACTTCGGGCGGGTAACCACCCTAGGCAGGCTACGACACAGCGACGGGCGGCTGTGCGGCTTCGGGGGTTGCCGTCAGCCCAGTGGCTTGTCGAGCCGGGGGTCGGCGGGCAGCGCGATCGGAATCGACCTGAGCTGTTCGAACAGGCTGCCGGGCATCTTGGGGGCGAAGGCAGAGCGGAGCAACTCGCGGGCGCTGGTCTGCTCGGCGACCTCGGCGGCGCAGGCATCGCACCTGGACAGGTGCGCGGCCGCCCGCTGGTAGGCGGCCAGGCTCATCTCACCGTCGGCGAACGCCACCACGGCATCGAAATTGAGGTGGTCGACAAAGGCATCGGAGAAGAACGTCATCGGCTCGCCTCCCCTGCCGACGGCAGCTGCGCGTTGGCGGCGGCCGCAGCTCGGCGGCGTTCGATGCCGGCGCGCAGGGCCTGCCGGCCGCGGTGAATGCGCGATCGCACGGTCCCCATCTTGACCCCAAGGGTGGCTCCGATCTCTTCGTACGACAAGCCCTCGACGTCGCAGAGCACCACGGCGGCGCGGAATTCCGGCGCCAGCTCGTCCAGCGCCGCCTGCAGATCGGGGTCGAGATTGGAATCGGCAAAGGCCTGCTCCGGCGAGACGGCCTTGCCGGCGATCCGGTCGGTGTCTTCCGGCAGTGCCTCCATCCGGATCCTGGCGCGGCGGCGGACCAGATCGAGGAAGACGTTGGTGGCAATGCGGTGCAGCCAACCCTCGAACGAGCCCGGGCGGAAGTTGTCCAGGGACCGGAACACCCTGATGAAGGTCTCCTGGGTGATGTCCTCGGCGTCGTGCGGGTTCCCCGACAGCCGGTAGGCCAACCTGTACACCCGATCGCCGTGATCACGGACGATGTCCTCCCAGGTAGGGGGCGTCCACGGGGTCGTCAACGCGGTCGCGTCGGACCCGAATCGTTCGGACACTCTCCTGCACCTCCCGTGCGGTTGCCGAGACACTATCGTCCGCCAGATCTCTGTGAGTCGGGTGAGAACTCCCCACCTTGATCCGTTACCGTCGGAGCGTGTCCAACAGCCGGTCGTATGCCGAGTTCTTCATTCCCGAATCCGAGCCCGCCTCCGCCGCGCGGGCCAGAGCGGCCGACCTCGGCTGCACGCCGATCGGAGCGGGCGGCGCCACCGCGCTGACGTTCCTGGCCGCCTCCGTCGGCGCCAAGTCTGCCGTCGAGATCGGCACCGGCGCCGGGGTGTCCGGCCTGGCATTGCTCGCCGGGATGACCGCGGACGGCATCCTCACCTCCATCGACGTGGAAGCGGAGAACCAGCGGGCCGCCAAACAGGCGTTCAGCGAGGCCGGGATCGCCGCCGGGCGCGCCAGGTTGATCAACGGGCGGGCGCTCGAGGTGCTGCCACGGCTCACCGACGGCGCTTACGACCTGGTATTCGTCGATGCGGCCAAACAGGAGTACGGGCAGTACATCGTCGAGGCGGTCCGGCTGCTGCGGGCCGGCGGCGTGCTGGTGGTCGACAACGCGCTCTGGCACGACAAGGTCGCCGACCCCACCCAGCGGGACGCCGACACCGTCGCCATCCGGGAGGCCGGCAGAACCGTGCGAGACGACGAGACGCTGACGTCGGTGATGATTCCGTTGGGTGACGGTCTGTTGGCAGCCGTCAAGAACAGCCTGTGAGGGCGCAGCATCCGCGGCGCGCTGTCCGGGGAGTAACGGGGATCATCGCTGTCTGGCTGTTGGCCGGTGCAGTGGTGGCCTGCGGATCAAGCGATGCTGCGACCGTCACGGTGACCAAGAACATGGCCGCACCGGCAGCACCCCTGACGCCGGTGGTGGCGCCGACGACGAGATCCGCACCGCACACCTCCGTCAGCAAGACGACTGCTGCCGGCAGCACCACCGCCGTCAAGAAGACAACCGCTGCCAGCAAGACGACCGCCATCACGAAGACCACGGCGTCCTCGAAGAAGTCGACCAGCTCGGGCCGCTCGACCGGCAGATCCATCCCGACCACGAACGACCCGGACGTGAGCCGGAATCTGCCCGGCCCCGAGGGCGGCACCAAGTGCGCCACCAACTCCTCGTACTACGACGAGGCGCCGACCGGTCTGCGCCCGGACGTCATCACCGCCTGGCACAACGTCGAGAAGGGCGCCAATGCCGACGGCATCATCGTCTGCCTCAACGACGGCAAACGCAGTGTGGCGCAACAACAAAAGCAATACGACGAGGACGTGAAGGAATACGGCACGGCCGTCGCCGACAAGATGGTGCTCAAGCCGGACAAGTCGGCTCATGTGGTCGGCATCGCCATCGACGTGCAGCCGGCACCCGCCTACCAGTGGTTGCAGGCCACCAAGGGCAGCTACGGATTCTGCCGGATCTACGACAACGAGGCCTGGCACTTCGAGTACGACGTCAAGTACTTCATCCACGGCTGCCCGCCGCGGCAGGACCACCCGGAACACTGATCCCTCGATGACGATCAGCGCGGTGCTCTGGGATGCCGACGGCGTGCTGCAGCGCGCCCGCCCCGGCTGGCGCGATGCGATGATCGAGTTCGGCGGTGAAGGCTTCATCGACGCGGTGATCGACGGGGAACGGGGACCGCTGGCCGGCCGCGGCTCGTTCCGCACCCCGATCGCCGACGACGGTCCGCTCAGATCTCGACCCTGATTCCCTTACCCACCACGGTGATTCCCGACGGTGTCACGGTGAACCTGGTCGCGTCCCTTTCCAGGTCGACGCCGACGGTCGCGCCGTCCGGCACCACCACGTTCTTGTCCAGGATGGCGTTGCGAATCACCGCGTTCTGGCCGATCCGCACGCCCGGCAGCACCACCGAGCCCGACACCGAGCTGCCCTTCTGCACCCTGACATCGTTCGACAGCACCGACAGGTCCACCACTCCCCCGGAGATGATGGTCCCGGATCCCACCATCGAGTCGCGGGCAATGCCGTCCTCGACGAACTTCGCCGGTGGCAGCGGAGCGATATAGCTCAGGATCGGCCAATCGGCGTTGTAAAGATTGAAGATTGGGTGCACAGACACCAGATCCAGGTGCGCGTCACGATAGGAATCGATGGTGCCGACGTCGCGCCAGTAGCCGCGATCCCGGTCGGTGGCGCCCGGCACCTCGTTGCGGGCGAAGTCGTAGACGTTGGCCGCGCCCTTGTCCACGAAGTTCGGAATGATGTTGCCGCCCATGTCGTGCATCGAGTTCTCGTCGGCGGCGTCCGACTTGAGCATGTCGATCAGTGCGTCGGTGCTGAACACGTAGTTGCCCATCGAGGCGTACGACACGGTGGGGTCGTCGGCCACCGCCGGCGGGTCGGCCGGCTTCTCCAGGAATTGGGTGATGCGCCTACCGGCGGCGTCGGTGTCGATCACCCCGAAGGCTGTCGCCTCGTGCCTTGGCACCCTGATCCCGGCGACGCTGGCATCGGCACCGGAGTCGATGTGGTCGGCCACCATCTGTGACGGGTCCATCCGGTACACGTGGTCGGCGCCGAAAACCACTAGGTAGTCGGGCTTGTCGTCGTAGACAAGGTTGAGGCTCTGGAAGATCGCGTCCGCGCTACCGGTGTACCAGCGCGGACCCAGCCGTTGCTGCGCCGGGACCGGGGTGACATAGTTGCCGAGCATCTGGCTCATCCGCCAAGTGGTGGAGATGTGCCTGTCCAGCGAGTGCGACTTGTACTGGGTGAGCACGCAGATCCGCAGGTAGCCGGCGTTCACCAGGTTCGACAGGACGAAGTCGATCAGCCGGAAGCCACCACCGAAAGGCACCGCCGGTTTCGCCCTGTCGGCGGTCAACGGCCAGAGCCGCTTACCTTCGCCGCCAGCAAGGACAATCCCGAGGACTCTGGGCTTTTTCCCGGACATGTTCGCGAGACTAGTGTGCTCGGCGTCACGTTGCGACGGCAGGTCTGCGAAGATCACCGCATGCGTACCGCGCTACTCACCCGCGAGTTCCCACCCGACATCTACGGCGGCGCCGGCGTGCACGTCGACTACCTGGTCAGGGAGCTCCGCAAGCTGATCGAGGTCGACGTCCATGCCTTCGGCGACGACCGGGAAGGAGCTGCCGGCCATCGACCGGCGGCCGAGCTGGTCGACGCCAATCCGGCGCTGTCGACGTTGAGCGTCGATCTGTCGATGACGGCCGCGATCTCGGCCGCCGAGCTGGCGCATTCGCATACCTGGTATGCCAACATGGCCGGCCACTGGGCGAAGCTGCTGTACGGCATCCCGCATGTAGTGACGGCCCACTCCCTCGAGCCGCGCCGGCCGTGGAAGGCCGAGCAGCTCGGCGGCGGCTATCGGCTGTCGAGCTGGGCCGAGCGCACCGCGTACCTGGCAGCAGATGCCGTCGTCGCGGTTTCTGATGGCATGCGTGCCGACATCCTCGACTGCTACCCGGAGCTGGATCCGGCCAGGGTCACGGTGATCCGTAACGGCATCGATACCCAGATCTATGCACCCGTCGATGGCCGCCAGGTGCTCACCTCACGTGGGGTCGATCTCGATGCGCCGATCGTCGCGTTCGTCGGCCGGATCACCAGGCAGAAGGGCGTGGGGCACCTGGTCGCGGCCGCCCACCAGTTCGCGCCGGGAGTGCAGTTGGTGCTGTGTGCTGGCGCGCCGGACACCCCGGAAATCGCCGCGGAAACCACGGCCGCGGTGCACGAGCTACAGGCTGGCCGACCAGGGGTGTTCTGGTTGGACGGAATGCTGTCGCTGGCCGATGTGAAGCAGGTGCTGACGGCGGCCACGGTGTTCTGCTGCCCCAGCGTGTACGAGCCGCTCGGCATCGTGAACCTGGAGGCGATGGCCTGCGGGACGCCGGTGGTGGCCTCCGACGTAGGCGGCATCCCGGAGGTGGTGGACGACGGCGTGACCGGGACGCTGGTGCACTACGACGCGGCCGACACCACCACCTTTGAGGCGAACCTGGCGGCGGCCGTGAACGACCTGGTGGGTGACGCCGCCCGGGCAACCAGCTGGGGTGAGGCAGGCAGGCGACGGGCCGTCGAGGAGTTCTCCTGGACAGCGGTGGCGGAGCAGACCGTCGAGCTGTACCGGTCCGTACTCTAGCCGGCCCTGGCCGGCAACAGAAAGGCCCGAATCCGGCCTCTCGGTCGGACTCGGGCGAACCTGAGCAAAGAACTACTTGGGAACGACGACGGCCTTCAGGGCGTCCCCCAGTGCATTGGCCTCGTCTGCGGTGATCTCCACCACCAGGCGGCCGCCGCCTTCCAGGGGTACCCGCATGACGATGCCGCGGCCCTCCTTCGTGACCTCAAGAGGACCATCCCCGGTGCGGGGCTTCATGGCCGCCATCCTCGACTCCCTCCAGCAGTGAGCTCGCGCCTGTTCACGCGAGCGGTTCATTCTCCCACGACGCGCCGATGGACACGAAACTCGCCAGCTCGGCACAGAAATCAGCGCCTTACCGAAATGGGATGCTGAGGCCATGACTGCACCCGATCCGGCTGCCGAGTTGCCCGTGCTGCTGACCGTCGCTGACGGGGTGGGCACTATTACGCTGAACCGGCCAAAAGCGTTCAACGCCTTCAACTCCGGGCTGAAATCGGCGCTGCTGCAGGTGCTCGGCGCCGTCACCGACGATCCGGCGGTGCGGGCGGTAGTGATCACCGGGAACGGCAGGGGGTTCTGTGCCGGCCAGGATCTGAAGGAACACCTGGCCGCCGTACAGGCCGGCGGTGAGAACGTCGGCAACACCGTCACCGAGTTCTACAACCCGATGATCGAATCGGTGACGCGGCTGGGTAAACCGGTGATCGCCGCCGTCAACGGGATCGCCGCCGGAGCCGGTGCCGGCCTCGCCTACGCCTGCGATCTGCGGATCGCCGCCCGCTCCGCGACCTTCAGGACCTCGTTCGCCGCGGTCGGATTGTCGGCCGACTCCGGATTGTCGTTCACCCTGCCCCGGCTGATCGGCGCCGGCCGGGCGACCCGGCTGATGCTGCTCGACGAGCCGCTGGACGCCGAGACGGCACTAGATTGGGGTGCCGTCGACCTGGTGGTGGACGACGAGACGCTGGCCGCCGAGACGGCGGAGGTGGCGACCCGACTGGCGGCCGGTCCGACGGCCGCCTACGGGTGGATGAAGGCATCGCTGGCGCAGGGCGGCAACAGCGACCTTGCCGGCGCCCTCGAGTTCGAGAACCGTGCCCAGCAGGCCTGTTTCTCCTCCGCCGATCATAGGGAGGCACTGGCGGCATTCGTGGAGAAGCGGCCGGCGGTGTTCACCGGACGCTGAATCGCGACAGCGGCGGCCGCGGATCGGTATCCCGCGTGGTCGGTGTCACGTAACCTTGCCAAGTGGGTCCAATGGGAGAGCTCGGGGCGTTGTTCAACCCCGGCATGCGCCACGAGATCGAGGAGCGCAAGGCCAAGGAATCCCGGCGCGAAGAAGCCGGCAATGCCGATCCTGGCAACAAGCGCATCGATCTGCTGTCAGGGGTGGCCGTAATCAACATGGGTTCGAAAACACCGCAGCAGGCATCCCAGGAGGACAACACCATGTCGCACAGCACCACCGACGACCAGCCGAACGCAGATCAGTCGAATGCAGCCGAGTCGAAGGCAGCCGAGACCAACGCGACCGGCACCAACGACGACGACGACCGCAGTGACGAGCGGGTGCAGAGCGGGAGCCCCGGGGCGGCCGAGACCACCCGCGACGCGCAGGCCGACCAGGGAACGGCGCCACGGGTGAACGGCCACGTCGACGCCTCCGAGCACAGCGACGTCGACCCGGCAGCGCTGGAGATCACCCAGCAGTCGTCGAACTCGGAACCGCCTGCTTAGTCCGGCTCACCACCGAACCCCGATACGCAGCGAAATCCCAGGCAGGTGGGCCGGCTCAGGTCGTGGCCCGCCAGCAGCTGGCGATGTGGTCGTCGACCATGCCGGTGGCCTGCATCAACGCATAGGCGGTGGTCGATCCGACGAACGAGAACCCCTGCCGCTTCAGCTGTTTCGCCATCGTCACCGATTCGATGCTGGTCGCCGGCACCTCGACAACGGTGGCCGGCCGCGGCCGGTACACGGTCGGGGCGAACGACCAGAGCAGCGCATCCAGCCCGTCCGGCAGCTCGGCGGCCACCTTGGCATTGCCGATCGCTGCCAACACCTTCGCCCTGTTCCGGACGATCGCGGCGTCGCTCATCAATCGCTCGACGTCGCTCTCATCGAACTCGGCCACCGTGTCGATGTGGAAGCCGGCGAACGCCGTCCTGAACGCCGGCCGCTTGCGCAAGATAGTGATCCAGGACAGCCCGGACTGGAACGCCTCCAGGCAGAGCCGTTCGTAGAGCGCGTCGTCGCCGTGCAGCGGTCTGCCCCACTCGTCGTCGTGATAGCCGACGTACTCGGGGGCGGAGTTGGCCCAGCCGCAGCGTTGCTTGTCGGTCACCGGCTGTCGGTCACTGCTGGTTCTTGGCCAAGCGACACGCCAGGGTCCCGCTCCGGCTGTTCTGCTGGCTGGTGATGCTCGGGCAGTACCTCGTCACGTGACGCAACGGCGTCCGGGTCGCCGCCCAGTCGGCTGACCTCGCCGCGCAGCCGGTCGAGTTCTTCGGCCACCCTGTCCAACGTCCAGTCCACGTCGCCCATCCGGTAGCCGCGGACGCCGACCGCGAAGCGGACAGTACGCACGTCGTTGCCGACAATCGCGGCATCCGGTAGCTCGGCCGGCGAGGTGCGGGCCGGCAAGGCGGCCATCTGCTCGCCGCGGCCGAAGACGAAGACCGCGATGAAGAACACGGCCAGGCCGACCGCGGCGGCGATGACGAGGTACTCGAGGACGGTGATCACCTGTCGATGGTGCCATGTCGCGAGACGACAGGCGCCGTCAGACCAGTCCGCGGCGCGGGTTGGCAGGCGGCCGGCTGCCCTGGATGGAGCCCACCATCTCCAGCACCTGTCTGGTGGCGACGACATCGTGCGCGCGAAAGACCGCTGCACCGGCGGCGGCGGCCAACGCGGTGGCTGCGAGCGTTCCGAACAGTCGCTGGTCGGCCGGCAGCGGCCCGTCCTCGTCGCCCAGCGTCTCGCCGACGAAGTCCTTGCGGGACAGCGCCATCAGCACCGGCCAGCCGGTCGTCACTAGCTCGCCGGTGCGGTTGCACAGCTCGAGCCCGTGATAGGTGTTCTTGCCGAAGTCGTGCGTGGGGTCGATCAGAATGCCGGTTCGCGGCACACCTGCTGCCGCCATCGCCTCTGCGGCGCTGGTGGTCTCGGCGATCACCGCGGCGACCACGTCGGCATAGCCGACCCGGTGTGGGTTCGTGCGCGGCGCCGCGCCCCCGGTGTGCGAACAGACGATGCCCGCACCGTACTCGGCGGCGACCGCGGCCAGACCAGGGTCGGCTCCCGCCCAAGTGTCGTTGATCAGGTCGGCGCCCGCCTTGCAGGCCTCGACGGCCACCGCGGCGCGCCAGGTGTCGACGCTGATCACCAGCTCAGGGTGGCGCTCCCGGACGCGCTGCACGAACGGCACCACTCGGCGGATCTCTTCGGCCACCTCGACGACGGCGCCGACGCCCGCCTTCACCCCGCCGATGTCCACCAGATCGGCACCGTCGGCCACCGCCCTGTCCACCGCGTCGTGGGCGGACTGATCCGCCCAGGTGGCTCCCTTGTCGTAGAACGAGTCGGGGGTGCGGTTGACGATGGCCATCACCGCGGCCCTGTCGCTGCGCAGCTGCTTGCCGCGCAACACGATCAGCGGTCGAGGGTTCGTCACACCGGGCAGCCTAAGACGCGTCGGGAGTTCGGCAATTGCGTCAAGCCAACCTCATGTTGGGGGCTGGTCCAGGATGATGACTACATGGCTGGTACCGGCATCACCCACACTTTCGACTTTTTCGGCACCCTCGTCGACTACGTTCCTGGCAGGGTTGTGGCGGTGCCGCGGTCTTGGGCTTTCGTCCGATCGTTGGGCGTCGATGTCGACGAGCGGTTGTTCGTTGATCTGTGGAGCACCCAATCACCTGCCAGCTGGGTAGCACCTCGATTCGATCGCAGAGCTTCCGGAGCGCCTTGCGGCCCTTCAGATGCGGTCGTGATCTTGGCGTCAAGGTGATGGCGGCCGAGTTCGGGCTCTGCGTGAACGCGCTGATTGAGAAACCTGTGACCGAGCGGTGGCCCGATCTTCGCCGATCAGTGTGCCTGGGCGATTTTCTTGATCACTTCGGGCGTGTCGATGCCGAGCCGCTTCTCCATCGCCACCTGCAGCTGGGCACCTGCAATGACGCTGCGGGGCACCTTGATCACGCGCTTGCCGGCCGATGCGTCTTTCGCGTGCTGAATAGTGGTCATCGAGCGTCCTCCTCTTCAGGACGGCCCCACCACGGTGCGCTATTCATCGGCCGGCACCGCGATGGCGCTCTCGATGAGCGCGGTCAGCCCAGCCCGGTGGAGCAGGTCGACGGGAGCGAGGGTGATGCCGTCGGCAACGTAGTGGAAGGCGGCCCGCACCTGCGGCAACGGCAACCCGGCCAGCTCGGCCCAGGCCAGCCGGTAGGCGGCCAGCTGCACGGCTGCCGCCTCGACCTGCGCGGCGGACGGCCGCCGGCCGGTCTTCCAGTCGACAACGGTGAAGCCGCCGCCTTGGTCGGCGAACACCGCATCGATCCGCCCGCGGACCCCCACCGGGCCGATCCTGGTGGCGAACGGCACCTCCACCCGCAGCGGGTTGCGGTCCGCCCACGGCGAGGCCAGAAAGGCCTGCTGCAGCACCTCGAGCCCGTCGTCGGCGGCGGCATCCCGGTCGTCGGCCCCCGGCAACTCGTCCAGCACGAGCAGTGCCTCG
>JALYVF010000200.1 GCA_030853385.1 Actinomycetota bacterium | reverse complement strand
CCCGCGCCCAGCGCAGCAGCCGGGCCGGATCGGCGAATCGCTCCCAGGCATCTGCTCGATCGGCGGCGACAGCGTTCTCGACCGCCAGCCGATAGGCCCGTACGGCGCCCGCATGGTCGGCCACCGCGTGCCGGTGCGGCCGGCGGCCGGCCAGCCGGTCGCCGATCGCGGCGGCGATCATCGTCACCGGCCCGAGCGCCGCCATCAGCAGGAACAGCCACATCCTGGTGAGCAGGGCGACCGCCAGCCCGGTAACGGCAGCGGCCACCGCTGCGACGATCGGCACCGGCCGGCGCTCACGCACCGGCGGCGCTCCAGGGTCGTCCGGACAGGCCTGGTGGAAGGTGGTGGTCGACCGGACCGGCAACGACAGTCGCACCAGCCCGGCACCGTCCGGTTGGCGCAGCATCGGGATACCGGCCGGCAGGTCGAGCCGCAGGGTGCTGCCACCGAGGGTGACGGGGGCGCCGATGCTCAGCGGTTGCGGCGTACCGGCAGGCCACGGCGGTTCGCCGGCGGCGGTCGTCGGCAGCCGGATCCCGTTGGTGGACAACAGATCTGTAATCGTCACCCCGGAGCTACCCACGGCCACCTGGGCGTGTCTGGCCGACACGTCGGGATCGGCGAGCACCAGATCCGCCCGTGGGGAGCGGCCGACCAGCAGTGCGTCGTGCAGCAGCGGCACCGAGCCACCCGCATCCGGCCCGGCAATGCAGTCGAGCACCAGCGCGCCGTCGACGGGCTGCGCGTCGCCGGGGCTGGTGGACAGCACGGTGCCGGCCAGCAGCGGGGGAGCACCGACCAGTAGCGCGGGATCGACCCTGCCGGCGCCCAGGTACAGCGGAGTGGCCGGTGGCAGCCCGGCGACGGCCAACACACCCGGCGCCGCCTCGGCCCAGCTGGTCGGGGCGGCGGCCTGCAGCACCAGATCGACCTGACGGTCGTCGGCCTGCACGGTTAACGGGAAGACAACGGGTGGCATCGGGCCATGCTGGACCGGTACACCGGGCGGGTGCGGTCGGCCGTTCGCCGGCTGTGGACAACCAGTGCCGTGTGCACAACCGGCGGTTGTCAGCCGGCCTCTGAGGTGTCCTGACCGGCCCGCGACATCAGCAGCCGGCGGAACGACAGCAGCCGACCCATGGTGGCGCCGCCGGCGGCGACGAAGGCGTCGAGCGCGCAGGGCGGCCCGAGGTGTTCGCAGTTTGGCGGGCAGTCGGCGGTCGCATCCAGTAGGTCGTTGAAGGCGACCAGCAGATCGTCGGGGGTCACGTGAGCCAACCCGAACGATCGGACACCAGGGGTGTCGATCACCCAGCCGCCGGCCGGCAACCGCAGCGCGATCGCCGAGGTCGAGGTGTGCCGGCCCTTGCCCACTCCCGTCACCGCACCGATGGCCCGGTCGGCGTCGGGGACCAGGGCGTTCACCAGTGTCGACTTTCCCACGCCGGAATGCCCAACGAGGACGGATATCTTGTCGTGCAACAGTTCCCGCACCAGCTCGACGCTGCCGCCGGACAACGCCCGGCCGGCAGGACCACCGGAGGCGCTGTCGATCTCCCTGCGGGACACCAGGATCGGCAGGTCGAGCTCCGCGTAGGCGGCCATGATTGCCGCCGGGTCGGCCAGGTCGGCCTTGGTCAGCAGCAGTACCGGCTGTAGGGTGCCGGTGTAGGCGGCCACCAGGCATCGATCGATGAAACCGGTGCGCGGCAACGGATCTGCCACCGCTGTGACGATTACCAGGAGGTCGGCGTTGGCCACCAGTACCCGCTCAGCAGTGTCGGTGTCGTCCGCCGAGCGACGCAGCACCGAACTCCGTGATGCGATCCGGACCACCCTGGCCAGCGTGTCGTCGGTGCCGGAGATGTCGCCGACAATGTCCACTTGGTCCCCGACGGCGATTGCCCGCCTGCCGAGCTCGCGGGCCCGCATCGCCATCACGATGCGCTCACTTCCGGTGCCCTCGCCGAGCAGGCAGGTGTAGCGGCCGCGGTCGACGGTCAGCACGAATCCGCGCTCGGCGTCGTCGTGTCGCGGTCGGGTCTTGCTGCGCGGCCTCGACCTGCCGGACGGCCGCACCCGGACGTCGTCGTTGTCCCAGTTGTCGCCGAGCCGACTCAGGGCGATGCTCCCGCACTCGGAGGTTCCGCTGCCAGCATGGCTGCCCACATGCTCTCGAAATCGGGCAGAGTCTTTGCGGTGCAGGCGATGTCGTCCACCAGCACGTCGGCCACCCGCAGGCCGGCGATGGCGCCGGCGGTGGCCATCCGGTGATCGGCGAACGCCCGCCACTGCCCGCCGTGCAGCGGTGCAGGAGTGAGGCGCAGGCTGCCGTCGTCGCCGATGCTCGCAGCACCGCCGAGGGCGGTGATGTTCTGTTCAAGTGCGGCCAGCCGATCGGTCTCGTGGCCACGGAGGTGCCCGATGCCCCGCAGCTGGCTGGGGGAGTCGGCGAACAGCGCCATCGCGGCCACCGTCGGGGTGAGCTCGCCGACGTCATGAAGGTCGATGTCGATACCCCGCAGGGTTTTCGGGCCGGTCACCGTCAGGGCGTCGGAGCCCAGCAGTACCTGACAGCCCAGCTGTTCGGCGATGTCACGAAAGCTGTCGCCCGCCTGGGTGGTGGCCGCCGGCCAGTGCGGGATGCTCACCGTCCCGCCGGTGACGGCCGCCGCTGCCAGGAACGCGGCGGCGTTCGACAGGTCCGGCTCGATGGTGGCTGTCCATGGACCGACAGGCCCGGGTTCCACCCGCCAGCGGTACGGGCTGCTGTCGTCGACCGTCACCCCGACGGATCGCAGTGCCTGCACCGTCATCTCGATGTGTGGCAGCGAAGGAACCGGCTTTCCGTCGTGCAACACCGTCGCCCCGGCCAGGTAGGACGGCGCGGCCAGCAGCAAACCGGAGACGAACTGCGAGGACGCGGAGGCGTCGATGGTTACCGTGCCGCCCGGCAGCGAGCCGGTTCCGTGCAGGACGAACGGCAGCGCGTCACCCTCGATGTCGGCGCCGAGAACCCGCAGCGCGTCCAGTACCGTGCCCATCGGCCGGCGGCGCGCGCCCTCGTCACCGTCGAGGGTGATCTCGCCGGTCCCGGTAGCGGCCAGCGCCGGCAGGAACCGCATCACCGTGCCGGCCAGCCCGCAGTCGATGTGGGCCGGCCCGTGCAGCGCAGCGGGGGTAACGATCCAGTCGTTGGCCGCGGTCGTCTCGATGTCGACGCCCAGGGCGCGCAGGCCGGCGGCCATCAGTTCGGTGTCTCTGCTGTGCAGCGGGGCAACGATCGTCGAGATCCGGGTTGCCTGCGCGGCCAACACCAGCGCGCGGTTGGTCAACGACTTCGAGCCGGGGACGGTGACCGTCGCGTGCACCGGTGCGTCCGTGTTCGGGGCCGGCCACTCGGTGCGGGACGGTGCAGTCATGATCACCATGATCGCGCACCTGGCGTCATCCTGATTGCAGGGGCCGATCGCCCCAGCCGACCAACGTGCCGACCATCTCGGAACTGGTGGTGGAGGTCGCCCAGCAGGCCACCGTGCTGTCCGACCTCCAGCTGGTGAGTGATAGGGCTCCGCCGAAGGTGGGATCGTGGGCGCCGATGATCGGTTCGGCCAGCTGCCGGCAGTCAAGGATGCCTGTCTGATTGTTGGCCGGTAGCGGCTGCGAGAGGCTGATCTGCTCGGCCGAGTGCGGCTCCGTGCACGGCGTCGGATCGCCGTCGATCGATTGAGCGCAGCGGCCGAAGGCGGCCGGAAGCGGTCCGACGGCTGCGTAGCTGACGGTCCCGGTATAGCTGACCGGCAGGTCCTCGCTGGCCGGCAGTATCTGGCAGGAGTACCAGTGTTGGCCGGCGTCCCACTGTGCCCTGATCGGCACGGTCACCTCGGTGCGAAACTGCGGCGCGACGTGCACCGCAGAACTGGTAGGAGTTGAGGTCACCACGCCGACGTATGCCAGGGCGTCGGCGGCGCACTGCTTGGCTGGCTCGGTCAGCGAGGGCGCGGCCGCCGTCAGCGGGTAACCGGCGCTGACGTCGAGCTGGCCCACCGATACCACCTCGGCCGAGTGCGGATTGCCGCAATCGACCAGCCGGGTACCGATGAGCCGGCCGAGGTCCTCGGGACGTTCGATCGGGGCCCGGCACTGCCCGACATGCGGTGGCGGATCCGGCGGCGCAGCAATGGGTGCGCCATTGGTGTTGCGGCCGACCAGGCTGGGCACGCAGAGGGCAGCGAGGACGGCCGCAGTGAGCAGCGCATAGCCGTAGTACCGGCGATGCGGCCCAGGTCTGCTCGGCAGCACCGGGTCGGCGTCGACGACCACCGTGCTCATGTTCACATCCTGCCTCTTCGGTGCCCGTTTGGACCAGTGCGCGCTGTCCGGGTCGGATGCGATCATCTGCGGGTGTGCGGACGATATGCGACGACGATGGATCCAGCGACGTTGTACGGGGTGTTCGAGGCCGAGCCCGACCCGATCGCGCCGCTAGGCAGCGGAATGTATGGCGGTGACGAGCCACGGCCTCGCTACAACATCGCGCCGACCGACGTGGTCGCGGTGGTCAGGGTGCGGCCCGAGCGGGACGACCGGCCGGCCGGCAGGTTCGTCGGCGAGGCGCGCTGGGGTCTGGTGCCGTCCTGGGCCAAGGATCTGTCGGTGGGTAACAGGATGTTCAACGCGCGGGCGGAGTCGGTGCCGGACAAGAGCGCCTTCAGGGCCGCGTTCCAACGGCGGCGCTGCCTGGTGCCGGCCACCGGCTACTACGAGTGGCAGAAGATCGGCAAGGACAGCAAGGGCAAGCTGCTCAGGCAGCCGTACTTCATCACCCCGGCCGATGGCTCGGTGATGGCCTTCGCCGGCCTGTGGGAGTTCTGGCGATCTCCGGCCGGCGACCCTGTTGTCTCGACAACGATCATCACCACGGTGGCGCCGGGTCCGATGGCAATCATCCACGACCGGATGCCGCTGGTGCTGCCGGCCTCCGAGTGGGCCCGGTGGCTGGACCCGTCGGTGCCGGGCGGCGAGCTGCTGCCGCTGCTCGACCCGCCGGCAGCCCAGCTGATCGCCGCGCTGGAACTGCGGCCGGTGGGGCAGGCTGTCGGCAATGTCCGTAACGACTCGGCGGACCTGATCATCAGGGTAGCGCCGGAGAGCTGATCCCCGAGCTCGTCACGGGCACTGCCACTGGAGCTAGTTCCGTGGCAGTGACGCGTGGTGGGCGGCGATGGCGTTGAGGTCGGACCGGGCTCGGGCCCGATCCCGGTCGTTGCCGCCCTCCCTGTCCAGTCCGAAGGGCACCCGGCCCAGCGTGGCCGGCCGCTGGACGTGATGCTGCAGGGCCCGAATGACGCCGAACACCAGGCCGATGACGATTGCAACGACGACGAGTGTGGTCATGACAGTAATGCTGCGCCCATAGCTTTTCTGCCACCAGTGGCAGAAAAGTTGGACTGCATCGATTTTCTGCCACGGTTGTGCCACACTTGCCGACATGGCCCTCAAGACCGTGGCAGTGATCGTTCCGGAGGATGCTGCCCCGTTCGAGTTTGGGGTGCTACACGAGGTGTTCGGCATCGACCGCGTCGACGACGGAGTGCCGGCGGTCGATTTCCGGGTGTGCAGCGTCAAACCTGGCGTGCCGATGGACTTCGGCAACGGCCTGCAACTGACGGCGCCGTTCGGGTTGGACGCGGTGGAAGGTGCCGACCTGGTCGCGGTGCCCGCCTGCCCGGTCGACAACGAACAGCCGGCCGAGCTGCTGGACGCGCTGCGGACGGTGCAGGACGCTGGGGCAACGGTGCTGTCGGTCTGCTCGGGTGCCTTTGTCCTTGGTGCGGCCGGCTTGCTGGACGATCGGCCCTGCACCACCCACTGGCGCTATGCCGACGCGCTGGCCGATCGGTTCCCGCTGGCCAAGATCGACTGCGACGTGTTGTTCGTCGACGACGGCAACCTGATCACCAGTGCCGGCACTGCCGCCGGCATCGATGCCTGCTTGCACTACGTGCGGCGCGAGTTGGGCTCGGCGGTAGCGACCAGGATCGCCCGACGGATGGTCGTTCCGCCGCAGCGTGACGGCGGTCAGCGGCAGTTCATCGAGCTGCCGATTCCCGAGTGCACCGGCGATTCGCTGGCTCCGGTGCTGGCCTACCTGGTCGAGAACCTGGCCGCCGAGCACTCGGTGCGCCAACTGGCCGGCCGGGCCGCCATGTCCGAACGCACCTTCGCCCGGCGGTTCGTCGCCGAGACCGGATCGACACCGGCCAGGTGGCTCGCCCTGCAGCGGCTGCACCACGCCAGGTATCTGCTGGAGGAGACCGAACTGAGCATCGAACAGGTGGCAACGCGGTGCGGATTCGGCACCGGAGCCCAGCTCCGCCACCACTTCACCAGGGCGATCGGCGTACCCCCTGGCGACTATCGACGGACCTTTGCCGCCAGAGTTAGCTGAGGGCGCCGCACGGGCGGTCAGCTGGTACCGATCGGGGCGAACGAGCCACCGGTCAGCCGCACCAGGTCGGCGGGTGCCAACTCGACCTGAAGTCCCCTCTTGCCGGCGCTGACGCAGATCGTCGACAGCGCCTCGGCCGAGGCGTCGACCACCGTCTGCAACCGGGTGCGCTGTCCCAGCGGCGAGATGCCGCCGGCCACATATCCCGAGGCCCGCTGCGCGTCCGCCAGCTCGGCCATCGCGGCCCGCTTGCCGCCGACAGCGGCAGCCAACGCCTTCAGGTCCAGCGACCCGGCAACCGGCACCACCCCCACCACCAACTCACCATCGACCCTGGCCATCAAGGTCTTGAAGACCTGGGTCGGGTCGCGGCCAAGTGCAGCGACCGCTTCCTCGCCGTAGCTGACGCTCCGCGGATCGTGCTGGTACGGCAGCAGGGTGTGGCCGACCCTGGCGGCCAGCAGGGCGGCGATCGCCGGGGTCGGGGGCGCCGGCGTCCGACTCACCTGACCTCCTCAGCGGTTTGCCCGAGTTTAGTCGTGGGGTAGTCAGCCAGCAGCGGAATGTTTGTGGCCGTTGTCGGTGGCGTGTGGTTGTGTTGCGAGGATTGGAAGTGTCCTGCCATTCGTCGGCAACGACGAGCCGCCCAGCGAGCAGTCCGCGAGTAGTCCGCAAGGGGATGAGCGATGAACGAACTGTCGTCCACCCGCGCCGTTTCCGCCCGCGCCGTCTCCACTCGTACGGTCGACCGTGCGCTGGGCCTGCTCGGCGTCGTCTGTCGGGACTCCCCGGTGTCGTTGACCGAGTGCGCTCGACACTGCGGATTGCCGGCCAGCACCGCACTGAGGTTGCTTCGCTCGCTCATCTCCGCCGAGTTCGTCGCGCGCGGTACGGACGGCGCATTCCACCCTGGGGTGCGAGTGCTGCAGCTGGGCGCCTCGGCGCTCGGGCGGCAGTCGCTGGTCGACCTGGCGCAACCGAGCCTGGCGCGGATCGTCGAGCGCACCGGCGAATCGACCTATCTGGTGGTACGCGGCAGTAGCGACACCGCCCTGTACCTGGCGATGGCCGAGGGCACCCACCCGGTGCGACATACCAGCTGGGTGGGCCGAGCCATCGAACTCGCCGATCTCGCCGTCGGAGCGGCGCTGCGCGGCGACGTTCCACCAGCTGGTTACCTGGCCGAACGCGACAGACTCGAGCCGGACATCACCGCCATCGCCGCGCCCATCCGCCGGCCGGGCGGCATCGCCGGCGCCTTGAACCTGCTGGGTCCCACCTATCGCATCAACGACGACACCGCCCACCAGTACGGACGGATCGTCTCCCAGGAGGCGGCCGTGATCGGGGCGCTGTTCGGCGCGGTCACCCTCGCGGAGGCAACATGATCCGATTCGAATCCATCGTCAAGAGGTACCCGGACGGCACCGTGGCCGTCGACGACCTCAGCCTGGAGGCGCCGTCCGGGCAGATCACCGTCTTCGTCGGGCCATCGGGGTGCGGCAAGACCACCTCGCTGCGGATGATCAACAGGATGATCGACCCGACCTCCGGCCGAATCTGGCTGGACGAGCGCGACACGTCGACGGTCAAGCCGTCCGAGCTGCGTCGCGGCATCGGTTACGTCATTCAGCACGCCGGGCTGTTCCCGCACCGCACCGTGGTCGAGAACGTGGCCACCGTCCCGGTGCTCGTCGGCCAGAGCAAGCGAGAGGCAAGAGCCCGCGCGATGGAGCTGTTGGAGCGTGTCGGCCTCGACGCTGGACTCGCCAACCGCTACCCGGCGCAGCTGTCCGGTGGCCAGCAACAGCGAGTCGGGGTGGCCCGCGCCCTGGCCGCCGATCCGCCGGTGATGCTGATGGACGAGCCGTTCAGCGCCGTCGACCCGGTGGTGCGCGAACAGCTGCAGAACGAGTTCCTGCGGCTGCAGGGTGAGCTGGGCAAGACGATCGTGTTCGTCACCCACGACATCGACGAGGCCATCAAGCTCGGCGACACGGTGGCGGTGATGCGCATCGGCGGCCAGTTGGCGCAGTTCGCTCCTCCGGCCGAGTTGCTCTCCCGGCCGGCCGATGCGTTCGTCGCCGGCTTCGTCGGGCGGGACAGGGGATACCGGGCGCTCGGGTTCGCCGAGGCTCGGCAGCTCCCGCTGCACGACGAGGCGCCGGTGCGGTTGGGACAGCGGGTGACCGACGCCAAGGACCGTAGCCGGGACGGTTGGGCCCTGGTGGTTGACGACAACCAGCATCCGCAGGGGTGGCTGGCCGTTGCCGGCCTGGCCGCCGATGCGCTGCATGCCGTGATCACTCCGGCCCTGCTCAACCTGGGTGGCACGTTGGCCAGTGAGGGCGGAACGCTGCGCGAAGCGTTGGACGCGGCGCTGTCCTCGCCGAGCGGCCGCGGCGTAGTGGTGCACGAGGACGGCAGCTTGGCCGGCACGATCGGGGCGTCCGAGGTGCTGTCCCGCATCGAGCAGCGGGCGGCACAGGTCAGGGAACAAGCGGTCACGGCTGGTCTGCCAACAGCCGGAGAACCGACATGACCATCTGGGACTACCTCACCGACAGCCAGACCATGGGTTGGCTGGGCACCTCGCTCTGGCTTGCCGGAGTGCCTGTGGTGGTCGGTCTGCTGTTGGCGTTGCCCGTCGGCTGGGTGGCCAGCCGCTACCGGTGGACCTATCCGCCGATCGTCGGGGTGTTCGGCATTCTGTACACCATCCCGTCGCTGGTGCTGTTCCTGGTGCTGCCGGGGATCATCGGGACAGGGATTCTGTCGCCGCTCAATGTGGCCATCGGGCTCACGGTGTACACAGTTGCGCTGCTGTCCCGCACGGTCGCCGACGGTCTGTCGTCAGTTTCCAGCGATACCCTCGCCGCGGCTTCCGCGATGGGTTACACCGGCCTGCAGCGACTGATGAAGGTCCAGTTGCCGCTGGCCGTTCCGGTGATCGGTGCCGGGGTGCGGGTCGCCACGGTGTCCAACGTCAGCCTGGTATCGGTGGCGTCGTTGATCGGGGTCAGCCAGTTGGGCAGCCTGTTCGTCGAGGGTTACAACCAGGGTTCGGTGCCACCGACGATCGCCGGCTTGATCTGGTTCATTGTCATCGCGCTGGTCTTCGACGCGCTCGTGTTGGTCGGTATCCGAGTGCTCACGCCCTGGCAGCGGGCGGTGCGGGCCCGATGATGCTGCTCGACGACAACTCGATCCTGCCGGGTTTCGACCGGGTTCCGATCTGGTTCAATGACCCGGCAAACTGGTGGGGGCCGTCCGGTCTGCTGGTGCGCATCCGTGAGCATGTCGAGTACACCGTGATCATCCTGGTGATCGCCATGATGATCGCGCTGCCGCTCGGGCTGCTGATCGGCCACACCGGGCGCGGGGTGGTAGCGGTTGTCGGCATCGCCAACGCATTGCGGGCCGTCCCGACTCTCGGCCTGGTGGTTTTGCTGGTGATCTGGGTCAGCCCGAAGATCCACGCCACCGGCGCCATCCCTGGCCTGCTGCAACGCGGAGCGCTGCCCTTCTTCATCCCGGTGGTGATCGTGCTGATCCTGCTGGCCCTGCCGCCGATCCTGACCAACACCTACGCGGGGGTGAACAACGTCGATCCGGCAGTGCGCGATGCTGCGAAGGGAATGGGCATGACTGGTTGGCAGGTCGTGCGGCAGGTCGAGGTGCCGTGCGCGCTACCGCTGATCGCCTCTGGCATTCGCAGCGCCACCCTGCAGGTGGTCGCGACCGTCACCGTTGCGGCCTATCTACCGTTCCTCGGCGGCCTCGGCCGGTTCATCGCCGACGGGGCAGAACAGCTTAACGACCTGCAGAACGGCTATCCGGCGATGGTGGCGGCCGGTCTGACGGTCGCCGTGCTGGCAGTGGTAGCCGACGGATTGTTGAATCTGCTGGAGCGGGCGGTGGTCTCACCCGGCGTCTCCGAGCACTTCAGCAAGAAGCATCGCCCAGGCGTTACCTCGCAGGAGCCGATGGAGGCGCAACTGGCCGATGTCTGACTCGCCCGTACGAAACCCGGCAACACCCACCGAAGGAGAATCATGAAGCGCATCTACATCGCACCGGTGCTGGTCGTCGGCCTGCTCGGCCTTGCTGCTTGCGGCAGCAGTGGCAGCTCGGCCAATTCGAGCGGGCCATCGGCACCGCCCGCAGCCTCAAGCGCGGCCGGGTCCAGCGCCGCCGGGCCCAGCGGTGCGGTGTCCAGCGCCGCCGGGTCCAGCGGGGCCAGCTCGGCAGCCGGCTCGAGTGTCTCGGTTTCCAGTGCTGTAGGATCGTCCGCTGCCCTGCCCACAGCACCGGGCTCGGTGACGGTCGGGTCTGCCGACTTCCCCGAGAACGAGCTGCTCGCCGACATCTACGGCGATGCCATGGCGGCCAAGGGCGTCAAGGTCACCAAGCACACCAACATCGGCGAGCGGCCTATTTATATGGCGGCCCTGAAGAGCGGCGAGATCGGCTTGGTACCCGAGTACTCCGGGTCGATCCTGGTCTATCTGGACCCGAAGGCGAGCGCCAAGAAGCCCGCCGACGTGTTCGCCGCGCTGCAGACTACTGCCGGCGCCGCCGGCCTTGTTCCGACGAAGTACGCCGAGGCTCAGGACGCCGACACGATCACGGTGACCAAGGAAACGGTCGCCAAGTACAAGCTGACCTCGATCGCCGATCTGAAGAACGTCGCCGGCCAGCTCACCCTCGGCGCTCCCGCACTGTTCAAGTCCCGCGCCGATGGCATCAAGGGACTTCAGGACACCTACGGCGTCAAGTTCGGCACCTTCACGCCGACCAAGGCCGGCGGCCCCGTCACCGTCAACTCGCTGAAGAGTGGCGCCATCGACGCGGCCGACATCTTCTCCACCGACCCGTCGATCGCCGCGAACGGGTTCGTCTCGCTGGCCGACCCGAAGAGCATGTTCGCCGCGCAGAACGTGGTGCCGTTGTTCGCCCAGAAGGTGCTGACCCAGCCGATGCAGGACGCCTGCGACGCGGTGTCGGTCAAGCTGGACACCAAGACCCTTGCCTCGCTGGTGGCCAAGATTTCCGGTGGCAACGCCGACTCCGTTGCCCAGGAATGGCTGAAGAGTGTGAGCCTGGGCTGACAGCGACCGTCCCTTCCTCGCCGCACCCGGCAGCGGAATACCCCATCTGATCGTCGGGTTGCAAGGTCATGAATGCCCAACCGCGGGGTGCGGGCAGGAAGGGACGGGAGCCGCAGTGACGCAGATCGCCAGCCCGGAGCGTCGGATGGCCCGAGTAACCTCGAACCGACGCCCACGGCAAACAGTAAGTTCGCCGTCAGCCGCGTCGTCGACAGGTAGCACCCGAGCGAGAGTGAGGCGCGTGGCCGGAACATCGATCCAGCCCCAGCCGACCAAGGATTCGTCAGCGGAATCGGCGGCAGAGCGGTCAGCGCGGTTCACCGCCGATGCGATGCCGCTGCTGGACCAGCTCTACGGGGCTGCCCTGCGGATGACCAGGAATCCGGCGGACGCCGAAGATCTGGTCCAGGAAACCTTCCTCAAGGCCTATGCCGCCTTCGGCAGCTTCACCCAGGGCACCAATCTGCGGGCCTGGCTCTACCGCATCCTCACCAACACCTACATCAACGGCTATCGCAAGAAGCAGCGCCAGCCGCAAGTGACGGCCACCGACGAGATCACCGACTGGCAGTTGGCGGAAGCCGGCTCGCACAGCTCCGTCGGGCTGCGGTCGGCAGAGATGGATGCGCTCGACCTGCTGCCGGACTCCGACGTCAAGGACGCGATGGCCGAGCTGGGCGAGGAATTCCGGCTGGCCGTCTATCTGGCCGACGTCGAGGGATTCGCCTACAAGGAGATCGCCGAGATCATGGGGACGCCGATCGGCACCGTGATGTCCAGGCTGCATCGCGGGCGACGTCAGCTCAAAGAGTTGCTGGCCGGGTACGCGCGCGAGCGCGGTTTTCTGCGCGGCCAGCCCGCAGTCACGGCGGACGAGTCCGCGGCCGTGGAGGATCGTTGATGAGTCCCGCCGACGAGGATCGCCCGCACCCCGCGAACAAGCCAGATTGCGACAAGGTGCTCAACGATGTGTGGTTGTTCCTGGACAACGAAATGGACCCCGATGCCAGAGCGGCGGTCGTCCAGCACCTCGACGACTGCTCGCCGTGCCTGGAAGAAGCCGGCATCGAAGAGAAGTTGAAGAAGCTGGTGCACCGCGGCTGCCACGGCGAGCGGGCGCCGGAGCATCTTCGGACGCGGCTGACTTCGGCGATCCAGTCCGTCACGGTGACGGCCGTTGCCGGTCCGGACGGAACGTCAGTGCGCGTCGAGCAGGTCAGGGTGATTCGCACGTCGGAGCCCGGCGATCCTGCCGACGGCTGACACCAGCTGCCGGCCAGTGTCAGCCGCCGGCCACGGTCAGGAGTTGGGCCGCTTACCGTGGTTGGCACCGGAATTCTTGCGGGCCTTCTTCTTGCGGGCACGCTTGCCCATGCTTACCACTCTCCTTCGACATGTGAGAACAACCGCCCCATCGTGCCACGTCCGCAGCGGCGACCTGTCGCGGACCGGTGACACCGCCGTGGTTTGATGGTCCAGCTTGGACCACCAGGCCGACCGACGACGAAGGAGCCCGCATGGCCGAGCAGGTGCACGCCGAGATGGTCGCGAACGTCTGGAAGGTGCTGGTTGCCGAGGGCGACACGGTCTCCGACGGCGACACCCTGGTGATCCTGGAGTCCATGAAGATGGAGATCCCGGTGATCGCCGAGGTTGACGGCACGGTCTCCAAGGTTGCCGTCACCGAGGGTCAGGTCGTGCAGGAAGGCGACTTGATCGCCGAGATCGACTGATCAACGCTGCCGCCGGCCGAACGGGAAGCTCCGGCATGTCAACCCTGTCCGATCTGCTTGCCGAACACACCACCCTGACCGGAAGTGCTGTCGCGCACGTTCAGCGGTTGGTTTCCGAGTGGCAACTGCTCTCTGACCTGTCATTCTCCGATCTGACGATGTGGGTGTCGGCGTCGGCTGAGCCGGGAACGTTCGTCTGCGTCGCCCAGGTACGCCCGACCACCGGCCCGACGGCGTACCCGAACGACAGGGTGACCGACACCGAGCGGGCCGACAGCGCCCCCGGCTTGGCCATCGCCGTCGAATCTGGGGTGATCCTTGACCGAGGCAGCAGGACCGGCCTGACGGGGGAGCAGATCGAGCGGATGCTGATCCCGGTCCGGTTCGGCGATGTGGTGATCGCGGTGCTGGCACAGGACACCGTGGACCGCTCGCAGTCGGGTGTCAGCGCCCTTGAGGTCGCCTATCTCGACGCCGCCCAATCGCTGTTGGGGATGGTCGCCGATGGCAGCTTCCCGGCCCCTGAGCAGCCGGGAGAGATGCACACGGGTCCGCGGGCAGGCGACGGGCTGCTGCGGCTCGACCCGGACGGACACGTGGAATACATCAGTCCCAACGCATTGTCGGCCTACCACCGGCTCGGGTTCGCCGGCGAGGTGATGGGCAGCCAGCTGGCGACGCTCACCAGATCGCTGGTCAGCGACCCTTTCGACGCCGCCGAGTTGGCGGCCAGGATCACCGGAGCAGTCGGCGGCCGGCCGAGTCTGCGGATGGAGATCGAGGCCAGGGGAGCAACAGTGCTGTTCAGGTCGCTGCCGCTGCTGATCGGCGGGGCGGCGTCCGGTGCGCTGGTGCTGGTGCGGGACGTCACCGAGGTCCGACGCAGGGATCGCGCGTTGCTCAGCAAGGACGCGACGATCAGGGAAATCCACCACCGGGTCAAGAACAACCTGCAAACCGTGGCAGCCCTGCTGCGGTTGCAGGCCCGCAGGTCGACGGAGGAGTCGGTACGGCATGCGTTGAGCGAGTCGGTGCGTCGGGTGTCGTCCATTGCGCTGGTGCACGAGACGCTGTCGACCGCGCCAGACGACAGGGTCGATCTCGACGCCATTGTCGACCGGCTGGTGCCGATGCTGTCCGATGTCGCCGCCGCCGAGAGCCCGGCGCGGATCGTCCGCCGCGGCAGCTTCGGACTGCTGTCGGCCGATCTGGCGATGCCGCTGGTGATGGTGCTGACCGAGGTGGTGCAGAACGCGCTCCAGCACGGCTATCCGGGTGGCGGTGAGGGCAAGCAGGTGCTGGTCGACATCGACAGGTCGGCTCGCGAATTGGTGGTGCTGGTGGTCGATGACGGCCGGGGCCTGCCGCCCGGGTTCTCCTTGGAGCGAACGACAGGGCTCGGACTGCAGATCGTGCGCACGCTGGTCGATTCCGAACTCGGTGGGTCGATCGGGATGAGCCGCCGGAAGACCGGGCCCGCAAAGAACACCGCCGGAACCGAGGTGACGATCAGGGTGCCGCTGCGTCGCCGTGGTTGATGTCGCCGTGGTTGATGTCGCCGAGGTTGATGTCGCCGTGGTTGGCGCGGCGGCTGACGCCGGTAGGAAGCGAACCGCCCCGACGCTGGGCGTCGGGG
>JALYVF010000196.1 GCA_030853385.1 Actinomycetota bacterium | reverse complement strand
TTGAAGTTCTCCACGACGTTGAGGCCGGCTTCGATCTCGTGTTGGAGTTTGCGGTCGTGCAAGTACTTGGCGACGAAGATGCTCTTCTGGGCGCGGCCGACTTCCAGCATCGCCTGGTAGACGGGGTGGGAGGCGTTACGGGTGAACCTTCGCAGGATCGCCTCGGTGGTGGCGGTGCCGACGCGGATGGCGGTGGCATATTTGATCAGCATGTCGTAGTTCTGCTCGATCAAATCCCACCGGATCGCTCTGGTCGCGGCCGGCTCCAAAGCCGGGTAGTGGGTGTCGCGGTCGGGCCGGTACAGCTTGACTTTGTTGATCTGTTTGATCCGCGGGAGCAGGTCGAAGCCGAGCAGGCAGGTGATGCCGAAACCGATCTCGGACTGGCCGTGGCTGTCGACATAGTTGCCTTCCACTTTCATCGTGGTGCCGTGTCGCATGACCCCTTCGATCATCGCCGCCACTTCGGAGGCGGTGCATTTGAGGTGCTGCGCGTGGATGGCAACGGCACCTTTCTCCACGTGCCAGTAGATCAGCACACCACGGCCGCGGTAGCGGGTGTGCCATTCGGTGAACAGGTTCTGGTCGTAGGCCTGGAAGTGGGTGGAGTCGGAGGCGACGGTGGTGGTGCCGGCGCCCCAGATCGTCTCCTGACGGGCGGCGAAGGTGGCATTGCCGATCGCGGCGGCGCTGGCCCGCAGACCGTCGAGGGTGAAGTAGCGGCGGGCCACGTACCGCAGGTCGTCCTCGCTGTAACCGGAGGAATGCGCGACAGCGCGGATCCCGACATTGGTACCCAGCGCGTAGGCGACCAGCAGCATCCGCTCCCACAGCGTCGACTGTTCGATGTTCTCCCGGGTGCTGATCGAGGTGAGCTGGGTGAGCATCCCGGTGCGCAGCGCCGTCTCCTTCAGCACGTCGATGAGCTGCACCGGGCCGTGCCGAGTCAGGATCGCCTTCTTCAACCGGCGCAGGTTCTTCGGCTCTGATAGTGGTTGCAGCGGAGCCAATTTGATCGCTCCGGCCTTCCGGTCGCTGATCGACAACCAGGGCAGAGTCGGCGCAGCCTCGTTCAGCGTGGCCAGCGCCTCTTCCAGTTCGCCGCGCAGGCCGGTGATGAAGGCTTTCGCGTCCAGCGGCTGTTGCAGCCGGGCGTAGTGCTCGACGCGGTGGTTGTCGAAGTCGGCGGGAAGGTCTTCGTCGGGGTTACGCCACTGGTCCGCGCCGATCACCCAGATCTCCTTGCACCGCAGCCGATCCCGCAGCGCCTGGAACACACAGATCTCGTAAACGGTCCGCACGATCCGGTCGCGGCCGCGGGAGTCCGGCTTGCTGACCAACGGCTGCCAGTCTTTGGCGACCACCCCGATCACGGGCGGTTTCTCCGAGGTCGGGTAGTAGCGACTGGTGCTGCCGGCGTTGCGCAGCACCACGGCCACCGCGTCCAGGACCGGCTGGTGGGCGGTGTTGGAGGACCGGAAATCCAGGGTGGTGGCCAGTTCCAGCAGACCACGGCGATAGTGGTTGGTGTAGGAGGCCCGCATGGTGGTGCGGACGATGTTCCGATACGCCGGGCCGGTCGCTTTGAACTCCGCGACCAGGTCCCGCAACGTCTTTTCGCCGCCGGACACCGCCGGGTAGACCACGGATCGGACCGGGTCGTCCGGCGCGGACAACGCCGCCGCGGCGATGGAGAACAGGATGTTCTCCTTCCCGGTGACCCGCCTGAAGGCCTCCATCAGCTGCTGCGTGGTTTTGCGGTGCGCGGTCGCGTTCACCTTGTGCACCACCGAGTTCAGCAGCTCCACCAGAGTGTCGGTGATTTCCCGCTCCCGCAGGTGAACCAGTGCGGCCAGCAACGTCAGTCGCACGGCGCGGTCCTCATGGGCCCGCAGGTGACTGGGTGATTCCACCGCGGCCCGGGCCCGCCAAGCATTGACCACCGTGGGGGCGACGTCGGCGAACAGACCCGCGGGCAGGCCCAGCGCCCGGATGGCGTGGAGCTTGCGCACTTCGGTGCGCATCGACTCCAAACTGACGTTGCCCGGCGCGGCCCGGATGAACGCGAACACCTCCACCACCGGCTCATCCAGCGTCGGCGATTCCGTCCAGGCGGTCTCGCCCGAATCGTCGGAATCGTCGCGAGCTCGGGCGATCAGCGCGTCGAGCTGCGCGGACGCCGAGGCGTGGGCGTCCAGACGCTGCGCGGTCTGGGCGAACAGCCGCTGCTCGGCCTGCCGCAGGGCGGACCGGATGATCCGGCGTTGCCGGTCCGGGGTCGGCGGTTCGATCAGACCCGTCCGGCACAGGGCGAGCAGCTCGGCGCGGACCTGGTCCTCCCGCCGCTCGGTCGGCGCGACCTGATCAGCCAGAAAGGTGGTGAGCTTGTCGGCGTCGCCGGCGCTGCACACCCGGAACCCGGTAACGCCGCGGATCTCCTGCCGGTGCCGACCGGCGGTCCGCCCGGACAGGTCGTAGAAGCCGATCAACGATGCCTCGACGCCGACCTGCCGGCCGACGTGCTCAACCGCGTCGTCGGGGAGCTCGTGGCGACCGCGGGGGAAACGGCCCCGCCACAGCAGGAACTTGCACTGCACCGCGAACCCCAGGCGAGTTTCGGCGAACTTGTTGCGCAGCTGCTCCAACTCGGCCGCGGTCAACGTGAAATGGTCGACCACCGCGTCGAACCCGATCTCCCCGGCCATCCTCAGACCGGTTTCTCTACTTGGACTTTCATCCGGTCCAAGACCCGGTACACCGTGGGCCGGGACACCGAGAACAGTTCGGCCAAGTCCGAGATGGAGTGCTCGCCGGCGGCGTGCAGCTGCGCCAGGTGAGCTTGCTGCCGGCTGCCGAGCTTCGGTTTCTTCCCGCGCAGCCGGCCTTTGCTCTTCGCCACGGCCATGCCCTCCCGGGTCCGCATCCGCAGCAGGTCGACCTCGAACTCGGCGAAGGTGGCCAGGATGTTGAAGAACAACTTGCCCATCGGGTCCGTCGGGTCATACACCGACCCGCCCAACGACAACCGGACACCGCGGGCGGCCAGCGAATCGCCGATGTCCCGGGCATCGGGCACCGAACGGGCCAGACGGTCCAGCTTCGGCACCACCAGCGTGTCCCCGCTGCGCACCGCCGCCAATGCCTGCGCCAGCCCAGGCCGCTCCCGGTTGGTGCCGGTCAGACCGTGATCCAGGTACATCCTGTCCACGCCGACACCCAGCTCGGCGAGGATGGCCCGTTGCGCGGTCAGGTCCTGCTCGTTCGTCGAGCACCGCGCGTACCCGATCAACGTCGCCGTCATGGCCGGTACTGTAACGCCCAACCACCCCTCACCGGACAAATCATCGGACTACCTCACTGAGATAAGCACCTGAGCGTCGGAAATCGCACCTCAACCGGCGATCTGACCTGTCTGGGGATCGATCCCCAAACGGACACATGTGCAACTTCCTCGGTGAGACGGTGGGACTCTTCGATTCGGTCGGGGTGGTAGTTGCCATCGCGTTGTATGATTCAACTCGCGTTGCGGCGGAAGGATAGGGGGCCCGCTGTAACCCGGCCGGGGATCCGGCCGATCCGCAACAAAGGGTGCGGCGCATGGGGATCAGCCACAGACGGGCTTTCGGCGGTGCGGCCATCGTGGTTGCTGCCGCGCTTGAGCGGCCGGGATCTATCCGACCGCGGCGGTCGGAGCGGCCGTCGACCGCGCAATTAGCTGGGATCATCAGTGCAACCAGCAACGGCCGAAACACCGTCCTCTATGAAGACGTCACCCACCTGGACGCCGCCTTCCATGTCGACGGTCACTGAGGAGAACGCACCAGATGTCTAAGCGACGCGTCCTAGCGCGCGGCCTGCTGGCCGCCGCCCTCCTGGCTCTGGCGACCGGCTGCTCGTCCTCCCCAACACCCACAGCGACACCGACACTTGCTGCCGATGGATCGATACCGACCGAAAACCAGGCCGCATCCGATCAAACACCGGTCCCGTGGGTGCTGCAGAAGGTTGACCAGTCCACGAATCGTATTTACCTCACCCTGAACACCCAGGACTGCTCCAACCCGCAAGCCGCCCTGGTCACCGAGACCACCACCGAGGTCACCATCACCGGACTGGGCAACACTTTCGACCCGTCAGTGCCTTGCGCTGCAACCGATATCATCATCTCCGGTTTCATCACCACGGCAGCACCGATCGGCAACCGCAAAATCCT
This sequence comes from Actinomycetota bacterium, assembly GCA_030853385.1. Classification (GTDB taxonomy): domain Bacteria; phylum Actinomycetota; class Actinomycetes; order Mycobacteriales; family Nakamurellaceae; genus Nakamurella. The sequence goes on along the minus strand of JALYVF010000196.1, from coordinate 363 downwards.
CCACGGCCGGTAGCCATCGCCCCGGCGGAACCGACACCTACAGCCATCGCCGACTCACTCGCCGCCGCCGCCGCCGACCCTCAGCGAAGCGGCCGTGGCCGGCCAACGTGGCTCAGGCCCGGGCACGCGAACCCCACAGCCGAGCGCTACTTGTCGGTGTATGACAGCTTCCTTACCGTCACCCCAGGTACGGGAGTCCCGCAACGGGGGCCGGTCGTATCGCGGCGCGTGGCGGCGGTCGTTCGCTGCGCATGTGGCGGGGTCGGTGCCGGCTGCGGTGCCGATCTACAGCGACGCCGGCGACACCCGGGTGCTGGTCGTGGATCTGGATGTGAAGCTCGGCGGCCGCACCCAGGTGCTCGC
>JALYVF010000105.1 GCA_030853385.1 Actinomycetota bacterium | reverse complement strand
CGGCGCAGATGAGCGTGTCGATCTCGCTGAGCGGACCGCTTGCCATGCCCAACCTCCAGGCCTGGCGTCAAGGTACGTCGAGGGCAACCCACAAGAGCTGCGGACCGCTGTCTGTCAGCCTGACGTCAGGACCCGCGTCCGCGGGTCAGAGTCGTTCGCGGGCAAGGACTTTGCGGTGCACGATGCGCTCCACCACGAAGCTCAAGATAGGCACGACGCCGGCCAGTAACACGCCGAGGATGCCCTTGATGCTCCACCGATCCTTGTACCCGAGGTCGAAGGAGAACAGCACGTAAGCCGCGAAGATCACCCCATGGATCGGGCCCCACACCTCGGTGGCCCAGCGCTGGTCGAACCCGTACCGCAGGATCACCGTGATCACCAGAATGAACAGCGCAATACCTTCGGCGAAGGCGACAATCCGGTAGCGCTGCAAGGCTCCTGCCACCTTCCGCGGAAGCCCACGGGCGCCTGGGGTGCCGGCGTCTGCCTGGGCTGCGGTTGGATCAATGGGCACGTCGGTGGTCCTCCTGGGCGAGCGCTGCCAGCCTTCGGTTGTAGGCGGCAAGTTCTGGATCGTCATCGTCATCGACGTCGTCGATGGTCCCGATGAAGACATCTGGACGTTCCGCCGGTTGCTGCTCGTCGGGGCGGGCAGCGTCGGTATTCTCGGCGTCGGTGTTCTCGGCGTCGGTGTTCTCGACGGCGTTCTCGGGTTCCGGCGGGTCGTCGGCCTCGTTGCCTTCCGGCCGGTGCGGCGCCACCGTCGGCGACACCGGTTGGCCATCGACACGGCCGGCAACGCCGGGCTCGATCCCGTCGGTCAGGATCGCCGTCAGCCCCTCGTCCAGTCGGCGGTCGTCGTCGACGTCCCTGATCTTCTCCAGCTGCAGGAAACGCACCCACATGTAGATGAAGCCGATCGCGAATGCCGGCCACAGGATCGCGTACGCAAGGTTCTGGACGGTGCCGTCCGGATCGTGGGTGCGATGCCACTGCCACACGCCCAGTCGTAGACAGACGAGCACCGCGATCAACACCAGCAGATGCCCGACCAGCCATCCCGGTTTCAGGAAGCGACGGTCCACATCGGCGACGGTAGCACCGGAATTCAGCACCCTCCCCCCACGCAGGACGGCCGCAGCCCCAACGCCTGAGCTGCCAGTTCGCCGGTGCGCCCGGTGGTGATGGTGGCCAGGTCGGCCAGCGTGTCGATGTCCCTGCGGATCCAGCTGTCGGCCGCAACGTCCAGCGCTCTGGCTCCGGCGTCCTGATGACGTCGGAAGGACTGCGGCCCGTAGTGCGGGCGCAGCTCCGCCGGCTCCAGAGCCGCCAGCAGCGTGGTCCCGACTCCTTGCCGGTCAGCGATCACAGCCATCGAATGCCGGTCGTCACCGATGAGCATCGACGCGGCCTGCTGCAGCACCGCATCGAGTTCGGCCGCGGTCACGCCTGGCAGGTCGCCCGGCAGCACAGCGACCATCCCGCTCGCCCCAGCCACGCCATCGGCGATCGCCGCGTTCAGCGATCTGGTGGCGGTGAGCTGCACTCGCACGCCTGCAATGGTCGCCAGCTCGGCGGCGTCCGCCTGCTCGTCGGCAACCACCACTACCTGGGTCACAGCGGCGGCCGCTGCCGCAGCCGTCACCGTGTCGACCGCCAGCGCGCGGGCGATGCGCTGCCGCAGCTCCGGGTCGACATCGATGCGGCTCTTGCCCCTTGAGGTGGACTTCACCGGGACGATCAGCGTCCACCCGGCCGACGGCAGCACTCCGGCGCGCGCGGTCGGGTCGGCGGTCACTCCCCCATTGTCCCGACCCTCACCCACGGAGTTGCAGACGCGGGGGTGTGACGATCAACTCTCGGCGACCCGCTTCTTCTCGGTGGCCACGTCGAAATCGGCCGGCGGATACTGCAGGTTGAGGGCGGTGAGCTTTTCGTGCAGCAACGCACCGACCGCCCAGTTCCGGTACCACTTCTTGTCCGACGGGATCACGTACCACGGGTTGCCGACCGTGCTGCATTTGCGCAACGCGTCGGTGTAGACCTCCTGATAGGCGTCCCACCTCTCCCGCTCGTCGACGTCGCCGGTGTTGTACTTCCAGTACTTCGTCGGATCCTCCAGCCTGGCCATCAGCCGCTCGGCCTGGGTTTCCTTCGAGATGTGCAGGAAGCACTTGATCACCGTCACGCCATCCCTTGCCAGTTGCCGCTCAAACGCATTGATCTGTGCAAATCGCTTGGCCCACACCGCTTTCGGTACCAGCTCGTGCACCCTGACGATCAGCACATCCTCGTACTGGGAGCGGTTGAACACCCCGATATCGCCCGCCTCTGGCACCTGGTTCTCGATCCGCCACAGGAAGTCGTGGGCCAGCTCGTCCGGTGTCGGCTGCTTGAACGAGGCGATGTGAACGGCGCCCGGATTCAGCAGTCCGACGACGTGGCTGATGACGCCGTCCTTGCCGGCGGTGTCCATGCCCTGCAACAGCAGCAGCACGCTGCGCCGGCCGCCCGCCGTGCTCTCGGCGTGCAGCTTCTCCTGCATTTCCGCCAGGCTCGGCCCGAATTCGGCGAGCGCCTTTTCGGCGGCCTGCTTGTCCTTGGGGCCGCCGGCCAGCGGCGTCGTCGACAACTCCGTCAGCTGGAACTCTCCGGTCGGCAACCGCAGCGCGGCGGCCAGACCGGTGGCCGGCGCGACCTCGGCGCTGGATTCCTTACTGGATTTCTCGCTCGATGCCGACTTCTTCGATGACTTCGTCTTGGCCATGGCTCACTGTGACACGACCGGCGCGCTCGTGCTAGATACGAAGAGCCGGTGCATGAGATGAACGGCCGACAGAGCCTGACCCGGCCGGCGCGGGTGACCAAGTTGGACACTTGCGCTGACAATCCGGCGTCAGCACCAACCGCAACGACCAACTTGGACACTTGCGCCGACAATCCGACGTCAGCACCAACGGCAACGACCAACTTGGACACTTGCGCCGACGAAACGGGCCGAACCGAACGCAACGATCAACCGGCGGGAGCGCGATGATGCATTGATTCGATGCTGTCGCGCCGTCCGCACAGGCTGATTGATGCGTACGAGGGCCCGTAGGCTGACGTTAGAGCTGGCCCGAAATCCGGCCGGCAGACGAAACGGGGCACGGCGTGACCAGCACCGATACATCCGCGCAGAGCGACACGCAGCCCACCGGCCAGGCGACGTCGTCTGACGCGGCAGCACTGCTGGCACTCGACGAGCAGTGGTGTGCGCACAACTACCACCCGTTGCCCGTCGTGCTGGCCGCCGCCGAGGGCGCGTGGGTCACCGATGTGGACGGCAAGCGGTATCTGGACATGCTGGCCGGCTACTCGGCGCTGAACTTCGGGCACCGGCATCCGGCGCTGATCGCCGCCGCCGTCGAACAGCTCGGCAGGGTCACCCTGACGTCGAGGGCCTTCCACCACGACCAGCTCGGACCGTTCTGCGCCGAGCTCGCCCAGCTCACCGGCACCGAGATGGTGCTGCCGATGAACTCCGGCGCGGAGGCCGTTGAGTCCGCCATCAAGATCGCCCGGAAGTGGGCGTACCAGGTCAAGGGTGTTCCGGAGAATCGCGCCCAGATCATCACCGCCGGCGGAAACTTCCACGGCCGCACCATCTCTATCGTCTCGTTCTCCGACGACCCGGTGGCGACCGCCGACTACGGACCGTTCACTCCCGGGTTCGTCAGCGTCAAGTACGGCGATTCCGAAGCGTTGGCGGCCGCCTTCGCCCCGGAGACGGCCGCCATCCTGGTCGAGCCGATCCAGGGCGAAGCGGGCGTCATCGTGCCGCCGGCCGGCTACCTCGCCGAGATGCGCCGGCTCTGTGACGAGCACAACGTGCTGCTGATCGCCGACGAGATCCAGTCCGGCCTCGGCCGCACCGGCGAGCTACTGGCGCTGGATCACGAGGGCGTCCGGGCAGACCTGTACACCCTGGGCAAGGCCCTCGGCGGCGGCATCCTGCCGGTGTCGGCTGTCGTCGGCCGACGCGACGTGATCGGGGTGCTCAAGCCGGGTACTCACGGTTCGACGTTCGGCGGCAATCCACTGGCCTGCGCCGTCGGGCGAGCTGTCGTTGCGCTGTTGGCGACCGGCGAGATGCAAGCCCGCGCACGGGATCTCGGCGCACACCTGCACAGCAGGCTGGGCGAGCTGATCGGCAACGGCGTCGCGGATGTCCGCGGTCGAGGACTGTGGGCCGGCGTTGAACTCGCACCTGATGGCCCGGCCGGCCGGACGGTGTCCGAAGCCATGATGGCCCGCGGGGTGCTCATCAAGGAGACCCACGAATCGACGCTTCGCTTCGCGCCGCCGCTGGTGATCACCCGAGACGAGGTCGACTCTGCGGTCGACAGTCTGGCCGCCGTCATTAAGGCTCACTGACCAGCAGCGCAGTCGGGAGGCAAGCAGTTACTGGTCGGGGCCGGCCAGCAACTGCCCGTCGGGGCGAAAGATGCGATCAGGGCCGGCAAAACTTGTGGCGTGATGCAATGGGTCGGTGCAGCTCTTTCGTCCTGGCTCGATCGCCGCCGGCCTGTTGGCCACCCTTGACCTGACCGCAACAGGCGACCAGAGCGCCGCCGAGGATCTGCTGGCGGCCGCGCTCGCCTGGCCGAGCCAGCAGGCCGGCGTCGAGCAGGGTGACCAGGCCCAACCGGAGCGATGGACAGTGCGCGCCAACATGATCGCCTCACTGGATGGGGGCGCCACCGTCGACGGCACCTCGGGTGGCCTCGGCACGCCGATCGATCAGAAGCTGATCGGTCTGCAACGCGACCTGGCCGACGCGGTGATGGTGGGCGCCGGCACGGTGATCGGGGAGCACTATCCGGGCGCCAAGGCCTATCCGAAGCGGACCAGGCGGCGGGAACGCTGGTGTCGATCGGCCATTCCGCCCTGGGTCATCGTGGCGTCCCACCCCTTACCGACAGACCTGCCGGCCATCACCGACAGCGCAGTGCCGCCGTTCGTCGTCACCATCGACGAGGTCGACCAGCCCGACGGCGTGACGGTGATCCGCACCGGGCCGATGCTCGACCTCGGCAACGCCCTCGAGCAACTCGCCGACCATGGCTGCCACCGAATCCTCTGCGAGGGTGGACCGACCCTGCTCGGTCGACTGGCAGCGGCCAATCTGCTCGACGAGCTCAGCCTCACCATTGCCCCGGCGCTGCTCGGCACCGGGACGACCACCCCGCTGCTCGGCGGCACCGACCTGCTCTGCGGCACCGAAGCGCTCGGTGGCACAGACCAAGAGCAGCCACGCTGGCGGCTGGTCACTCTGCTGGCAGACGGCGATCACCTGTTCACCGGGTACCGGAGAGAGCGGTGAGCCGTCGGCTCCGCTGGCTGCCCGTCCTGCTCGCGGTGATCGCGCTGATGGCCGGCTGCACCGTCGGGCCGTCGACCAGACCCGCGCTGGCCACCTACGGTGAACAACCCGCACCCATCAGCATCAAGCCGGCGACGCCCGCCCGGCCGATCGGCCCAGGCGGGAAGGGTCGCAGCGCAGAACCGCTTAATTGGAGCAGCTGCCCGTCGGGCGTGTCGGACCCCAGTAAGAAGGGCATCACCTTCAGCCTGGATTGCGCCGACCTGGCCGTGCCGCTCACCTACACCGGCTCCGATCCGTCCACCCTCGACCTGCAGGTTGCCAGGGCCAGGGCGGCGAACACCCCGAAGAACGCTCCGAACCTGGTGGTGGTGCTCGGCCGGCCGGGTGTCAACGGTCCCGACCAGATCGCCGACATCGCCGGCAGTATGCCGGCCGCGCTGCTCGCCACCCACTCCATCGTCACCCTCGACCTGCGCGGTACCGCCGCCGAGATGGCCTGCTTTTCGCGTCAGACCATCATCGATCTGCTGAGCCCGCCGATCGATCCGGCGCAGAACGGCAACGGTGACACGCTCGGCACGTTCGCCCAGGAGGCATCGTTCGACTGCGAGCAGCGCGTTGGCGCCTCGATCAGCGAGTTCTCCAGCACCGCGGCCGCCGACGATCTGGACAGCCTGCGATCGGCGCTCGGCACCGACAAGCTGCAGTTCCTCGGTCAGGGGTTCGGCGCCACCCTGGGCGCGGTGTACGCAGATCGCTACCCCGGCCGGGTCGATCGGCTGGTGCTGGATGGACCGTCCGACCCGTCGGCGACCCTGTCCGACGCCGCCACCAGCAGGGCGGTCGAGCTGGAGAAGGCGCTGGACGACTTCGCCGCCGAGTGCTCCAACGCAGCCGGCGGCTGTCCGCTCGGCGCCCACCCGCGGACCGCGATCACCACGCTGATCAACACTCTCGGCGACGACGGGATCGGCGACCAAGGCCTGCTCATCACCGGCGGCAGCGTGCTGCTGTTGCTGTCCCAGCTGCTCGGCGATCCGAGTTCGTGGCCGAACATGTACAAGGCGCTGGCGGCGGCCAACGGCGGGCAGGGCGACACCGATCCACTGGTCAATCTGCTGCTCAGTACCTTCGGGTTGGGCGACTCGGCCGTGGACTCGCACCTGATGGAATCGCGGATGGCCTACGCCTGCAACGACTCCAGCCAACGACTCAGCGGCACTGCCCTGGTGACGGCGTCGAACGCGGCCAAGAAGGCAGCACCGACCTTCGGCGCTTTCATGGTCGGCCAGGCGTCCCTGTGCAGCAGCTGGCCACCCGCCACCTCGGCGCTGGCCCGGCTGACCGCCAAGGGCGCCCCCTCGATCTTCGTGGCCGGTGCGGTCGACGATCCGGACGCTCCCTATGCCGGCGTCAAGGCGGTGGTGTCGCAGCTGACATCAGCCTCGCTGATCAGCTGGCAGTCGGGTACCCACGGCGCCTTCCCGGCCAGCAGGTGCATCAGCACGGCGGTGCTGGCCTACCTCGCCAAAGACACCGCACCGGCAACCGATGCGCTCTGCCCACCGTGATGCGACAAGGTCGACGGCGAGAACTCGGCGCGCCATGCCGGGTGACTGTCGGTCCTCGCCCGTAGGGTCCATTTCATGACAGCGCCGGTCACCACCCCAGCCCCTGGGGAATTCCTGCTAGCCGTGGACGGGCTCAGTTCCGTTGTGCCGCGACGGGAGATTCAGCTGGAACCGCTGCCGGCGCCGGCCAGGCTGGCGCCGTACTCGCATGCCATCGCCGCCAACGTGTACTCGCCCAGCGACGACGAGATCGGCTCGGGGCGGCTGGTGCTGCTGCACGATCCTGACGGCGTCGAGGCCTGGGACGGCACCCTGCGGGTGGTGATCTTCGCAACCTGCGGACTCGAGCCAGAACTCTGTGGCGACCCGCTGCTGCCCGAGGTGGCCTGGAGTTGGCTGGTCGAAGCGCTGGCCGCCACCGAGCACACCGCGCTCGGCGGCACCGTCACCGCAACGTCATCGGCCAGATTCGGCGACATTTCCGGCCCGCAACACGCCGACGACCTGGAAATTCGTGCCTCCTGGACCCCACGGAGCGCCGATACGGCGCCACACATCAGTGCGTTTCTCGAGCTACTGTCCACAGCCACCGGCTTGCCACCGGAGGGCGTATCCGCCATTCGGGTGGCGCGTCGCTCGAATGCTTGATCAAATGGTGACGCAAGCCCGGTGATTCCGGCCTCGGTGCTTGACCCACGGGAGCCATGACGGTGACAATGGCGTGTAGTGGTCCTGCAAATGCGAATGCCGCACGATCGCGGAGCAACTCACTACCGATCAGCACACGGTGTTGGCGGCCCGAAATCCGGCGATGAGTTCCGTGCCGAACTTAACGACGGGCCGGACACCGAAGGGAGTTACAGGTGAATACGACGGTGCGTTCGGACGGTGATCCAACATCAAGGCCAGCCAAGCCGTTGGCATCTCCGGCCGCCGGATCGATCCCGCGGCCGCGCAGTCCAGTGGACGACGTCGACAGCAGCCAGTCCGCCTTCCGGGCGCTGGTCGCCGATCCCGATGTTGCCTCTCGGGAAGCACTGGCCGGCGCGCTGCAGAGCGGCGGTATCGGAACCGTCGATCAGGTCGGTGACGCGGCAGCGACCGCCGACCTGCTAGCCGCCGCACCCGCCGGCGACCTGTTGCTGGTGAGCCTGGCATTCGGCACTGCAGCAGCTGGGCTGATTGCCAGCGCCAAGGAAGCCGGCTGGCCCCGAGTGGTCGCGATCGCCCCGGCAGCCGAAATCGGACCGGTGATCGACGCCGTCGGCGCCGGTGTGCACGGCGTGCTCATCGGCCGTCGCGCCAATCCGTCGGCAGCGAACGTGCCGACCACCATCCACGACCTGTCGGCCCGCGAGATCGAAGTGCTACGACTGGTCGCCGACGGCCGATCCAACAAGTGGATCGGCGAGCGGCTGTCACTGTCCGCACTCACCGTTAAGAGTCATTTGGCCAGGATCGGCCGCAAGCTGGCCACCGGCGATCGGGCCCACATGGTGGCACTGGCCTTGCGGGCCGGAGTCATCTCCTGAACCCGGTATCGTCGTCGTCCTGCGCTCAGTCCCCGCCGGACGTCACCGGGGCTGACGACCTTCCGGTCCCGTTGTTGGCTCCCGCCAACGGGTTTGACGGTCCGCTTACCGATCCGGTCGCCGCCCAACAGTTGGCAACCAGGCTGGCCGCCGGCAACGGACCAGTAGCGCTGGACGCCGAGCGAGCGTCCGGCTATCGCTATTCGCAGCGCGCCTACCTCGTTCAGCTCCGCCGGGCGGACGTCGGGACCGTGTTACTGGATCCGATCGCTCTCGGCGACCTGGAGATTCTCGACCCGGCGCTGGCACCGGCCGAGTGGGTGCTGCACGCCGCCGGGCAGGACCTGCCGTGCCTGGCCGAGATCGGCATGCGACCTCGGTCGCTGTTCGATACCGAACTGGCCGGCAGGTTGGCCGGACTCCCCCGGGTCGGGCTCGGCCCGCTGGTCGAGCAGATGCTCGGCCTCACGCTGCAGAAGGGGCACGGCGCCGACGACTGGTCGAAGCGGCCGCTACCGGATTCCTGGTTGGTGTACGCGGCCCTGGATGTCGAGGTGCTGGTCGAGCTGCGCGATGCGATGGAGGGGCTACTGCAGCAGCAGGGCAAGCTCGACTGGGCCAGCCAGGAGTTCGCCGCGCTGACGGCAGCCCCCGATCCGGCATCGCGGATCGACCCATGGCGCCGAACGTCCGGAATGCACAAGATCAGGGATCGGCGGGGGTTGGCCGTTGTCCGTGAACTGTGGACCGAGCGAGACAGGATCGCCCGCCGCCGGGACATCGCGCCGCACCGCATCCTGCCCGATTCGGCGATCTTCGAAGCGGCATCTGCTCGCCCGACCGCCCCCGCCCAACTGACCAAGCTTCCGGTCTTCGGCGGCCGTACCCAACGCCGACAGGCCGACACCTGGATGGCGGCCATCGCCCGCGCTGCCGCCTTACCCAACGGCGACCTGCCGCCCCTGCACCTGCCGGCCGACGGACCGCCGGCGCCCGGTCGCTGGGCAGCCAAAGATCCGGCCGCGCACGCCAGGCTGACCGCCGCAAGGACAGGACTGGCCGAGCTTGCCGAAAAGGTCGGCATGCCGGTGGAGAACCTCGTCACGCCCGATCTGGTGCGCCGCATTCTGTGGGAGCCGCCCGATCCGTCCGATGTCGCCGATCGGATGCGGAGCGGCGGTGCCCGCGAATGGCAGACAGACCTGACCAGCCCGATCGTGGCCGGTGCCATCAGCGCTGCGCCAGCTCCGTCCTCCTGATCCCGCCCCGATGCGGCCGCCATCGCCCGGTCAATCGCTAAGTTACTGACGAGTAGCATGGCAGCACGCGACGCAAGGAGGCAGACGTGGCAGCGAATCGCACACTGCAGGACGTGGTGTTCGTCGAGGGTGTTCGCACCCCGTTCGGCAAGGCAGGCGACAACGGCCAGTACGCCCAGACCCGGGCCGACGATCTGATGGTCAAGGTGATTCGCGAGCTGGTGCGCCGGCATCCCGAGCTGCCGCCGGAGCGGATCGACGACGTCGCCGTCGCCGCCGCCAGCCAGACCGGTGACCAGGGTCTGACCATCGGACGCAGCGCCGCGCTGCTGGCCGGCCTGCCGCGCAGCGTCCCCGGGTTCGCCATCGACCGGATGTGCGCCGGCGCGATGACTGCCGTCACCACGGTGGCGTCCGGGATCGCGGTCGGCGCCTACGACGTGGCCATCGCCGGCGGCGTCGAGCACATGGGCCATCACCCCATCGGGGCCGGTGCCGATCCCAACCCGCGCTTCGTCGCCGACCGGCTGGTCGACCCGGACGCATTGAACATGGGTAACACCGCGGAGAACCTGCACGACAAGTACCCGCAGCTGACCAAGGACCGCGCGGATGCCTATGCCGTTGCCTCACAGCGCAAGTACGCAGAAGCGTTGGCAGCAGGCAACATCGCGCCCGATCTGGTGCCGGTGGCCACCCGCTCCGCCGAGCAGGGCTGGGGTCTTGCCAGCACCGACGAGCCGCCGCGTCCGTCCTCCACCCTGGACGGGATGTCCACCTTGAAGACCCCGTTCCGGCCACACGGCCGGGTGACGGCAGGCAACGCGTCGCCGCTGACCGATGGCGCCACCGGTTGCCTGCTCGCCTCTGCCGAGGTGGCCGCCGAACTCGGGCTGCCGGTCCGGATGCGGATGGTCGGGTTCGCCTTCGCCGGTGTCGACCCGGAAACCATGGGGACAGGACCGATCCCGGCCACCGAGAAGGCTTTGGCCAAGGCAGGTCTGACGATCGATGACATCGGGTTGATCGAGATCAACGAGGCGTTCGCGGTTCAGGTCCTCGCCTTCACCGACCATTTCGGGCTGGCCGACGACGACAGCCGGGTGAACCAGTACGGCGGCGCGATCGCCATCGGGCATCCGCTGGCGTCCTCCGGCGTCCGGTTGATGACCCAGCTCGCCAGGCAGTTCGCCGAGCGATCCGACGTCCGCTACGGCATCACCACCATGTGTGTCGGGCTCGGCATGGGGGGCACCGTGATCTGGGAGAACCCGCACTACACCTCAGGAGACGCCACGTGAGCGCCAGCACCGACCGGTTGGAAATGCCGGGCGAAGTCGTGACCGTCGCGACCCCCAGGCTGATTCAGGTGCCAGGCGTCGACGGCCAGGTCGCGCTGATCACCATGGACAACGGCAAGGACCACAGCAGGCCGAGCACCATGGGGCCGGCCGGGCTGCACAGCCTTGACGCCGCACTGGACGAAGCGTTCGCGGCGAAGCCGGCCGCGATCGCCGTCACCGGCAAGCCGTTCGTCTTCACCGTCGGCGCGGACCTGGGTGGCATCGGTCTGTTGCCGAACCGGGACGCGGCCAGGGCGATAGGCCAGTTGGGGCACGCGGTGTTTCGCCGGCTGCGCGACTCGACCATCCCGACCTTCGCGTTCGTCAACGGCGCCGCGCTGGGCGGCGGCGTCGAGATCGCGCTGCACTGCCAGTACCGGACGCTGGCGTCCAATGCAGCGATGATGGCCCTACCAGAGTGCTTCCTCGGGATTCTGCCCGGTTGGGGGGGCACCCAGCTGCTGCCGAAGATCGCCGGTCCGGACAACGCGGTGTCGGTGATCATCGAAAATGCGCTGAATCAGAATCGGATGATGAAGCCCAGGGACGCCTTGAAGCTGGGTGTCGTCGACGTGGTGCTGGATGCGGCCGACTACCTCGAGCAGTCGCTGCGCTGGCTCGCCGGCGTGCTCGACGGCTCGATCACCGTGCTGCGCACCGACTATGACGAGGCTGCGTACGCAGCAGCACTCGAGCGCGGCACGATGATCGCCGACATGCGCACCAAAGGTGCCGCACCCGCTGCCTACCGCGCACTGGACCTGATCGGCAAGTCCAGAACCCTGGACCTGACCGACGGCTTCGCGGCCGAAGACGACGCGTTGGCCGACCTGATCACCTCGCAGGAGTTTAGGGCCGGCCTGTACGCGTTCGATCTGACCCAGCGCCGAGCCCGCAAACCCGTTGGTGCGCCTGATGTTTCGCTGGCCAGGAAAGTCGGCAAGGTCGGCGTGATCGGTGCCGGGCTGATGGCAGGGCAGCTGGCGCTGCTGTTTGCCCGCCGGCTGCACGTTCCGGTAGTCCTCACCGAGGTCGATCAGCAGCGGCTGGACCGCGGCGTTGGCGCCGTGCATGCCGAGATCGAGAAGCTGGCCAGCAAGGGCCGGATAGCCGTCGACGAGGCCAACCGACTCACCGCCCTGGTGACCGGGTCACTGGATTACGGAGTGTTCGCGGACGCCGACTTCGTGATCGAGGCGGTGTTCGAGGAGCTCGAGGTGAAGAAGACAGTCTTCGCCGAACTGGAGAAGCATGTTGCGCCGGAAGCGATCCTGGCCACCAACACCTCGTCGCTGTCAGTGTCGGCGATGGCCGGAGGCCTGCAGCATCCGGAAAGAGTGGTCGGGTTCCACTTCTTCAACCCGGTGGCGGTGATGCCGCTGCTGGAGATCGTCAAGGCAGACAAGACCGATGACCCGACGCTGGCAACAGCGTTCGCGCTGGCCAAGCAGCTGAAGAAGGGCCCGATCCTGACCGCCGATGCCACCGGCTTCGTGGTCAACAGGCTGCTGTTGCGATTCATGGGCGAGATCCTGGCTGCCATCGACGAGGGCACCCCGGCAGACGTCGCCGACGGCGCGCTGGCATCGCTTGGGTTACCGATGACGCCGATCGTGCTGCTACAGCTGGTGGGTCCGGCGGTGGCGCTGCACGTGCAGCAGACGCTCAACGCGTCCTGGCCGGACCGATTCGGCGTGTCGGAGAATCTGCGCCGCATCGTCGATGCGGGCATCAAGGCGCTCGTCAGCTGGAATCCAGACGGCACCCAGCGCCTCGACCCCGAGGTCGCGAAACTGTGGCAGCAGGGCGACCAGCCCTCCACCGCTGAGCAGGTCCGGGACCGGGCACTGAACGCGCTGGCCACCGAGGCCCGGCTGATGCTGGACCAGGGCGTGGTGGCCGACGCCGCCGACATTGACCTGGCGATGATCACCGGTGCCGGCTGGCCGTTCTGGCTCGGCGGTATCACCCCGTATCTGGATCGGGAGGGCATCTCGGAGAAGGCCACTGGCAAGCGCTTCAACCCGCCGGGGGTATCCACCCTCCCCGCTTGACCCCCCCACCCGGCGCTTATCAACTTGGACGCCGCCTACGAAGTTGACTAATTGCGTCACATCCGTCCCAAAACCGGGAGGTTCGTCAGCGCATTCGATGTTGATAAGCGCCGGCAGAGGGATCAGCACTGCCAGAGCCAAGCGGCGGCATTGAGGGTGGGGCAGTCGAAGGCATAGCCGGTGCCGTAGTCACCGATGGGTGCACCACCCGCTCGCGGGGGATTGAACTTGTGTGGGCCGGGATCCAACTGCGCGACGAACCGCATCGGCCCGGCCGAACAGTTGGGACAGTCGGGCGTCTCGTCCGCCTGGATCCAGCACGGGGGTCCACCGAAGTGCCCGACGCTCTCGGCAGAGGCGGCCGCGTCTGCCCGGTTGCTGGTCTCGGCGAGCTCGTCGTCGTAGGTGCGGCCAGCTGCCGCACCCGGACCCTGATCGGCCGGTAATCCTTGACGCCGACCCGTGCGTGGCCCGGGGCAGCGGCGCCGGTCACCAGCACCGCGGCGTTGCCGCCGGCGAATGGCTCCCAGTCGGAACACATTCCCGGGTTGTTCTCGCACTGGAACATCGTTAGCAGCCGGTCGTCGACGCCCAACTGAACCATGTGCGTCATCGCACCGTCGCAGCTGACGCAGCTGGGCCACTGCAATCCGGCCGGTACCAACGGGTCTCCGCCGAGCTGGCCGATCGACGCGACCTGGCCCGGCACCAGCAGCAACGTCACGGTGTCGCCGCCACACGTTCCGTCGCCACCGCGAGCGCCAGTTCGCTGGAGGCGATCAGCTCGGGATCGCCGCCCTGCAGTCGGAGCCGGTGAGCCGCCGCGAAGGCGGCCAGTGCATGTTCCCAGTCGCCACGATCGAATGCGAACTTGCCGGCATGCTGATGGATCACCGCCGCCGTCGCCGCACCGAAGGAGTCTGCGGTCTGCTCACAGGAGTCGAACGTCGCGGCGGCCTGCTCCGTCCGTCCGGCCAGCCGATGTACCTCCGCCAACCGCAGCCTGGCCAACGTCCGCTGCGGCTCTCGATCTCCGGCCAGCTCGAGCGCCTGGCCAAGCTCGTCGGCTGCGGTGTCGAGGTCGCCGAGCATCCGAGCTGCCGTCCCGCACTGATTCAGGTTGACGCGCAACGTATCTGCGGTCAGCCCAGGGCGCAGCGACCGCAATTCGTCGGCGAACCGTTGCAGCGCAGCCGGATCGAGGACTTCGGTGCGCAGGGTGTCCGGTATGACGCGTTCGGCATACGGCGTACCAGGACTGAGAATCAGGGCGTCGACCTGCCCGGCCGACGGGTCGGTCATGCCTCTACGGTTCCAGTGGAATCCACCGCGGATCGGTTGGTGTCGTTGACATCTGCGCCGCTCACCCCGGTCGGATCGAACCCGCCGTCGGACACGTGGCCGGCGATCTGAATGGCAACCGCCTGGCCGGTCAGGCCCTTCTCGGCGAGCAGCTCACCGCGCGAACCCGGCTCGAGGAACTCCTGCGGCAGGGCGATCACCAGCACGTCGGCCCGCGGGCCCAGCGCGTCCCGCACCGCTGCGCCCACCCCGCCAGCTCGACCGCCGTCCTCCACCGTCACCACATGATCGAAATCGGCCGCTAGCGCTACCAGGTCGGGCGACACCGGCAGTACCCAACGCGGGTCCACCACCGTCACCGCGATGCCATGGTCGGCCAACCTGCCGGCGGCTTCCACCGCCGCACCGGCCAGCGCACCCACCGACACCAGCAGCACATCGGTGGCCGCCCGCTCCGCACCTGCCGCCGGCTCGGCGAGTACATCGAGGCTACCGACCGTGCGCAGCGTCGTAACCTCCTGCGGCACAGCACCTTTCGGGTAGCGCAACATAGTAGGTCCATTGTCGATGGCCAGCGCCTCGGCGAACTCGGAGACCAACGACGGCTCGTCGCGCGGCGCCGCCACCCGCAACCCAGGGACGATCGCGGCCAACGAGAGATCCCAGATGCCGTGGTGGCTCGGCCCATCCTCCTGGGTGATGCCCGACCGGTCGAGCACCACCGTGATGCCGAGCCGGTGCAGCGCGCAGTCCATCAACAGTTGGTCGAATGCCCGGTTCAGAAACGTCGCGTAGACCGCGAACACCGGATGCAGCCCACCCAGGGCCAGTCCGGCCGCCGACGTCACCGCATGCTGCTCGGCGATGCCGACATCGAAGAAGCGATCGGGATAGGCCTTGGCGAACAGTCCGAGCCCGGTGGTGCCGGCCATCGCGGCGGTGATCGCCACCAGGTCGTCCCGCTCGGCGGCATGCCTGACCAGCTCGCGGCCCATCACCTGGCCGAGGCTGGGACCGCTGGCGGACAACGGCTTTCCGGTCTTGGGGTCGAACGCCGGCGGGCCGTGCATCAGCTCTTCAGCGTCGGCGAGCGCCGGCGGATAACCTTGCCCCTTGTTCGTCACACAGTGCACCAGCACCGGCCCGCGGAAGCCCTTCGCCCGCCGCAACGCCTTCTCGAGCGCCTGCACGTCGTGGCCGTCGATCGGTCCAACGTACTTCAATCCGATGTCGGAGAACAGGCTCTGCGGCAGCAGCCAGTCCTTCATCGCCGACTTGATGGCGTGGATCATCCCGTACAGCGGACCGCCGATCAGCGGCGCCTTCGGCAGCGTCGTCTTGACCGAGTCCAGCATCCGCTCGTACCCGGGCTTGAGCCGCAGCGCCGCCAGCCGTTCGGCCATCCCGCCGGTGGTCGGAGCGTAGGACCGTCCGTTGTCGTTGAAGACGATCACCAACGGCCGGTTCTTGCCCGCGGCGATATTGTTCAGCGCTTCCCAGGCCATACCGCCCGTCATCGCGCCGTCCCCGATCACCGCCACCGGCGTCCTGCTCGACTCGCCCTTCACCGCGAACGCCTTCGCCAGCCCGTCGGCGTAGCTCAGCGAGGTGGAGGCGTGGGAGTTCTCGACCCAGTCGTGTTCGGACTCTTCCCGACTCGGATAGCCGGACAGCCCACCGCGCACCCGGAGGTCGTCGAACCTGTTCGCCCGCCCGGTAACAATTTTGTGCACGTAGGCCTGGTGCCCGGTGTCGAAGACGATCGGGTCGGCCGGCGAATCGAACACCCGATGGATGGCAAGGGTGAGCTCGACCACCCCGAGGTTGGGGCCCAGATGGCCGCCATGCTTGGAGACCTTCTCGACCAGGAATGCCCTGATCTCGGCGGCCAGCGCTTCCAGTTGGTCCGGCGTCAGCGAACGCACTGCGGACGGCGAGGTAATGCGGTCGATCAACGGCAACGGATGCTCCTTCATGCTGTTCATCCGACCCTACCGTCGGCACCCGGTGCGACACAGACGGCACAACCGGGATGGGCCGCACTTGACCTTCAGGTGGGTTCAATCCCGATGATCGACGGATGAGCGGTGACGAGGACCACGACAAGGCAACAGACCAGGGCGACACAGAGCCGCTGCAGACGGTCCAGGGACCTACCGGCGACGACCTGACGGTCGGCCGCCTACCCTTTGCCCGATGGCCGAGCTGCTGCCCTCTCCGCTGACCGCCGACAAATCTGCGCGGCCGATCGCGGTCGGACATCGCGGCGCCAGCGCCGATGCGCCGGAGAACACCATGGCCGCGTTCAGGGCCAACTGGCGGGCCGGCGCCCGCTGGCTGGAGACCGACACCCAGCCGACCGCCGACAACGTGCCGGTGCTGGTGCACGACGACGAGCTGGACCGCACCACCTCTGGTACCGGGAACGTGCGTGACGCGCAGGCGCACGACATCGCCGCGCTTGATGCCGGCTCGTGGTTCGGCGCCGCCTTCGCCGGTGAGAAGGTGCCGGAGCTGTCGACGCTGCTGGCCGAGCTGCCGCCGGACGACAGGGTCTTCCTGGAGTTCAAGGGTTCGCACACCCCGGACGAGGTGGTTGCCGTGCTCGACGTCTGCCGGGCCAGCGGCGCCGACGACAGGGTGCTGGCCCAATCGTTCGAGCGGGACGTGCTGGCGACGATCAGGCAGATCTCGCCCGATCGCCCGGTCGGGCTGCTGACGGTGGCCTGGGACGACGATCCAATCGCTGTCTGCCGGGCGCTGGGAGCGGTCAGCTACAACCCGCATCACCAGCTGCTGCGGGCCCAGCCGGATCCGGCAGCCGCCGTCGCCGCCCTGCACGCCGCCGGCATCGCGGTTTCGGTGTGGACCGCCGACGTCGAGGCCGACTGGACGTTCCTGACCGAGGTCGGAGTCGACGCCATCATGACGAACAAGCCCGCCGCCCTCGTCGAATGGTTACAACGCTCCCGCTGAGCGCATGCTCTGCGGTCCCGATGGACTATTCGGGAACGAACCGCGCGACGCACTCCAGGTGGTGCGTCTGCGGGAAGCAGTCGAAGGCCCGCAGGGTGTCCAGCCGGTAGCCGAGCTCACCGAGGGTGGCGGTATCGCGGGCCAGCGCCGCCGGGTCGCACGCCACGTAGACGATCACTTTCGGGGCCATTGCCACCAGCGCCGCGCAGACAGCGCGTCCGGCGCCCGACCGCGGCGGGTCGAGCACCGCGGCGTCGATCGGCTCGTCGGACTCGGCGACGACTCGTTCCACCCGGCCGGTCTGCGCCATTACCTGCGGCAGATCCGCCAGGTTAGCGGCAGCCAGATCCGTTGCGGCGGCGTCACTTTCGACCGTCACCACCCGGCCACTCACCCCGACCCTGGTGGCCAGCACGGCGGCGAACAGGCCGACCCCGCCGTACAGATCCAACGCGACACCGCCGGTCAGTTCGACACCATCGAGTGCGTCGTCGACGGCTGCCGCCAGCACCGCTGCGGCGTCGGGATGGACCTGCCAGAACCCGTCGCGGGCAACGGAAAACGCCCGCCCGACAGCAGTTTCGGTGACCACCGGCGGCATGCTCCCCGCCCACACCGCGACCGGCTCGCCGTCCGGCGACCGCAGCAACGTCACCTCAGGAAGCTTGCGGGGCCGCACCTTTCGAGCTCCCGGCCGCTGCCGACGATCGGTCCGGCCGCGCAGTCCGGCCGGCACGTCCAGGGCGCTGACGAACTCGGACAGCCCGTCGGCGGCGATCTCGCACGGTTCGGTGGCCGACACCGCGACCACCTGGTGCGAGCGGACGGCACGCGGGCCGATCCGGCCGGCGTCGTCCAGCGCCCAGCGCACCCGCGTCCGCCAGCCGAAACCGTTGCCGGGCAACGCCTCCACCGGCACGTTACGGTCGATGCCGGCCAGCCTAGACAGTTGTTCGGTCAGCACCGCCGCCTTCAGCTCGCGCTGCAGGTCGGCATCCGCATGCTGGAAATCGCAGCCGCCGCAACCGGCCGGCCGGAAGTGCACGCAGCGCGGCGGCACCCGGCGCGGGTCGACGTCCAGGATCTCGATCGCGTCGCCGCGCAGGTAACCGGCGTGCGCGGTGTCGGTAATGCGGACCACGGCCCGCTCCCCCGGCAACGCATGCCGGACGAAGACCACCCTGCCGTCCCACCTGGCGACGCAGTGCCCACCATGCGCCACCGCGCCGATGTCGAGGGTCGCCTGGTCACCGACCTGCGGGCTGTCGGCGCTCACCCGGCCTGCTCAATTGTCATCGCGGCCGGTCTGGTGCAGGGGCACGTCCATCGGTGCGTCCCGCAGTCGACGTTCGATCGCCTCCGTCGACTTCAGCTGCCAGGGAACGCTGGTCACCATCACGCCCGGGGTGAACAGCAGCCGGCCCTTGAGTCGCAGCGCAGATTGGTTGTGCAGCAACTGTTCCCACCATCTGCCCACCACATATTCCGGGATGAACACCGTCACCAGATCCCGTGGCGAGTCCTTACGCACCCTGCGCACGTAGTCGATGATCGGCTTGGTGATCTCCCGGAACGGCGAGTCGATCACCTTGAGCCGCACCGGGATCTGCCTGTCCTCCCACTCCTGCGCCAGCGCCGCCGTCTCCTCAGGGTCGACGTTGACGATCACCGCCTCCAGGGTGTCCGGCCGAATCGCCCTGGCATAGGCAAGGGCGCGCATCGCCGGTAGGTGCAGCTTGGAGATCAGCACGATGCCGTGGATGCGGCTGGGTAGCACCATGTCGTCGTCGGTGGCCGCCAACTCGCGGGCCACCCGGTCGTAGTGCCGACGAATCGCCTTCATCAGCGCGAACAACATGGCCATTGCCAGGATCGCGATCCAGGCGCCGGCCAGGAACTTGGTGACCAACACGATCACCAGCACTACGGCGGTGAAGCACAGCCCGACGGTGTTGATGGTCTGGCTGCGCCTCATCTTTCGCCGCTTGGCCGGGTCCTTCTCGACCGCCAACATTCGGTTCCAGTGCCGGATCATCCCGGCCTGCGAGCAGTTGAACGAGACGAAGACACCGACGATGTACAGCTGGATCAGCGCAGCGACGTTGGCCTGGAAGGCGATGATCAGCACCAGCGCGACGATGGCCAGGAAGACGATGCCGTTGGAGAACGCCAGCCGATCGCCTCTGGTGCGCAGCTGCCGCGGCAGATAGCTGTCCTGCGCCAGGATCGAACCGAGGACAGGGAAACCGTTGAAAGCGGTGTTGCAGGCCAAGATCAGGATCAGCCCGGTGGAGAAGGACACCACGTAGAAGGCTGGTTTGAAGCCGGAGAACACGGTCTGCGCGATCTGCGCGATCAGCGTCTTCTGGTAGTAGTCGGAGGGCGCACCGATCAGCTTGACACCGGCGTCGACATCGACGATGTGGACGTCGGTCACCCTGGCCAGGATCACCAGGCCGAGCATCATGGTGACCGCGATGATGCCCATCATGGCCAGCGTGGTCGCCGCGTTCTTCGACTTCGGCTTGCGGAAAGCGGGCACCCCGTTGGAGATCGCCTCCACCCCGGTGAGTGCGGCAGAACCGGACGAGAACGACCGCAGCAGCAAGAAGATCAGCGCGAGGCCGCCGACCGAGTGCGTGACGGGGACACCGAAATGGGAACTCTCGGCCTGCATCGACGAACCGGTGATCCACCGCACCAGACCGGTGATCACCATCACGATGATCGAAAAGATGAACAGGTACACCGGGATCGCGAAGGCCAAACCGGACTCCCGCACCCCGCGCAGGTTCGCCGTCACCACCAGAATGATGATGATCACCGAGAACAGCACGGCATGGTCGCCGACCACCGGTATCGCCGAGCCGATGTTGGCCACTCCGGAAGCGGTCGACACCGCGACCGTCAGGATGTAGTCCACCGACAGCGCGCTGGCCACCAGCAGGCCGGCATTCGCGCCCAGGTTGGTGGTGGCCACCTCGTAGTCGCCGCCGCCGCTGGGATAGGCGTGCACGTTCTGCCGGTAGGACGCCACCACCACCAGCATCACCAGGCAGACCAGCATCGCGATCCACGGCGAATAGACGTAGGCGGCCAGCCCCGATACCGACAGGGTGGCGAACACCTCCTGCGGCGCGTAGGCGACGCTGGACATCGCGTCCGAGGCGAAGACCGGCAGCGCGATGCGTTTGGGCAGCAGCGTGTGCGCCAACCGGTCGCTGCGGAACGGGCGACCGACGAGCAGCCGCTTCGTCACCACCGTCAACTTGGACACATGCCACCTCCAGCGCGGAAGCCTACGTCCCTGGCGCGACCCCCGGATCACGAGCGTTAGGGTTCTCCCCGTGCACATCGTCATCATGGGTTGCGGCCGGGTGGGATCTTCGCTGGCCCAGGCACTGCACCGGGTCGGTCATTCGGTGGCGGTGATCGATCGCGACGAGACGGCGTTCCGCCGACTCGGCGCCGACTTCACCGGTGAACAGGTGCTCGGCGTCGGCTTCGACAGGGACACGCTGCTGCGGGCGAAGATCACCGAGGCGCAGGCCTTTGCCGCCGTCTCGTCCGGCGACAACTCCAACATCATCGCCGCCCGGGTGGCCCGCGAGCAGTTCGGCGTTGCCACCGTGGTGGCCAGGATCTACGACGCCAAACGCGCGCAGGTCTACGAGCGGTTGGGCATTCCGACCGTCGCCACTGTTCCGTGGACCACCGACCGGCTGCTGCGGGCGATCGTGCCGGACGCGCTGATCTCCGAATGGCGAGACCCGTCCGGCGCCGGCACCATCGTCAACCTGCCGTACCACCTGGCCTGGGCCGGCCGGCCGCTCGGCCAGCTCGAGGACGAGGTCGGGGTACGGATCGCCTTCATCGTGCGCTACGGCAAGGGACTGCTGCCGACGGAGGACACCGTGATCCAGGACGGCGACGTGATCTACGCGGCCACCCTGTCCGGGAACACCAAGAAGGTTGCAGCACAGGCAGCCGAGTCACCCGAAGAAGGTGCTTGATGCGTATCGCCATCGCCGGAGCCGGCTCCGTCGGCAGGTCCATCGCCGCCGAGTTGGTGGAGAACGGCCACCACGTGATGCTGATCGACCGCGACCCGGAGGCCATCAAGCCGCATCGCATCGAGGCGGCCGAATGGGTGCTGGCCGACGCCTGCGAGGTGTCCTCGCTGGAGGATGCCGGCCTGCAGACCTGTGACGTGGCCATCGCCTGTACCGGCGACGACAAGGCGAACCTGGTGCTGTCGCTGCTGGCCAAGACCGAGTTCGCGGTCGCCAGGGTGGTGGGCAGGGTCAACGACCCCCGCAACGAGTGGCTGTTCACCGACGCCTGGGGCGTTGACGTCGCGGTGTCGACGCCGCGCATCCTGGCGGCCCTGGTCGAGGAGGCCGTTTCGGTCGGCGATCTGGTGCGGCTGTTCACCCTGCGGCAGGGTCAGGCCAACCTGGTCGAGGTGACGCTGCCGCCTGGCACCGCAATGGCTGGCCGTCCGGTCCGCGACCTCAAGCTGCCAAGGGATGCCGCGTTGGTGGCCATCCTGCGCGGTGGGCGAGTGATCGTGCCGTCGCCGGACGAGCCTGTCGAAGCGGGCGACGAACTGCTGTTCGTCGCCTCCCCTGAGGTCGAGGACGACGTCCGCAGGGCGTTGACCTGAGCTACCCCTAGCTCGGCTGTTCGCCGGCCTTGCGATCGGCCTGTTCTTTGGCGATGGCGAAGCGCTCCTTGAGGGTCAGCGCCTTCTTCGCCGGTGCCGCTTTGCGTTGATCGCGGTAGTGCGCCCACTGCTGCGTCGGCGTCATCCCGGAGCCGGAGTTGACGATCAGCACGGTGCCGACGATCACCACGATGAACAGCGGGTAGCCCATCACTATCCGCGCCAGCGCCAGCCAGCCGACCTGGTCGGTGTCGTACAGCCAGTGCTGCAGGACGAACCGCCCGGCGCACATCAGCACCCACAGGCCGGTCGCCAGGTCGTACTTGCGGACCAGCTTCTTGTCCTTGCGCCAGGCGTTGCCGCGGCCGTTGAGGTTCTCCCAGATCAGCCCGACCAGTGGCCAGCGGAACACGATGGACAGCAACAGCGCGGCGCCGTAGACGACGAACGACCAGATGCCCAGCAAGAAAAAACCCTTGGCGTGGCCGGTCTTTCGGGCGATCAGGGCGGCGACGCCGACGCCGAGCAGACCGCCGAGCGCCTGGCCGACAGGTTCCTTGCGGCCCAGCCGGAAGGCCGCGATCGCCGCGGCAGCGGCCACGGCGGCACCGATCGCCCAGCCGAGGCTGGCCAGCACGTTGACGATGACGAAAACGATCACCGGCACGGCGGAGTCGACCATTCCGCCCATGCCGCCCATCTGCTCCCAGGCAGTGGGCATGGAGCGTTCCGGTGCCGACTGGCCGGCGGGCTGGTCGCCCAACGCCTGTTGCTCGGCCAACGCCGGCCGGTCGCCTAATGCCTGTTGCTCGGCCATCGCCGGCTGGTCGGCTCGCGCCAGCTGGTCGGCCAACGTCGGCTGGTCGGTGGTGTTGTTGTCGTCCACTAGCTGGCCGGTAGCAATTCGTACTCGGGGTTGTACATCACCTTGGCGCCGTCGCGGATGGAGATGCGGCCGCGCGCCTTCAGGCTGCGGCCCGGCTCGATGCCGCGGATCGATCGCCGGCCCAGCCAGATCAGCTGGACCGCGTCGGTGCCGTCGTACAGCTCGGCCGTCAGCGACGGTTGAGAGTCGGTAGGGTGCAGATCGACGCACCGCAGCCGGCCGAGCAGGGCGACCTTTTCGCCCTGCCGACACGTGTCGGCCGGGCATGCCTCGGCGTTCGCGTCGACCTCGTCACTCAAGTTCTGTGCCTCGACCTCGTCGCTGTCCGTGCTCAGATGACGCAGCCAGCTGCCGACCTTCGTCACGTTCTTCACCCAATCTCGGGAATTGCGTGCTGCCACAGGGGTACCGCTTGAGACCAACGGTAACCCGCTGCGGAAGAACGCGTTGCCGATCCGGTCGGCATCGAGCAACCCGTCGGCCGCAACGTCGACCACGTGTCGGCTCGCCATACCCTGATCAGGCGCAGTCGACGCAGACCAGCCGGCCACCCTTCTCGGAGGCAAGCCTGCTGCGGTGCTGCACCAGGAAGCACACGCTGCAGGTGAACTCGTCAGCCTGCTTCGGTACCACCTTCACGGTGAGTTCTTCGCCGGAGAGATCGGCGCCGGGCAACTCGAATGATTCGGCGGTGTCGCTTTCGTCCACGTCCACTACGGACGATTGGGCCTCGTTCCGCCGTGCCTTGAGCTCTTCCAGCGAATCGTCACCGGACTCATCCGACTCGTTGCGGCGCGGGGCGTCGTAATCGGTAGCCATCGGTCGTTCCTAACTTCGTTGCTGTTGTTACCAGGGTGTGTTACCGGGGGTGCTAACGCTGGAAGTGCTGTTTTTGTGCCCGGTTCCAAAACTGTGCCGGTCGCCGCGCTGCGCTGGGCGGCGGCAGCACCATAGCCGACGCCGGTACCTGCCGTGCAGTAGGCCCACCGTTCGGCGCGTCAACACACGCAAAGACCCACCGTCACCGCTCCGCCACTACGGGGCTCTACCCTGGCACCGTGACGACCGACCCTGCCGCGGCGCGATACCGCCGACGCCGCCGTTGGCCGGTACTCGTGGTGATCGTCGTGCTGCTGATCGGCACCGGCATCATCTGGTTCCAGGCCCTCAAACCCGCTCCAAGCCTCGGCAGCGGCTGCAATCAGCCAGGCCCGGCGCCGACCACTGCCGCCCCCACCAGTCGGTCATCGACCTCCGCCAAGGCCTCCTCCGGCGCGACGACCAGCAAGACCACCGCGAGCTCTACGACCAAGACGACGGCGGTGTCGACCACGCTCGGGACACTCACCGACAAGAACACGCTGGCCAATTCCCGCCCGGCGGACCCGACCAATCTGCAGGTCAGCGTCTACAACGCCGCGCACCAGCGCGGCATGGCCAAGACGCTGTCCGACGAAATGCGCACCGTCGGGTTCGCCTCGATCGACAAGGTCGACGACGACCCGCTGTATCCGGCGCACGACCTTCGCTGCGTCGGCGAGATCCGCTACGGGCCGGCCGGCGTCTTCGGCGCCAGGACAGCGCTGCTGATGATGCCGTGCGCTCAGCTGGTGGTCGACAACAGGGTGGATGCCTCTGTCGACATTGCCATCGGGGCCCTGTACCAATTCAGTACTACGTCGACGGCGGTCAAGACACAGTTGACGGCGATCAAGCAGGCGGACACGCCGCCGGCCGTGATCGAGGGCCAGACCATGGCCGAACGGACGCCGGTGCCGATCCCACCGCTGCCGACCGCTACCTGCCCCAGCTGACAGCCGGAGCCGACGAAAGGAAGTTCCAGATGGCCACCAGGAAAGCGGCAAAGGCGTTCGGGATCGACATCGGCGGCACTGGCATCAAGGGCTGCGTGGTCAACCTCACCACTGGTGAGCTGATCGGCGAGCGCTTCCGCAAGGACACCCCGCAGCCATCGACGCCGGCATCGGTGGCCGAGGTATGTGGCGAGGTGGCAGCCAATTTCGACTATTCCGGTCCGGTCGGGCTGGACTTTCCAGGGGTGATCCGGGGCGGCACCGTGATGACCGCTGCGAACGTCGACAAGGCATGGATTGGCGCGTCGCTGGTGGACATCGCCGGACCACATCTGCCCGGCCCGGTGACGGTGCTGAACGACGCCGATGCTGCCGGCCTGGCCGAGGTGCGCTATGGCGCCGGCAAGGGGCACCGGGGCCTGGTGCTGATGGTGACTCTCGGTACTGGGATCGGCACCGCGATCATTCACGACGGCATTCTGATACCGAATGCCGAGCTTGGACACATCGAAATCGACGGACATGACGCCGAATCGCGCGCCGCCGCGTCGGCCAGGGAACGCAAGGACCTGTCGTGGGAGGACTGGGCCAATCGGGTCGAGCACTACCTCGTCACGCTGGAGAATCTGCTCTGGCCGGAACTGATCATCCTCGGCGGCGGGGTGTCCAAGAAGGCCGACAAATGGGTCCCGCTGTTGAAGACCAAGAGTGAGCTGACCGTCGCCCAGATGCTTAACAATGCCGGCATCGTTGGGTCGGCACTGGCCGCCGTCGAGGGCGTCGAAAAGTCCTGACCTGGCCCGAACGGTCATGAACACCTCGACCGCGCCGTTACACTGGAACAGTCGCCGATTCGGCCCCACTCCAGCAGGTTCGCAGGTAAGCCGTAGCTAGGTGTCATGCGCGGGATCGGCGCAACTCCCCGGACACGAAAGGTCACCAGTGGCTGGCGCAGCATCATCCCCCCGCTCTTCCCAATCCACCGACACGGCAGCCGGCACCGCCAAGGCGGACTCGTCCACCAAGGCCCGCAAGTCGACGGCGTCGCTGACGGCCGTCACCGATGCCTCGGCCGGCGACCAACAGGTCGCCGACAAGAAGCCGACCACGGCCGGCAAGACCACCGCCAAGGCCGCCGGCGTCAAAACAGCCGACGCCAAGCCGGCTGACGCCAAGGCAACCAAGACCAGCAAGGCCACCCCCGCCAAGCCCGCGGTGAAGACGGCCGCCAGCAAGGGCGAGGCCGCCACCAAGACGAAGCCACGGACCCCGGCAGCCAAGGCCACCACCGCAGCAAAGGCCACCACCGCAGCAAAGGCCACCACCACAGCAAAGGCCGCCCCAAAGGCAGCACCCAAGAGCAGGTCCAAGGCCGCAGCCGCGAAAGCCGCCACGGCCACCGCCGAGGCACCGGCCGACGGTGCCGCTGTTGTCGAGGGCGACGCGGTCGTTGCCGTGGCGCCCGATGGCACCGCGGTGGTCGCTACCGGCGAAACTGCCGAAGGGGCATCCGAATTCGCCTGGGACGACGAGGAGGAAGAGGAGTCGGAGGCGCTCAAGCAGGCCCGCAAGGACGCCGAGCTCACCGCCTCCGCGGACTCTGTCCGCGCCTACCTTAAGCAGATCGGCAAGGTCGCACTGCTCAACGCCGAGGAGGAGGTCGACCTCGCCAAGCGGATCGAGGCCGGTCTGTATTCGGTCGAACGACTGCGCCAGTTCGAGGAGCCGGGCCACAAGGCCGACGCCCAGCTCGGCCGCGACCTGCGATGGGTGCGGCGCGACGGCGACCGGGCGAAGAACCATCTGCTGGAGGCCAACCTTCGACTGGTGGTGTCGCTGGCAAAGCGCTACACCGGGCGCGGGATGGCGTTCCTCGACCTGATCCAGGAGGGCAACCTCGGACTGATCAGGGCCGTCGAGAAGTTCGACTACACCAAGGGTTACAAGTTCTCCACCTACGCCACCTGGTGGATCCGGCAGGCGATCACCAGGGCGATGGCCGACCAGGCCCGCACCATCCGTATCCCGGTGCACATGGTCGAGGTCATCAACAAGCTCGGCCGCATCCAGCGCGAACTGCTGCAGGACCTCGGCCGCGAGCCGACGCCGGAAGAGCTCGCCAAGGAAATGGACATCACCCCGGACAAGGTGCTGGAGATCCAGCAGTACGCCAGGGAGCCCATCTCGCTCGACCAGACCATCGGCGACGAAGGCGACTCGCAGCTGGGCGACTTCATCGAAGACTCCGAAGCGGTCGTTGCCGTTGACGCGGTGTCGTTCACGCTGCTGCAGGACCAGCTGCAGTCCGTCCTGCAGACCCTGTCCGAGCGCGAGGCCGGCGTCGTCCGGCTGCGGTTCGGCCTCACCGACGGGCAGCCGCGCACCCTGGACGAGATCGGCCAGGTTTACGGCGTCACCCGCGAACGGATTCGGCAGATCGAATCCAAGACGATGAGCAAGCTCCGTCACCCTTCGCGGTCGCAGGTGTTGCGCGACTATCTCGAATAGCGGGTAGTCGCCCGTCTGGTCCAACTGGGTTGAATCCTGGGTGGAGCTCTGGCCAGATGGTGGGATGCTCCTGCTAGCCACCCACCGAAACAACTCAGCGAGGGAAGGGAAGGGACGAATCATGTTGGTAGACACGCGCGACATGCTGACCGTCTCCGACGCCAACGCCCGCGGCGTCTCGGGGCTGGTGCAAGACGCGGACGAAGGGCGGACCCGCATTATTACCCGGAACGGGAAGCCGGCTGCTGCAGTTGTGGGCATCGCTGAGCTGGAGCGGCTGAACGAGCTCCAAGAGAATCTGACGCTCACCATCGCCGCGCTGGCTCGAATCACCACGGACAACGGTAACCGGCACACCTTGGACGACATCGCCGCCGAGTTCGGCGTCGACATCAGCGAGTTCGATGAGGACGAAGACGACCAGGGCTGAGTCATGGCCAAGGTTGAGCTGACAGACGATGCGCGCGAGGACCTGCGCGATCTCGATGGCTCGGCACGCAAGGTCGTGATCAAGAGTCTGGTGAAGCTCAGGACCAATCCTGAGCAGCGCGGCGAACCCTTGGGCAACAATCCCAGAGGTGCCCTGGTTGGGCTGCGCAAGCTGGTCGTCGGGAACCGTGCCATCAGGATCGTCTTTCGGGTAACTGAGGCCAATCAGGTCGCCGTCGTGGTCGTCATTGGCAAACGTGAGGACAGCGAGGTGTACGCGATGGCCTCCTCCCGACTAAGGACGGCCGGAACCCCGGAAACGCTGGAACTGGCCGAAGTCCTACGCGCGCTGGGTGGATCATCCGCGCAACGAACCTGATAGAACAGCACCCCGACCGATCGGCAGGGTGCCGTTGTTCGGGTTGGTCCGGTCCATTCATCCCGATGTGGCAACTCGCACCACGGCAGGTGGGTGACGACGGGTCGGCTGTGGTGGGCGGTTTCGATGGTGTGTGACTGTAGGTTGGCCGTCATGGGAATTGCTTCCTTCCACTCAAGGATATTTCGCCCCACAGCGCCACCTGAGCGCCCGCGTCAACAGCGGCCGAGCACAACGCGCTGCAGTGTCCCAGTGCCCGACTATCTCGAGTAGACCGTCGCCAGCAACCGCCGGGACAGGGGGTGCCCACTACGCGCCCGCGCTCGCACGTGAGTTCCCGGACACGCCGATCGTGGTGATGACGGGTACTGGGTCAGCTATGCCGGTCCGCACGCCGATGAGTACGCGGACCTGGCCGCCGCCATCTTCTACGGCAGCACCCGAGTCGTGATCTCCAAGACGCACTTTCCGCAGTTCAATCTGCTGAGCGTTTACCTGCAGCAGTGGGCCGCGCTGCGGTTCTCCGGGATGTTCGATCGACCGCTGCCGTACACCCCGCCCGATCCGATCGGGATCGCGCTACCAGCGCTGCCGTGGATCTTCCTTGGCTGTGTGCTGATCTTCGTTGCCCTCTCCGTGCATTCGGTGCACAGCCGGCGACCGGGCGGGCAGTTGCTGGACCATTCCGTGCACGGGCAATGGGCGCGGCTGACCGGGCTCAGCTCGCTGGCCATCGAGGTGTCGCCCTTGGTCGACGGCGCCGCCAGGGCGCCGTTGACGCGAGGGATCAAGCGGCTGACGGCCGCGAAACAGGCGCTGGAGAAACACCTTCCGGCCGCGCTGGTCGATTCGCAGCTCGATGCCGGTGCACACGAGTTCACTCGGGTCGCCACCGCCATCCATCGCCAGGACTACCTGCCGGAGGCACATCTGCGGGGGCGTTCGTCGTGACGAAGCTGCTGAAGTCTGCGCTCACCGTCCCCTATCGCTTGGTCCTCTTGGGGTGTGTGATCCTGGCTGGCTGGTCGTTGTGGTCGGCCGGCATTTTCCAGGCGCCATCGCCGACGACATCCGCACCTCGTCGGTGTATGCCGATGCGTCGTACGGTTTGGACATTGCCGCGGCCGAACGAGCCATCGGCAACCGCCGGCTGGCCGTGGTGTTCCTGAACACCTCGGACGGCGGCGTGGCCAGCCACACCTGCAAGGACCTGGACAAGGCCGCGGACGGCGTGCTGCTGGTGATCATGTATCGGGACGGCACCGACCTGAATGCCTATGGATGTTCGCTGCTTCCGGGCGCCGGCAACGACGCCAACTTCGGAAACTCCTATGTCGCCGAGAGCGAGATCGGCAGCGGCACAGACGGATTCGCCGCCCGGCCTTTGGATGCGGTCAAGATTCTGGTGACCCAGTACGACTCGCTGGCCAGGGCCGACATCGTGCCGCACGACGCCAGGGTAATTCACCCGTCCGCGCCGCGATACCTGTTGGCGTTCATCGCATTAGCGGCTGTCATCGGCGGCGCCGCACTGATCTATTTCGTTGCCAGGCGAGCGGGACGGGCAGTGTCCGACGCCGAGGACAGCGAGATCGGCACCCGGGACGCACACATCGCGCTGAACGCCAGGATGGCCGGCATCGCCGCGCTGATTCTGCGACTGGACAACCGATATGCGCTGCTGCGCAAGAAATTCGGTGATGCTACGGCCGCAGGTGCGCCAGCCGACGACTCCCGGTTCATGTCCGACTATCGATCCGTCGCCGTCGAATACACCAAGGTCGCTGCCCTCGTCGGAGCCGAGAAGGGCGACGTTCCCAGTGAGCTCGCCGATCGAGTCGGCTCACTCGCCGATCGCGTTGACGCGCTCGGCGTCGGCTGACGTCGGTTGCCTCGACGACGGTCGAAATGGCTGCACGCCAACGAACTTCGCGCCGACCGACGCCTGCGTCGCATCGCACTGGGCACAGACCCACAAGGTGTGGCGGACGACGGTCGGACAAGCGATTTCAGCCTTTAATCGCTGCAGACCCGGGATCGGGACGGTTACGAAGCGCCCTACGAGCCCTGAGGAGCTCAGGGCTTGAGACGGTCGAGGTGCCGGACGCGAATACCGGGCCAACCACGAAGCGGCTATTCGGCGACCGGCGGCATCGCGGCGACGTTCACCCTATCCAGGACCTCCAGCAGCCACTCTCGATCCGAAGGGATGCGGAAGTCGCGGGAGACCAGCGGCTCGGCGATCAGCTCGGTGGATGTCACCCGATCACCGAACAGGACGGCGGCCTTCGAGGTATTCCAGCGCGCGCTCATCCACACCAAGCCGTCGAGGCCTGGGTGGGCGGCGTGGATGGCCGCGGCCCACCGCACGGTGCGCGGATATTCATCGGACTCGGTATCGGTCAGCCCGCGGGGCTTCAACCCCAGATCCGACTGCTCGCTTCCGCGCTCGCTCCGGGCCTCGCCCCTGCGCTCCTTCGTCGCTCTGTGGCTGCGATCCTCACTCGCTGTCAGCTCGAGCAGCCGCAGACCGGCGCCGTGTAGCTGCCCGAGCCGCAGCTCCCGGGAGCACCTCACCGCCGAAATGATCCTGAGATCCTGTTCGGCCCAGGTGATCTGCCCTCCACGCAGGGGCACGTCGTGAAGAAGAGTCTCGGCGACCGCGACCTGTCCCGTCAGCCCCGCGTAGAACGCCGGAACCGACGCGCCGGTGTCCGCCCGGAAAAACGAGAACCGGCCGGCCGGACGCGAACCCTGGTTAAATATGGTCGCGCCGTATGCCCGGCGGTGACCATGGAACAGCGTCGTCCCAGCCTCGACAATCTCCTGCAGCACATCCGGATCGTTGGGCGGCGCAGGAACCTCCGAGCTCACGCTCACCAGGCGGCCGCCGCGTCGAGCGCGGCTGCCATCACAGCCTCCATATCGAAGCTGATCAGGCCGGCCGGCTCCCGGCCGTGCAGCCTGCCGGACGGCCCGGCGAACCAGAGCGCCACCGATTCCTGGTCCCAGCCCGCGTCCCGAAACGTCGCGAATACCGGCAGCAACACCGGATACGTCTTGCCGGACCGCGGATCGATCTGGAAGGCCGGGAACGCCAGGGCACCGGCCCTGCGCAGCGCAATCGCGGTCCAGTCCCGAGCCTTGCTCGAGGCGTATTCGGACGGGTTCTTCGATCTGCTGCCAGCCAACCGAGCGACGTAGGCGGACGTCGGCAGCCCGTAGCCGGCGCCGATCCTGCGAATGGCTTCTTCCCGGGCACCGAGGGAGGCGAGAGTGCGGGCGCTCAAAGGTGTCTCGGAACCGGCGAGCAGGTCGGCAATCTGGCTGTGCTACGCGCGCTACACTCTAACTATGAAGACCGTCAGCCATCGTGAACTCCGCAACTCGAGCGGCGCGGTACTGAAGTCCGTCGCGGCGGGCGAGTCGTACACGGTGACCAACGACGGGACACCTGTTGCGCGACTGATCCCGCCGAGTGCACCGGCGATCGACCTGCGCTGCAGCCGGCGCGCCACGGTCCACGGCGGCTTCAGCGAGCTCACCAGGTACCGGATCGCCGAAACCGTCGAAGACGCGCTCGCCGACCTCCGCGGAGACAGATGACCTGCTTCTACCTGGACACCTCCGCGGCAGCCAAGCTCCTGGTGACAGAAGCCGCGTCGGAAGCTTTGGCCGGCTGGGCCGACTCCGCGGAGGTCGAATTGATGGCGACGCAGCTGCTGGAGACCGAGCTGCGGCGCTTCGGCCACCGTCACCAGCTCCCGCAAACGGCGATTAGCGCTGTCCTCGACCGGGTTTCGCTCTACGACCTGCCGCCGAGCATGTTTCACGAAGCGGGCATCCTGGCCGGTCCAACACTGCGCTCACTGGACGCCCTGCATCTGGTCGGCGCGATCCGGCTGGACGTCGAGGCGCTGGTGACCTACGACGCCCGCGTTGCCGTTGCCGCAGCCGACCTGGGGCTGAGAGTCCTGGCACCGGACGGCAGCTGACGCCGGTCCGCCCCGCTCGAACACGTCGGGTGCCAAACCTCCGGTCGCGGCTAGCTCAGCTCGGACCTCTGCGTCCCACCAGATGAAAGACCCGGCTGAGTTGACGGTAGGGGTCTCGTCGGCTCGCTTCGAGTTCGACGGCGGCCGTGGCCGCTACCTGCTTCGAGTCGCCGGGATCCAGCTTTGCTCCACTGAATTCGAGCCAGTCGACGAACAGCCATACGCCGTACCAGCGCACTGGCTCCACGCCGCGGCTCCGGACGAGCTCGCTGAGTTCTTCCACCGTGTCCGCTCGGCTCTGCACTCCGAGCACCCCGATCCCCGTTGTGGTGTCGAACGCCGCCAGGGCATCCTCCCACCGCCGTTCCAAGGCGGGTTGCACCGCCGTCGCCTTGGCGTTGCCCGTCATGATCGAGACAATGCCATCGGGAGCGATACACCGGCACAGCTGGTCGAGCAATGTCAGCGGCTGCTCGAGGTAGTACCCCAGCACGCCGTGGCACAACACGGCGGCGAAGCGGCGACCGTCCACCGCCTCGTCGGTGTGCTCTCCCTCGGCCAGCACGAGCGTCACCCGGCGCTGGGCATCGGCGGGCAACCGGGCTAGTCGCTCTCGAGCTTTGTCCAGCATCGCCGGCGACGAGTCCAGCAACGTCACGTCGTACCCGGCCTGGGCCAACGGAAATGATTGATGGCCCGCACCGCCGCCGACGTCGAGCACAGCCGCTGGAGGCGGTGGCAGATGCT
>JALYVF010000100.1 GCA_030853385.1 Actinomycetota bacterium | reverse complement strand
CGGCAGGACAGCACCGATCAAGCCCGCACTGATCCAGTACAGCGGACGGCCGGTTACGAGCCTGCAAAGGGGTCGAATCGGCCGTCCACTGCTGTCCAGCCGCCGTCGACCAGTAGTACCGAACCGGTCACGTAACTCGAGGCGTCCGAGGCGAGAAACACTGCGGCCCCTGCCATCTCGTCCGGTCGGGCCCATCTGCCCATGGCGCTCTTGGAGGCATAGGCGCGCTCCCAGGCGCTGTCGGCCCTGATCTGGGCGGTCAGTTCGGTTTCCACCACGCCAGGGGCGATGGCGTTGAACCGCACCCCGGCCGGCCCGTGTTCGGCGGCTGCGGTCCGCAGCAGTTGCTGCAGGCCCGCCTTGGTGGCCGCATAGACGCCCTGGCCCGGTTCGACGGTTGCCGCCCGGATGGAGGAGAAGGCGATCATCGACCCGCCGCCGGCCGCCGCCATGCCGGGACCGTAGGCCCTGATCAGATTGAAGACACTGCGCAGGTTGATCGACACGATCCGGTCGAACTCGTCGTCGGCATACTGCGCCAACGGCTTTCGCACGTTCGCCCCGACGGTGGTCACCAAGACGTCGGGTACCCCGCGGCCGGCCAGCTCGCCGACCGCAGCGGGGTCGGTCACGTCCAACGCCAGGAACTGTGCTGCCACCCGGTCTGCGGTGCGCTGGGCAACCGCCGGATCGAGATCGGCCACCGTCACCAGCGCACCGTGCGCTGCCAGCGCCGCCGCCACCTCGGCACCGATACCGCCGCCGCCGATCACCAGCGAGCGCCGGCCGGTCAGGTCGAAGAGCTTCGAATAGTCGATCATCACCACTCCCACAACAGTGCCGCGGCGGAACTGCCTGAAATATGGTCCCCAGCGGGTGCTTTCGCCCGCGCAGCGGCGAACCGGCGCGGCTGACGTCCGTTTTTCAGGATCCGCCGACTTCTCAGGAGCTGCCGACTTCCCCGGATCTGCCGGCTCATGGCCGGATCACCGCCATCCGGGTGACGGTGAACTCCTCCACCGCCCAGCGCGGCCCTTCCCGTCCGATGCCGGAATCCTTGACGCCGCCGTAGGGCATCGCATCCGATCGGAATCCCGGCACCTCGTTGATCACCACGCCGCCCACCTCCAGGGTGTCGATGGCGGCGAACGCGGTGGCCAGCGACCGGGTGAACACGGCCGCGTGCAGCCCGTAGCGCGAGTCGTTCACTGCCTGCAGCGCGCTCGCGATGTCCGGCGCCGACGCGATGGCCACCACCGGCGCGAAGATCTCTTCACACCAGGCGGCCGCATCGGGCGGCACGTCGGCCAGCACCGTCGGGGCGATCGCTGTACCCAGCAGAGCACCGCCGGCCAGCACGGTGGCGCCGGCGGCAACGGCCGCCTCCACGGTGGCCATGGCCTTGCCGGTGGCAGTCGGGTCGATCAGCGCCGACACCCTGGTGGCCGGTTCGCGGGGGTCGCCCACCACGACCTCCGGCAGCCGCGGCAACAGCCGGTCCAGCAACGGCTGCCGCACCGACTCCTCGACGATCACCCGCTGCACCGAGATGCACGCCTGGCCGGAGGCGTAGAAGCCGCCGCGCAGGATCGCCCCGGCGGCCGCATCCAGATCTGCGTCGGCACAGACCACCAGCGCAGCGTTGGATCCCAATTCCAGTAACGTTTTCCGCGGCGCGCAGGCTCTGGCGATCGCATGGCCGACGGCGGCCGATCCGGTGAACGACACCACGGCCACCCGCGGATCGGTGGTGAGAGCGACGCCGACGTCCGTCTCTCCCGTCACCAGCTGGACGGCCGATCGCGGTGCGCCGTGGGTGTCCAGAATCTCCCGGATCACCTCGATCAGCCAGCTGGTGGCCAGCGGCGTCGCCGGGGCGGGCTTGACCACCACCGGGCAGCCGGCCGCCAGCGCCGGAGCGATCTTGTGCGAGGCCAGCATCAGCGGGTAGTTGAAACCGGCAATGCCGACGACCACACCGGCCGGCCTTCTGGTGAAGTATCCGACGATCCCCTCGGACCCCGGCAGCAGGTCCAGCGGCACCGTCTCACCGTGCAGCCTGGCCGGCTCCTCCGCCGCCAGTGACCAGGTGAGGATGGTGCGATCCACCTCGACCGTGCAGTCCACCAAGGGTTTTCCGGTTTCCAGCACCAGCAGCTCGATCAGTTCGTCGCGGTGCTCGGTGACGGTGAGGGTGACGGCGGTGAGGATGTCCCTGCGGGTTCCGGATCGCAGCGCCGCCACTGCGCCCCTGACCGCCACGGCGGCGTCGACAGCAGCCACCGCTGCCGCTGCTGTCCCTTCCGGCGCCTGGCCGACCTCGCTGCCGTCGTAGGGGAAGCGGATGGTCCGTTGTGTTGCGACCGGGATGCCGGCGTCGCCGACCGGCAGCATTGTTGGATCGATGGAGAGGGTCATCAGCTGCCTGTCGAGTGTGGTGCGAGGTCGGTGTAGCTGGGCCAGTGCCCGGCCGAGGTGGTGACGCTGGTGGCGGCCAGGATGCCGCGGACCACCGCCCGGGTGACGACATCGCCTGCGGCGCAGAGGATGTCGTGCAGGCCGGCCAGGTCGGGCGTCGGCCGGCTGCCCGTCGATACCCCGAACAGGGT
Organism: Actinomycetota bacterium; assembly: GCA_030853385.1. Classification (GTDB taxonomy): domain Bacteria; phylum Actinomycetota; class Actinomycetes; order Mycobacteriales; family Nakamurellaceae; genus Nakamurella. Next base: position 12,168 of record JALYVF010000100.1, on the reverse strand, counting down.
GTCGCCGTCGAACAGGGTGTGGACCGGGTTGATGGCGCGAGCGAGCCCGTCGTGGGCGATGCCGGCGAGCTTGGCGCACTGGGCTTTGGTCAGGGTGGCGTCGGTGGCGACCACCCCGATCGTGGTGTTCTGGACGGTTTGCGCGGTGGACGGGGTTTCAGGATTCACCGAGCGGGGTTGGCAGGCGGCCAGTACCGCTGCCGCCTCGTTGGCGGCCGGCGCCAGCAGCCCGTGGACATCGCCGCTTAGCAAACCCCTTGCGCCGGAGAGCATTCCGGTGAGCCGGTCGACCGGCGAGCCGTGCGCGTTGACGACGACCAGCGCGGACACCGTTGTCCCGTCAGCCAGCACAGCGGAGGCCATGCCGATGCCGCCCTTCAGCCCGGCGATGGCCGCGCCCGTTCCGGCGCCGATACAGCCCTGCTCGGCGATGGGCTCGCCGTCGGCCGCCTTGACCGCTGCCCGGCCGGCATCCTCGCCGGGGGTGGCCCGGAACCGGCCGCCCCTGCCCAGGTCGAACAGCACGGCCGACGGAACGATCGGCACCACTTCGCCTTCTGCAGCGCCGACCCGGAAACCGATACCGCGGTCGGCGAGTTCCTCCGCCACGCCGGAGGCAGCGGCCAGTCCGTAGGCGCTTCCGCCGGTCAACACGATCGCCGAGATCTTTTCCATCGCGGCCGTCGGATCCAGCAGGTCGGTTTCCCTGGTGCCTGGGCCGCCGCCGCGGACATCGACGCCGGCCGTCATGCCACCGGGTGGCGCCAGGATCACCGTGGTTCCGGTCAGATAGCCGTCCCCGACCAGGGTGTGGTGGCCGACCCTGATGCCGGCGACGTCGGTCAGCGAATTGCGGTGGCCGCTGACAGTCATGGCGTTTCGGCCAGAAAGTGTTGTGCCGCAGCGGCATACACCCTGGTGGCGGTTTCGATATCGCTGACGTCGACGAACTCGTCCGCCTGGTGGGCGATCCATTTGCCGCCTGGTCCGTAGACCACCGTCTGCAGCCCTGCATCCCGCGCCAGGACGGTGCCGTCGGTGGTGCCGGGAACGCCGCCGAACACCGGCTCGTCGCCGGTGACGTCGCGATGGGCGGCCGCCAGGGCCTGTACCACGGCGGCGTCGGTCGGGGTGTCGATCACCGGGCGGTCGACCAGCATGGCGACGGTCGAACCGAGTCCGGCCTCGGCGGCGATCTGCTCGGTCAGTCTGGTGATCAGGTGCAGGATGCCGGGATGGCCGGCACCCGGAATGGTGCGGACGTCAATCAACACCGACGCGGTGGACGGGATCACGTTGATCTGTTCTGCGGTGCCGGCCAGCAGAACCGTTGGGGTGAGGTAGAAATCGCCGAGCGTCGGGTGGCTGCCGAGACCTTCGGCGAGTTGGTCGCCGAGCTCCCGCAGCCCCATCAACAGCTGGCCGAGGGCGGGGATGGGGTTCTTGCCACGATGCGGCATGGCGCCATGCGCCATCTCCCCCACCAGATCTACCCGCACCCGCATGGCGCCCTTGGCGATGGCGCAGATCTCGCCGCCCTCCGGTTCGCAGACGATCACCCCGTCGATGCCGGAGCCCGCCAGCTCGGAGCCGGCGAAGGCGGTGGCGCCGAGCATCAGCTCTTCCTCGTCGACCAGCACGCCGACGATGATCCGGCCGGCGAATCCCAGCTGCTGAACGGCGCGGACCGCGTGAATCATCGCCGCCACACCGGATTTCATGTCTGCCGACCCGCGCCCGAGCAGCCGGCCGTCGACGATGTCGCCGCTGAACGGGTCGAAGGTCCACGCCGCCCGGTCGCCTTCGGTCACCACATCGGTGTGCCCTTCGAACATCAGCGTCCGACCCGGTCGCTTGCCCTCGATGACGGCCACCACGTTCGGCCGGCCCGGTGCCACCTCGGTGACCGTGACGTCCCAGCCGAAGCCGCGCATCACCTCCGCCACCAGCTCGGCGGCCGGCGCCTCGATCCGGTCGGCGCCGCGTTCGTTCACCGTGCGCAGCCGAACCAGCTGCTGAGTGAGGGCGACCGCGGATTTCACCGCGGCCTCGATACCGGTCTTGGCAGCACTCATCGATCGTCCTTACTGTCGTCGAGCTGCGGCCGGACCTGGGTACCGGCTGCTGGTGCGCTGGCTGCTGCCCGGGCCCTGGCCATCTGCAACGAGGATGCCAGCCGCGGAACGGCGGCCAACAACCGGCGGGTGTAGCCCTGCTGGGGATGGTCGTACACCTGGGCGGCGGTGCCGGTCTCGACCAGCCGGCCGTTCTGCAACACCGCGACCCTGTCACAGACCCGGCGGATCACCGACAGGTCGTGCGAGACGAAGATCAGCGTCAGCGACCGGCGGGTGGCGATATCGGCGATCAGATCCAGGATCTGGGCGCGCACGGTCACGTCGAGCGCCGAGACAGCTTCGTCGGCGATCAGCACAGCAGGGTCGGGGGCGATGGCTCTGGCGATGGAGATCCGCTGCCGCTGGCCACCGGAGAACTGGTGCGGGTACCGCTCGACGATGTCCGGTTCCAGCCCAACCTGGGCAAGCACCTCGGCCACCCGGTCGGCGGTGGCCGAGATCCCTTGCGCCACCAGCGGTTCAGCGACGATCCGGCCGACCCGCATCCGCGGGTCGAGCGATCCCATCGGATCCTGGAACACCACCTGCAGCGTCTTGCGCAGGGCGCCGAGCTTCCTCTCCGGCAGATTCGTGATGTCGGTGCCGTTCACCAGCACCTGGCCGCTGCCGGCCCGCTCCAGCCCGGCGATGATCCGCATCAGCGTCGTCTTGCCGGATCCGGACTCCCCCACCACCCCGAAGGCGCTGCCGCGCGGAATCGACAGGTTGATGTCCTGCAGTGCCGTCACGCTCTGCCCGCCGGAGCGGCGGAACACCCGACCGACGCCGGTCAGGCTGACGACGGCATCGTTCTCCGGCCCTCCGGCAACCGTCACGGTGACACTGCCGATACTGCCGGGACTGCCGGACCGCCGCCGAGGTCGGCGTCGGCCAGCAACCGCTGGGTGTGCTCATGCTGCGGATCCGTTAGCACCGCCGTCACCGGCCCCTGCTCGACGATGCGGCCCTGGAACATCACCAGGATCCGGTCGCAGACCCTGGCGACAACGGCCAGGTCGTGCGAGATGAACAGCACCGCCGTCTTGGCGGCGTTCGCCCTGTCGTCGATCAGCTCGAGTACCTTGGCCTGCACCGTGACGTCCAACGCGGTGGTCGGTTCGTCGCAGATCAACAGGTCGGGGTTGTTGGCCAGTGCGATCGCCAGCACCACCCGCTGTCGCTGACCACCGGACAGTTGATGCGGGTAGGCCTGCACCAGCCGCTGTGGGTCCGGCAGGTCGACGGCCGCCAGCAAGTCGACCGTTGCCGCGGTCGCCGCTGTCTTGGCCATCCCGTGGATGCGCATCATCTCGGCCACCTGCCGGCCGACCCGCATGGTCGGGTTGAGTGCCGTCATCGGCTCCTGGAACACCATGCCGGTCCGGCCCCCGCGAACCTTGGACAGGATTCGTTCGGTGCCGGTGAGCAGATTGCCGGCAACACCGTCGAGAGCCACTTCGCCAGTCGCGGACACACCGTCCGGCAAGAGTCCGGCGATCGCCATGCAGGTCAACGTCTTCCCGGACCCGGAAGCGCCGATGATGCCCACTCGTTCCCGTCGGCCGATCTGGAACGAAACATCGTGCACCAGCTCGCTGCGGCCGGCGGAGATGGTCAGCCCGGCCACCGTCAGCAGCGGGCGTTCGAGGTCCGCGGACGGGTTCGCGGCGGGCCCGGCCGGTGCCGGAATCGGGGTGCTCATCGGCCGGTCAACCTCGGGTCGTAGCGGTCCCGCAGCCCGTCACCGAGCAGGTTGAAGCCGACCACCGCGATCGCGATCGCCAGCGCCGGCCAGACGGTGATCATCGGGTTGGCGCGCAGCGACGTCTGGGATTCCTGCAACATCAGGCCCCAGGATGGGGTGGTGAGCCCGGCGCCGAAGCCGAGGTAGGACAGCCCGGCCTCGGCCAGGATCGCGATCGCGTAAGACACCGACGATTGCACGATCACCAGGCCGAGCACGTTCGGCAGCACGTGGCTGGCGGCGATGGCCAGCCGCGATCGGCCGGCCACCCTGGCCGCCTGCACGTACTCCGAGGACAACACCACCAGAGCGCCCGAGCGCACCACCCTGATGAACGACGGCACGGTGGCGATGCCGATGGCCACCATGGCGGTGGTGATGCCGCCACCCCAGATCGCCGCGAACATCAGGGCCAGCAGCAACGCCGGGAACGCCAACAACAGATCGGTGCCGCGCATCAGTATTTCGGCCGGCCGGCGCGGTGCCATCGCCGCCAGGATGCCCAGCGGGGTGCCGATCACCGCGGCGATGCCGACGGCGACGATCCCGACGTACAGGGTGGTCTTGGCGCCGGCCATCAACAGTGAGGCGATGTCCCGGCCGAGCCGATCGGTACCGAGCGCATGCCCGGCCACGCCCATTCCCGCCTTGGCATGCCCCAAGTCGGTGAAGCCGGTCGGGAACGGTGTCCAGAAGAACGACACCACACCGGTGATCGCCACCAGCGCCACGATCACCGCGCCGACCACCAGCAGCGCATTGCTGTGACGCCGCTGACCGGGCACCGAAGTCCCTGCGGCTGAGGGTTTCTCGGCGTTGACGGTGGCCAGGTTCATCGTCGGGTCAAGGCTCATCTGGCACGCAACCGTGGGTCGATCAACGTATAGCCGACATCGACCAGGAAGCTCACCACCAGGGCGAACAGCACCAGCACCAGCACGATCCCTTGCACGGTGATCAGATCCCGATTCGACACCGCGTCGGTGAGCATCGACCCGACCCCTGGGATCACGAACACCCGCTCGATCACCACCGCGCCGATCATCAACGTCACCAGCTGCACGCCGAGCACGGTGACGACGGGAATCGAGGCGTTGCGCAGTCCGTGTCGCCACAGCGCCTGCAGCGGGCGCAGGCCCTTGGATCTGGCGGTGCGCAGGTAGTCCTGTCCCATCTCGTCGAGCACGGCGGATCGCACGTACCTGGTGAGCACGGCGCCCTGCACCAGCCCGAGCGAGAGCCACGGCAGGATCATGTGTTTGACGAAGCCGACCGGGTCGGTGGCCGGCACCAGATAACCGTTGGCCGGCAACCAGTTCCACCGCAACGCGACCAGTGCGATCAGCAGCATGCCGGCCAGGAAGGCGGGGACGGCAACCCCCACCTGGCTGACCCCGGAGATCAGCGTCCCGGACAGCTTGCGGTGCCGAACGGCGGCCAGCACGCCGAGCGGGACGGCAATCACCAGCGCGACCACCATGCCGCCGAGTACCAGCCATAACGTCACCGTGAACCGGTCGAACAGGATCGGGCCGATGGGCAGCTTCGAGGAGAACGACCGACCGAAGTCGCCGTGTAGTACTCCGCCGATCCAGGACAGGTATTGCGTCACCAACGGTCGGTCCAGGCCCATGTCGGTGCGCAGCGCCGCCACCGACTGGTCGGTGGCGCCGAATCCCAAGGCCACCCTGGCCGGATCGCCCGGCAGCACCGCGAGGACGAGGAAGATCAGCACGGAGGCGACCAGGGCGCTGGCAACGAACACCAGCGCCCTGGCACCGATCCGCCTGATCACAGGGTTCGCGCCGGATTCGTCAGATCAGCCGACCGAGATGGTGGTCAGGTCGAAGGATTCGGTGATCTGGTTCTTCTCGATGCCCTTCACGTTGGTATCGGCGACGATCAGATTCGGGAATGCCCACAGCCAGTCGCCGGCGGCATCGGCGGACAGGATCTGCGTCACCTTCTTGTAGTCGGCGATCAGTTGCTGCTGGGTGCCGGCGTCGCCGTCCTTCAACAACTGCTGCACCTGCGGGTTGTTGTAGTGCGTGTAGTACTTCGGGTCGCCCCAGATGGTGGCCAGGTCCCGTGGTTCGACGTGGTTGATGATCGACATGTCGTAGTCGCCGTTGGTGAATACCTGGGTGAGCCAATCGGCCGGGAAGTCCAGGGTGTCGACCTTGACGGTGATGCCGACCTGCTGCAGCTCGGAGGCGATGATCGGCGCCGCGGCCGTCGCGTACGGCAGGTTGGGCACCCGCAGCCGCAACGTGTAGGTCTTGCCGCCCAGCAGCTGTTTGGCCTTGGCCGGATCGTACGGATAGGCGTTGGACAGGTCCGTATACCAGGGGTCGGTGGGCACCGAATGCGATCCGATCAGCTGGCCCTTGCCGGCCCACACGGTGTCCAGGATCGACTTGCGATCGATCGCATAGTTGATGGCCTGCCGCACGTTCTTGTCGGTGAGTGGCGCACGCGAGTTGTTGAAACTCAACAACACCTCACCGGTGGTGGTGCCGTCGATCACCTGATACTTGCTGGTGTCGGAGAACTGGTCGAGGGTGTCCGGTGCCTGCACCGAGGAGATCACGTTGATGGTGCCGCCGAGCTCGGCATTGTTCAGCGCGTTGGCGTCCTTGAAGTAGGTGAACGTCACCGTCTTGAGTGCCGCCGCCTTGCCCCAGTAGTTGGGGTTGCGCTGCAGCACCATCGACACGTTTGGGTTGTACGACTGCACCGTGAACGGACCGGTGCCGATCGCCTTGGTGGCCAGGGCGCTGACGCCGGTCTTGGAGAACATCGCGCCGATTCTGGTGGTCATGTTGTACAGCCAGTTCTGGCTGGGGGTGCTCAGGGTGACCTTCAGCGTGGTCGGGTTGACAGCCTCGGCCTTCGCCACCACGTCCATGCCGGATTTGACCGCCGGTTTCCACCCGGTCTTGACCCTGTTAATGGAGAACACCGCATCGTCGGCGGTGAAGGCGGCCCCGTTGGAGAACTTGACGCCGCTCTGCAGGGTGAAGGTGTACGTCTTCTGATCGGTGGAGACCGTCCAGGATTTCGCCAGCAGCGGCACGATCTTGCCGGTGACGCCGTCCGTCTTCACCAGACCCTCGTAGACGTTGTAGAGCAGTGCCTGCGGGATGGCCGCGCCATCGTCCTGGGTGAAGTCGAGACTGGCCGGGGCCGCCACGAAGCCGATGTTCAGCGACGCGTTGGACGCAGGGGCGCTGGACGATCCGGACGACGCTGAACCGCCGGACGCGGAGGAACCTGACGATGCCGTCCCGCCCGACGATGCCATCCCGCCCGATCCCGTCGCCGAGGTTGCGGGCGCGGACGAACCGCCGCCGCTGCTGGCGGCGGGCGGTGGTGGGGTGGAGCTCCCGGTGGTGCTGGAGCCCGCGGAACACCCGGCGATACTGATGGCTGCCGCGGCCGCCAGCGCCACCGCGCCGGCCAGCCTCACGCGGGTCCGGTTCCACTTCATGGGGTGTCCCTTCGTCGACATCGACGGCGCCCGGGTCCGGCACCGGATGCATGATCATTGCACTGATGCCCGGCGCCGATCCGGGCGCGTGACCCAACAGTCAAGGCGACGAGCGCGTTCGTCATGCCCTCGGCGTCCAGCACACCGCGCGCCGGAGCCGTCAGATCCTCGAGAGCCCGCCTGCGAGTCGGGAACGGCTCCTGCAGGTGCTGGCCGCGGCCGAGACCGGGCCACGGTCACTGCTACGACGGCGGCGGCGGAGAGACGCTGCGGCCCGCGGCGACACCAGCGCGCGCAAGGTCGCCGTCCCAGGTAGCGAGCAGCATCGAGTTCATATCGATGCTCATTGCGGTGGCCAGGTGGACGGCGTCATAACCGCGTAGGCCATGGGCTTCGGCCAGATCGCCGGCGGTGCGCGCGAGCTCTGGATCGAGACCGATGATTTCCAGTTCGGCGCAGAATCCGTCGATGGCAGCTACCGCGCGTCGCAGTGTCGCCGAAGTGATTCTGCGTCCGCGCTGGGCCGCGGCCATGGCCGCGCGTGCTTCGGGGTAGATCAGCTGGCTCGATACCACCGATTCGGCGCGATCCCACAGCTCTGCGGCGAGCTCGGATCCCTCTTCGTCGAACACCAGCGTGACCAGCGCTGAGGTGTCGAGGTAGACGATCAGCGCCGGTGCTCGCTGACGAGGTCGGACACGGGGCTGTCTGCCGTCAGCAGTTCGCGACCACGGGCGCGCCGCCGGGACCGTTGTGGATCACGGACCAGTCCGCGGGCACGCAGATCCGACAGCGGGTCAACGTCGTCCACCCTCGATAGCCGCGCGACCCGACGGCCACGCATCGTGACCACGACGTCGCCGCCAGCATCGACGTGTCGTAGGTAGCGGCTCAGCTGGTCGTGCAACTCCCGGACGCCGATCTCGGCCTTTAACGCTTCTCGTTGTGGCGTCATGGGGACGATTGTACGCGCTACTTGTTCGCCCCCCGCAAACCGAACCGTCGACCGTCGAGGTACGCCCGTGGGCCCGGTCACTCTCTGATCCTCGTCCAGCGGCATCGCCTGACGCGGCGCACGCCGCCGCGTTACCCGGCACACTATGGCGATGCAGCTGCCGATTGCCCTGCCCATCGACCCGATGCTCGCCAAAGCCGCAGCGGCGGTGCCCGCAGCCGACAGCATCTCCGGCGGATACGCCTACGAACCCAAGTGGGACGGCTTCCGCTGCCTGGTGTTCCGAGACGGCGACGATGTCGAACTCGGTAGCCGCGGCGCGAAGCCGTTGACCAGGTACTTCCCCGAGCTGGTGGCGGCCGTGAAGCAGCATCTGCCCGAGCGGATCGCCCTGGACTGCGAGGTGGTGGTGCGCTCCGGCCAGGCCGGCGCCGAGCGGCTGGACTGGGAGGCGCTGTCCCAGCGCATCCATCCCGCCGACTCGCGGGTGCGCAAGTTGGCCGTCGAGACGCCGGCCGAAATCATCGTTTTCGACCTGCTGGCCCTCGGCGACGACGATCTGACCAGCCAGCCGTTCCAGGACAGGCGGGCGCAGCTGGAGGGGGTGTTCGCCGCTCGGTCCGCCGGCTCCCCCATCCACCTCACCAGGATCACCACCGACGCCGCGCTGGCGCAGGACTGGTTCGAACGATTCGAGGGCGCCGGCTTGGACGGAGTGGTGGCCAAGCCGCTGCAACAGCCGTACCAGCCGGGCAAACGAGCGATGGTCAAGGTGAAGCACTCGCGCACCGCAGAGGCGGTAGTCACCGGCTACCGGATCCACAAGTCGGGTCAGGGTGTCGGATCGCTGTTGCTGGGGCTGTTCACCGACCAGGGGCAGCTGGTGAACGTCGGCGGCATCGCGGCGTTCACCAATGCACGCCGGCTGGAGCTGATCGACGAGCTGGAACCGTTGGTGGAGCGGGATTCCGGCGGCGACGCGGTGCGCGGGGAGACGGACCGGTCCCGTTTTTCGGGCAGCAAGGACGTCAGCTTCGTCCGGCTGCGCCCGGAGCGGGTGGTGGAGGTGAAGTTCGACCAGCTGGAGGGCTGGCGTTTCCGGCACACTGCCGGCTTCCTGCGCTGGCGCCCCGACCGCGATCCCGAGTCCTGCACCATCGACCAGGTGGACAGGGCCATCGCCTACGACCTCGCCGCCGTGCTGGACGACTGACGGATGGCCAGCCCAGCCGGCACCCTTCCGCTGGTCGTCTACCTAGCACTCGGCGGCACCATCGCCGCCGTACCCCACACGGTCGGCGGCGGCGCCACCCCAACCTTGACCTCCGACGAGCTACTGGCAACAGTGCCTGGGTTGAGCGAAGTGGCCAGGGTTGTCACTCGCGATGGTGCCGCGGTCGGCTCGTCCCGGCTGACGATCGCGGACGTGCTGCGGCTGCGCGATGTGGCGCTGGCCGCGGTCGATGACGGCGCCTGCGGTGTCGTCGTCTCCCAGGGAACCGACACCCTGGAAGAGACCGCGTTCGCCCTCGACCTGTTGTGGGACAGGCCGGAACCTGTTGTCTTCACCGCCGCCATGCGCAACCCGGCGCTGCCCGGTGCGGACGGGCCGGCGAACCTGTTGGCCGCCGTCCGCTGTGCCGTCGCCGGTCAGGCTCGCGGGCTCGGTGCGCTGGTGACGCTGAACGACGAGGTGCACGCGGCCAGGTTCGTCCGCAAGACGCATACCAGCAACGTGGCCGCCTTCGCCTCACCGCCGGTCGGCCCGCTCGGCTGGATCGTCGAGGACCGGGTACGAATCCCATTGCGGCCGGGCCAGTTTCCCGCGCTCCGGGTGCCGTCCAACGCGCCGACGCCGCCGGTCGCGCTGCTCACCTCGGTACTGGGTGACGACGGCCGGATGCTGTCGGCGCTGCCCGACCTCGGCTACCAGGGGCTGGTGGTGGCCGCCATGGGCGGCGGTCACCTGCCGCCGAGTTGGCTACCAGGCCTTCGTAACCTGGTCGACCGGATGCCGGTAGTACTGGCCTCTCGGACCGGTTCCGGTGAGGGGCTGCGGCGCACCTACGGCAGTGCCGGCAGCGAGATCGAGCTGTTGGCGGCGGGGCTGCTACCGGCGGGCGCGCTGCATCCTTTCAAGGCCCGGGTACTGCTGACGCTGGCGCTGGCAGCCGTTCTCGACCGGCCGTCCATCCGGGCGCTGTTCGACTCGTGGGTTTCGATGTCGTCCGCCGACGGGTGACAACTGGCAGCCGTCATGCGAGAGGGCAGCGGTGCCCGGATGGTGGCGTCGCCCAGCTACCGGCAGTCATCGAAGATGACCTGGTGTCGCGCTGGCATGGTCCGTTCGGACGATCGCTGCGCGACACGCCCACAGCTCTTGATGCGGGAATCCGGGCAGGACAGACTTATACTCCCGGGCCAAGGTGGACAGACGATGAACGCACCTGCACGTACTGCCGTCAGGACATTGCCGATGGGGCAGCTGCACGGCCAGGATGCTCATACGGCGCACCCGCCGCCGCGGAAAGCCAGGCCGCTCACCGACGCTCCGGTTGCCGGCGAGCACCGCTACGCCAATGCCGGACCGGACTGCTACTGGGAGCTGCCCCCGCTGCATCGGCCCACCCGGTCTTGACCGGTCGCCGTCAGCTGCCCCAGTTGGCGGCGTTCTTGCGGCTGGGTTGCACCCGTGGCGGCTCGTTCGGCATCTTCGGGTAGTCGGGCGGGAAGTTCATCTCACCGAGATCCCGCTCGGCAATGTCGGTGTCCCACAGGGCGATCGCCGCCCCCACGTCGCCGGCGGCATCGTCCATCGCTGCCCAGGCGTCGCCGTCGGCGGCCAGCAGGTCCGGCACCGTCCACACGGTGTAGTCCGCCGTCTTCACCTCCGGCAGCTGCTGCCAACTCACCGGCATCGACACCGGCGCGCCCGGCTGCGGACGCACGGAATAGGCCGAGGCGATAGTGCGGTCGCGGCAGGCCTGGTTGAAATCGATGAAGATCTTGTCGCCGCGCTCCTCCTTCCACCAGGCGGTGGTCACCAGCTCCGGGATCCGACGTTCCAGTTCGCGGGCCACCCCGATCACCCCGTGCCGGACGTCCAGGAACTCGTGGGTCGGTTTGATCCGGCTGAACACATGCAGCCCGCGGTTGCCCGAGGTCTTGACGAACGGGGTAAACCCCAACTCCCGCAACAGTTCACCCAGCGCGGTGGCCGCCTCGATCACGTCCGAGAACGGCCGGCCCGGCTGTGGATCGAGATCGATCCGCAGCTCGTCCGGATTGTCGAGGTTGCCGGTGCGCACCGGCCATGGGTGCAGCGTGACGGTGTTCATCTGGATCGTCCAGACCGCGGTGGCGACCTCGTCGATCACCAACTGCGGATGCGAACGCCCCGACGGGTAGACCACCGGCACCGACCGCGCCCAGGAAGGAACCCCGCGCGGCGGGTTCTTCGAGTAGAACTCCTGCCCCTCGACTCCGTCCGGATAGCGTTGCAGCGTCACCGGGCGATCGCCGACTGCCCGCAATAAGGCGTCGCCGACGGCCACCACATAGCGAGCCAGGGCTGCCTTCGTCACGGCCTTGCTCACGCCGGACGCCGGCCACATCACCCGGTCGGGGCTGGAGATGCGAACGTGGCGCACCTCGTCGTCGAGCCCGGCAATCTCCAAAACCTCTGCGGCGGACGGCATCTGCCGACGTCGTCAGCGGCCCGGATATCCGTCGAACGGCTGATCAGGTGGCTGCGGCTGGCCGGCCGGCGGGGGGGCCGGCTGTGGCTCGCGGCCCGGGTAGGCCTCATCCGGCTCCTGCGCCGGCGGCGCCTGGCCGATCGCCGGGCGCGCCGGTGTCTGCT
>JALYVF010000085.1 GCA_030853385.1 Actinomycetota bacterium | reverse complement strand
CGGTCAGGGTGACGACAGCGTCGGTCACCGGCCAGCCATGCGGACCAGCGGCCAACGCCCGTGGCACCGTCTCGGCGATCGCCGCATGGAACGCCCTGGGCAGCACCCGTTGAACTCGGTCGGCCGGATATAACGCACCCCGCTGCCGGCGCGCCCCGGTGCGATCCAGAGCCCGACGGTGGCCGTCAGCCGGTGATCGCCGCCCATAGTCTCCAGCCCGGTGCCGCTGCCGGTCGGGCGTTCTATGTGCACAGCAGCCGGCGGGGAGAACTCGGCGGCCACCCCGAATTCCTCCACCAGCCGATCCGCCAGCACCTGCCGTTGGATGTCGCCGTACAGGCTCACCGCGATCTCCCCGTCGTCCAACCGCACCGCGATCAGCGGGTCCTCGTCCGCCAGCTCTTGCAGCGCCGACCGCAGGTCGAGCCGGCGAGCGGGATCGATGGGCCGCACGACCGTCTCCAACGCCGGCCGCTCCAGCCTCGGCCGTTGCGGCGTCGCCGACGGCTGTCGACGACCGGATGGGCCGAGCCGGTCACCGATCCGCAGCGCCGGATCGGTGTGCAGCACCGCGATCTCCCCCGCCCGCACCGGGCGCTCTTCCGGGTGCGACGAGCCGGAAAACCCTTTGGCAGCAGTTACTTTCACCGGCTGGCCGCCGGCCGGTACCCGGTCCCGGCGGCGGATCGAGCCGGCCTGCAGGCGGACGTACGCCGTCCGCGCCCCGGCGGAGTCCCTGCCCACCTTGAACACCTCGGCAGCCAGCGGCTGCCTCGCCAACTGCTCGTTGTCCGGGGTCGGCAACAGCTCACGGATCGCGTCGACCAGACCGGCAACGCCGGCGCCGGTGACGGCGGAGCCGTGCAGCACCGGATGGACCAGGCCGCGGCCGACCTGCGTGCGCAACACCGCCGTCAGCCGACCGGCCGGGATCGATCGCCCGACCACCAGGTCGGCGAGCAGCCGATCGTCGGACAGCGTCAGCACGTCGATCAACTCGGCGTCGAAGAGTGGATCCCCCGGTTGTCGGCGGGTGACCGCAGCGCCGACAACATCAGTCAGCCTGATCGGGCGGGGTGTCAGTTGGCCGGCGATGTCGGCGTCGACCGTGGTCAGATCGACGTGCGGCAGGTCGATCTTGTTGACGAAGACCAGTGTTGGCAGCCGCATCCGGCGCAGCGTGCGCATCAGGATCCTGGTCCGCGGCTGGACGCCGTGGGAGGCGGACACCACCAGCACCGCGCCGTCCAGGACGCCGAGCGCACGTTCTACTTCGGCCACGAATTCGGCGTGACCGGGGGTGTCGACGATGTTGACTTGCAGGTCGGCTGCAATGAACGACACCACGGCGGAATTGATGGTGATGCCGCGTCGGCGTTCGATGCTGCCGGTGTCGGTCTGGGTGTCGCCGCTGTCGACGCTGCCGAGGTGATCGATGACGCCGGCGTCGGACAGCAGGCGTTCGGTGAGGCTGGTCTTACCGGCGTCGACGTGGGCGACGATGCCAAGGTTCAGGGTGCGTGCGGGGATGGGAACAGTCAAGAGTGGTGGGCCTTTCGGGCGCGAGGACAGGGCTGTGGTTTTCCTCGTGTCCGCGCATTGCCGTCCCTCCAGAGCAGCCGATCAAGCCTGATGACGCGCAGCGTAGGCGTCGCAGCGCCGCAGCGCAGCTGGTTAAGCCCGGTTCTCGCACACCAACCGCCCGAACCAACCGCCGCGACCAAGTTGGTCGCTTGCGCTGACAATCCGCCCGTCAGACCAACCGCGACGACCAACTTGGACACCTGCGCCGACAATCCGCCCGTCAGACCCACCGCAACGACCAACTTGGACACCTGCGCCGACATCCGGCTCCGGTCCGGGCACCACCCTGACAATCCGGTAGGGCACGATCGGACAATGAGCAACGACACCCCCGCTGCCGCCGACCTGGACGACGTGCGCAGCCGCATCCAGATTCTGACAACCGCCGACGCCGCACTGCGGGCAGCGCTGGCCACGCTGGATCCCGACATCGTCGCCGGTCCTTCGCTGCTGCCCGACTGGACCGTCGGGCACGTGGTGAGCCACCTGTCACGGAACGCCGACGGGCTCTCAAACCTGTTGCTATGGGCCAAGACCGGCGTCGAGACGCCGATGTACGCCTCACCCGAGGCCAGGGACTCAGGCGTCGAAGCCGGTGCGCATCGCTCGGCCGCGAACATCCTCGCCGACTACGTCAGCAGCTCGGACGCCTTCGCCACCGCCGTCGCGGCGATGCCGGACAGCGCATGGCCGGCGTTGGTACGGACCAGAACCGGCGGCCCCATCCCGGCCGATGTGGTGCTCGATCACCGGATTTCCGAGGTGTACCTGCACCACCACGACCTCGGCGTCGACGGCGGGCTGGCCGAGCTCTCCGACGACGAAGGCAGCGCGCTGTTGTCGGTGCTACTTCGCACCTACGTTCGCACTCACGACGTTCCGCCGCTGGTGCTTGCACCGGCTGGCGGGGATCGTCTGGTCCTCGGGTCGGCAGATTCGACCACCGACGCACCTGAGGTTTCCGGGTCTGCGATCGCTCTGGCAGGCTGGATGACGGGCCGCTCCGACGGCTCCGACCTGACCTCCGCCGGCCTGCTGCCGGCACTGCCGAACTGGTGAAAGGGCGCACCGCCATGAACTACACAGGACACGTCGAGCCGGGCGGCGCCGCTGCCACCCGCGAGTTGCCGGCGATCACCATCAGCAAGATGTCGGTGGGGCCGATGGACAACAACACCTACCTGCTGGTCTGCCGGACCACCGGTGATGCCACCCTGATCGACGCCGCCAACGACAACGAACGGATCCTCGATCTGCTCGGCGACGGCCCGGAACGGCCGCGGTTGCGCAGCATCGTCACCACTCACCGGCACGGCGATCACTGGCAGGCGCTGCCGTCGGTGGCCGGCGTCACCGGGGCGAACCTGTACGCCGGCGCCGCCGACGCCGACGAGCTGCCGGTACCCACCGACATCGCCCTCGAGCAGGGATCGACAATTCCGCTGGGCGACAGCGAACTGCAGGCCCTCTCGCTGCGCGGGCATACCCCGGGTTCGGTGGCATTGCTGTACCGCGATCCCACCGGGTCGGCGCACCTGTTCACCGGCGACTCGTTGTTCCCTGGCGGTCCAGGCAAAACCGGCTCGCCGGAGGACTTCAGCTCGCTGATGGACGACCTGCAGCAGCGGGTGTTCGACGTGCTGCCGGACGACACCTGGGTCTATCCGGGACACGGCGACGACACCACCCTCGGCGCCGAGCGCCCGCAGCTGGCCGAATGGCGGAAACGGGGCTGGTAACCGGGGCCATTGATCCCGGTGGCGGGTCAACTTTGCCGGTGCCTCATGACGGTCAAGAAGTAGCTACGACGTCGATCAGTCCATGGACGGCACGACCCAGTCGAGCGTCCGTGGTGAGCAGTTGGGCACCCAGCATCTCAACGAGGGCGACGTAGCAGGCGTCGTAGACTGAGCAGCGATCGCGAAGCTCCCAGGTCCGCTGACGTAGCGCTGCGTGGCCATGTCGGACAAGGGCTAGTTCGCCGAGTTCACTGACGGCGCGCCCGCCGGCCGCAACCGAAATCCAGCCTCGCAGGGTCCACCGACGCACGACGGCGACGACCTCCGGATCGATCAGCTCGGGCGCGTGGACTTCGGTGATCGAGCCCAAGACCTGCGTGATCCCCGCGGCGCGCTCTGTGCTCAGCAGAAGGTCAACGGCCGCCGACGCATCGAGCACGATCATCGAGCGTCAGCTGCCGACCCGCTCAGCGGCGAGCGCATCCGCGGCCGACTCGGGCATCGTCATCACCGGGCGACCGGCCAGCCGGTCGAGCATCTCGGACATCATAGGGCGCCGGGCCATCTCGACGAGCTCTGCGCGGACGAGCTCCGAGAGCGACCGGCGCTCCTGCGACGCGCGCAGTGTGAGTCGCCTGTGCACATCATCGGGCACGTCGCGAACCTGGATCGTCTTGCCCATCAGCCGGCCGTACACCCAGAGTGGGTGCAGCCAGGGATTAGTTCTCCGACGGTTCCGGAAGGCATCGCCGGAGCAGGGTTCGGCCGGTAGCTAAGGTCTGACGTATGACGCGAACCCTGTTCCACGGCGGCACTGTCTACGACGGCACTCTGGCCGAGCCGGCAGCGGCAGATGTGCTGGTGCAGGACGGCCGGATCGTCGACGTCGGCACCGGCCTCGACGGTGACGAGGCGGTGGACTGCAGCGGAAAGTGGCTGTCCCCAGGGTTTTTCGACTCGCACGTGCACGTAATGTTCGAGGGAGTCGACGTGCTGCGGATGTTGAACACCCCGTTCAGCCTCAGCTTTTATTACGCCGCCTGGAATCTCAAGAAGACGCTCGACATCGGCGTCACCTCGATCAGGGACGCCGGGGGCGCCGACCTGGGGGTGAAGGAAGCGGTGGCCCGCGGCGTCATCCCAGGGCCCCGGATGCAGATCGCCATCAGCATGCTCAGCCAGACCGGCGGGCACGGCGACGACTGGGAGGCCTGCGGCGCGGTGGTGCCGATGTTC
>JALYVF010000082.1 GCA_030853385.1 Actinomycetota bacterium | reverse complement strand
CGGCGGGCTCCGCGGTCCTTCGAGCCTGGGGTGACGACGGTGTATTCCTTGTAGTACCCGTCCGACTCCTGCGGCAGCACCTGGTTGTTGTTGTGGTAGACGACGTTGTCGTTGCGCGGGTAGGGATAGGGGCCGCCCGCGCGGATCAGGGCCAGGGTGTTCCTGGCTTGGGGCGGCAACTGCGATTCGTTGATGAAGGCCAGCCCGCTGTCCGGGTCGGTCGCCGGACCCGATCCCGGCGACCTGATGGTCGCAGTCGTAGACGGCTGGGCAGTCGTTGACGGCTGGCCGGAACTGCCGGTGCCCTTGTCGGTCGGGGCAACGCCGCCGCGCGTCAGCCAGACCAACACGACCACGATCAGCACTGCGATCACCGCGCCGCCGATCGCTCGCGCGCGCTTGGCCGACGATGCGTTGGTCACCGACCCATCCTGGCTTACCGTTGCCGGCATGACCCACCCGGCGCGATTTGCCGACGAACCCACACCTACCGAGTTCGCTCTGGCGGGCAGGCGGTGACGGGCGCACACTGGCGATCATGGATCTGTCGCTGGTGTCGGGCGACATCACCGAGTGCACGGTGGACGCCATCGTGAACGCGGCCAGCTCCGCGTTGATGGGCGGCGGCGGGGTCGACGGTGCCATTCATCAGGCCGGCGGCCCGGACATTCTTGCCGCTTGCCGAGAGCTCCGAAAGACCCGCTACCCCAAGGGTTTACCGACGGGCGAGGCGGTGGCCACTACCGGCGGGGCGTTGGCCGCCCGCTGGGTGATCCACACCGTCGGACCGGTCTATGCGGTCGGTCGGGACCAACGGGACGTACTGCGCCGCTGTTATACCGCCAGCCTCGCGGTGGCGGACGACATCGGCGCCACCACCATCGCCTTCCCGCTGATCTCCGCCGGGCTCTATGGCTGGCCGAAAGACGACGCGATCGTCCAGGCGTTGTCGGCATTGTGTTCGGCCGATACCGCGGTGAGCCGCGGCGTGCTGGTGTTGTTCGGCGATGCCACCCTCGAGCTGGCCCACCGCATCTTCGCCGAGGGCTGAGCGCGGACGGCAATTCAGTCGTCGAAACCCCTGGCGATCAACGCATCGCCGAGAGCGTCGGCCGACCGCAGCGCCCGCACCACCACCGGCGCTACCAGCGCCTTCAGCGAGAATCCGACCCCGCGCGCCCGCCGAGCCAGGTCGACCTCGCCGATCACCCCGACCATCAACGGCACGCAGCGGATCGTCAGCGCCAGCACCAGCCCGACCCGGTCCGGGTCCACCCCGATTCGGCGCAGCGGACCGAGTATCCGCACACACAGGTCGAGCATGGCCGTCACCCTGGTGGTGAGGGTGACCAGGGCCGCCAACGCCACGGTGAGCACCAGCCCGCCGCAGACCAGCACGGCCGTGCGCCAATCGGCCAGCCAGAGCTGCAGCGCGGCGATCACCAGCAGGATCCAGCGCAGCGGCCACAGTTGGGCGCCGGCCCGTTGCCAGCCGATCCTGCCGAGCAGATACAGCCCGCCAACCACTAGTGCCGCGACGCCGAGCTGCCACGGATGACGCAGCAGGGTGACGGCGATCACGCCGATCAGCATGGCCAGCATCTTCGGACCGGCAGACAGCCGGTGCAGCACCGTGTCGGCCGGCCGGTACACGCCGATGGGGCTGGTCATTGCGCCCTCGCCATCGCCTGTTGGTACACCGCGATCGCCGCCGCCGGCCGATCGTCGGCGAGCACCGTGCCCTCGTCGATCACCAGCACCCTGTCAAAATCGGTCAGCAGGTCCAGCTGGTGGGTCACCAGCAGCACCTGCTGCGGCAGGCCGGCGATCAGGTCGGCCACCATGCCGGCGTTGCGCAGGTCCAGCAGCGTGGTCGGCTCGTCGGCGACCAGCACCGACGGCTGCCTGACGAGCACGGCGGCCAACGCCAGCAGTTGCTTCTGACCGCCGGACAGCAGGTGTGTCGGATGGTCGGCGTGGTCGGCAAGGTCGAAGCGCCGCAACACTTCTGCCACCCTGTCGGCGACCTCTGCCTTCGGCAGTTTCGCGCTGCGAAGCGAGAACGCGACGTCTTCGGCGACCGTCGGCATCACGATCTGGTTGTCGGGGTCGGTGAAGACGAACCCGACCAGCCTGCGGACTCGCTTGCCGTCTTTGCCCGCGTCGTGGCCGTCGACCCTGACGGTGCCGGAGGTGGGCTCGACCAGCCCGTTGATCATCCGGACCAGGGTGGACTTGCCGGACCCGTTGGCACCGACGATGCCGATCCGCCGCTCGGTGAGCGTCAGGTCGATCCCGTCGAGGATCACCCGGTCGACGAACCGGTGATGCACTGCGCTGAAACGGATCTCGCTCATCCGACCCGCTCCACCAGCATCGCTGTCCCCAGACCGCCGCCGATCGCGCAGCCGGCGATGCCCAGCCGTTGGCCGTCGGTGCGCATCATCCTGGCGAACAGTCGCACCAGCAGGACGGCACCGGAGGCGCCCCAGGGATGCCCGTAGCCGATGGCTCCGCCGTCCGCGCACACCGTAGATTCGTCCAGCCCGGTGAGCTCGATGGCGGCCAAGGCCACCGACGCGAACGCTTCAGTGATCTCCACCGCCCCGATGTCGGCAGGTCGAAGACCGTTGGCGCGCAACAACTCACTGATCGCGGCGGCGGCGCCGAGGCCCGGCATGGCCGGGTCGCAGCCGACCGTGACGACGTCGAGGATCGCCAGGCCCGGTGCGCCGGGCTCGGCCACCACGGTGAGCACCGCCGCCCCGTCGGACACTCCGCACGAGTTGCCGGCGGTCGCGGTGCCGTCGATACCGAAGGCCGCCGGCAGCCGGCCCAGCCGCTCAATGGTGATCCCGTCCCGCGGTCGCTGGTCCTGCAAAAAACCCTGCACCGCAACGATTTCGGCGTCGAACGTGCCGCTGCTCACCGATCGGGCGGCCAGCCGGTGGGACCTAGCCGCATAGGCATCCTGCCGTTCTCGGGAGATACCGAGATGACGGGCCAGCGCATCGGCGCCGGCCCCCATCGACGGATCGGGAAAGCCGTCTGGGGCGAACGGTGCCTGGGTATAGCGGCGCAACTCGGCACCGGATTCGGTGGGCGGCCAGAACCGCCACGGTGCGGTGCTCGCCGATTCGACGCCGCCGGCCAGCACCGTCCGTGCCGCGCCGGACCGTAGCAGCGCCGCGGCCTGCGCCACCGCCTCCAAGCCCGATCCGCACTGCCGATCGACCGTCACCCCTGGTGTCTGTACGCCCAACCCGGCGGCCAGTGACGCTGCCCTGGCGATGTTGCCGCCCGGCCCCATGCAGTTGCCGAGAATCACCTCGTCGACCGGATTCATGCCGGTGATCGAAGCGGCCGACTCGGCCAACAACGGCGCAGCCAGTCCCAGTACGTCGACGCCGGCGAACGCCATTCCGGCGGTACCGATCGCGGTTCGGCGGCCGGCGACGATCACCGGTGGGGGCGCTGGCACCTGCTCACGCTAGACGCCGACGGTGGAGCCAGACAGCGGTGCCCGCGTCCGGCTTCAACCGACCGACCCGTACAGCGACCTGAGGGCCACCCTGTCCATTTTGCCGGCAGGCGTCCTCGGCAGGGTCGCAGCCTGTCGCCAGCGGCGCGGCAGCGCCTCACCGCGCAACAGTGTCCTGGCGGTGGAACGCACACTGGCCAGCTCCGCGGTGGCCGACAGCACCACCACCGCCACCAGCTGCTGGCCGAGCTTGCGGTGCGGTTCGCCGAGCGCCGCGGCCTCCAGCACCCCGGGGATCCCGGCCAGCGCCGCCTCGACGTCCTCGACCGCGACGGTGCGTCCGCCGACCGTGACGGCGGTGTCGCCGCGGCCCAGGATCTGCAGGTCCCCAGCGGCGTCGATGGTGCCCAGATCGCCGACGGTGGCGAACCCGTCTGCGTCGGTTCGCAGCGCGCCATCAGAGCCGAGGTAACCGAGGGCACGGTAGGCCGATCGCGACCACAGTTCGCCGCCCCGCACTCGCAACTCGACGCCGGGGAATGGTTGCCACCGGTCCGGCCAGCTTCTGGCCGCCACGAACGACAGTTCGGCGGCGCCGTAGTACTCACTCACCATCAGACCTGCCGATAATGCTTGCCGAGCAACGGAATCCGGCAGTCGGTCGCCGGCCACCACTACCTGCTTGAGCAACGGCGGGCGTGGCGTAGCCAACAGCCGGGGGAGCACCGCCGGAACGCAGATCGCCGCGGTGGCGGTGGTCGGATCGTCGATGATGGCGGCTCCCAACCAGCACGCATGGACGGCTGCGAACAACTGCAGGGTGGACGACAGCGGGCCGGTCAGCAGCAGCCGGCTTGCTCCTGACAGGCCGGCGAGTGCCGTGTACCCCTCGAAAGACGATGTCCAGGAGGCGAGCGTGCGCAGCACGGCCCGCGGTGAGCCGGTCGATCCAGAGGTGGCCACCACCAGAAAAACGTCGGCCGGCAGCGCGTGCTTCCACGATGTCAACGGTGGCAACGGGTTCGTCGGGTCGCCGATCAGTACTGGCACTCTGGCGGCAGCGGCGGCGAACACCCCGACGAGTTGATCCGGCAGCGCCAGCGTGGTGATGTCGATCGGGCCGCGCACGTCCACCCGCTCGATCGCCGATGCCAGCTCGGCGAAGCTGAGTCGTTCGCCGGCCCAGTCGATGGCGATCCGATCGGTGTCCGCCGCGCCGTCCTCGCCTGCTGCGTCGTCGTCGGATGCGCCGGCCCCGTCGGCTGAGCCGGCTGGACCAGCTGCGGGCGTCAGACCCGGCAGCCATGGATCGACCTCGGTCACCGGGTCAGCCGCGCTGAACGCGTTCCCGCCCCGGAGTGCTCGATGCTCGAGGGTCGCCGAGCAGTCCCGGATAGCCGCGGTGTACCTGCTTGGCGACCAGCGCCGTCACCACCACCTTGATGGCGTCGCCGGGCAGGAACTTCCCGGCATCGGCAACGGCCGTCCACAGCGGCAGATGGGTGCGGACGGCCG
Source organism: Actinomycetota bacterium (assembly GCA_030853385.1). GTDB lineage: Bacteria > Actinomycetota > Actinomycetes > Mycobacteriales > Nakamurellaceae > Nakamurella. Next base: position 8,181 of record JALYVF010000082.1, on the reverse strand, counting down.
TCCATGGCACCCCGATCAGGTAGATCGCCGCGATGCCGCCGACCGCCGTCACCACAATGCCCAGCCACAACGGATACGCAGGCAGGATGCTCCTGGTGAGCGCGCCGATCACCGCCGCACCCAGCAGGAATCCCCACAGGTAGCCGGCCGACGGCGAGCTGAAGAACTGCGCCGGCCCACCGCGACCACCGGCCAGCAGCGGCAACCCGCACATCACCAGCACCTCGAAGACGGCGACAGCCAGGAAACCCTTGCGGGCACCCAACAATGCGCCGGCCAGCATCACCCCGAGCGTCTGCAGGGTGATGGGTACCGGCCCGACGCCGATGTTGATTCCACCCGGCAGGCCGAGGGCAGCGATCAGCGCGGCGAACACCGCGATCTGGGCAAGGTCTCTGGCAGTCGAGCGGCGGCCGCCCATCGAACCTCCGGGTTTGGTGGATCTCTGTCTCGTCGAACCCTAACGGAGCTGGGCACCAACCCCGAACGGCGCTTATCAATCCCCACCGACTTCGTCGCCGGGGCCCCTTCTCATGCGCTGACGAAGTTGATGACTTCTATCTCGTCAGTCCCAAACTGTGAAGGTTCGTCAGCGCGAACGAAGTTGATAAGCGCCACAGAGTGCCTGCCGCCGGCGCGGGCAACAATGGTGCGGTGCTACGACTGAATGTGCCGATCGAACGCCGGACCATCGAGGTCGGCGGCGCCCAGGTCTCGGTGCTGCTGGCCGGTGAGCCGAGCGCGGCCCCGCCGGTGCTGGCGGTGCACGGCTTCGGGTCGTCGGCTCAGTACAGCTGGCAAACCACCGGCCACCTGATCGGGCTGGCCAGGGCCGGCCGGTACGTGATCGCGCCAGATCTGCTCGGCCACGGGCTGTCCGCCAAACCGACCGATCCCGCCGACTACACCCTCGACGGGCTGGCCGCGCTGACGGCCGCGGCGCTGTTCGAATTCGCTGAGCGCGGGCCTGCCGACCTGCTCGGCTATTCCCTTGGCGCGCGGATCTGCTGGCAGCTGCTGACCGGTGGACCCGGCAGCACCGATGCCCGATGGCGCAGGGCGGTCCTGGGCGGCTACGACGGCCGGCCCCTGTTCGAGGCGGTCGACGAGCCGGCCCTTCGCCGGTCGCTGGGCGAGTCGAACTACTCGACGGGTGATGCCGGGGACGCCAAATCTGTTGCCAGCTCACAGCTTTCGCACGCCACCCAGCGGATCGCCGACATCGCCAGGGCGGTGCCGGGTAACTCGCTGCCCGCACTGTTGGCTGTCGTTCGCGGGCTGTCCGGAACCCAGCCGTCCAGCGGCACTCCGGCCGTCCCTGTCTTGCTGGTCGCCGGTACCGACGACCCGATCGCCACCGGCGCGGCCAGGGTCGCTGCCGCTGTGCCGTCGGCGGAGTTCCTGCCGGTCCCCGGCCGCGACCACATCAGCGCGGTGCCGGCCAGCGTGTTCCGCAAGGGTGCGGTGGAGTTTCTCGGCCGCTGAGCCGACCCGGGGTGCGGCAGCGGGCCGCGGCCCGATTCACCCGCAGGCCGATTCACTCGGCCCACACAAGGCCCGCTCAGGCAATCCTCAGCGAGGTCGATAGGCTGAGCAGAGTTGCCAACTGTTGGCCACAGACATCCCAGGAGGCCCCAGCGTGACCACGCCTGCCGGACGAGCTCTCATCGTGTCCGTCACCGACGATCTGGTGCACGGCGACAACGACCACGGCGCCGGCGCCCTGGTGACCGAGTTGCTCGTCGAAGCCGGGTTCGTGGTGGACGGCTCACTGGCCGTGCCCAGCGAATCCGTCGGCATCCGCTCGGCGCTGAACACCGGCGTCATCGGCGGTGTTGACCTGATCGTCACAGTCGGCGGCACCGGCGTCACGCCAAGGGACGTCACCCCAGATGTCACCGCTGAGGTGATCGACCGCGGGCTCCCAGGCATCGCCGAGGCATTGCGCTGGTCGGGGATGGCCGCCGGCGTCACCGATGCGGTGGTGTCCCGCGGCGTTGTCGGAGTGTCGGGATCGACGGTGATTGCGAACGTCGCCGGATCCCGAGCAGCCATTCGGGACGGGCTGGCTACCCTGATCCCGCTGGCAAGGCACACCATTGACGAGCTGTCCGACCCAGTAATGGGCTGATGGGCCTACCTGGGCAAACGACAACGCCCCCACCGGAATCCGGTGGGGGCGCCGTCGTCGCACAGTGCGATTAGAGGTTGTCTTTGGCGTCCGGGGTCGCATCGCGGACGTTGGAACGGGTATCCGAGGCGGAGTCCTTGGCATTAGAGGCGGCGTCCGATGCAGCGTCTTTGGCGTCGTCGGCGTGCCCGGGGACCTTGTCCTTGATCTCTCCTGCGACGTCCTCGACCTTGTCGCCGACATCTCCCGCGACGTCCTTGATCTTTTCGACGGCATCCTCGGCGAATTCCTTGGCCTTGTCGATGAAGCTCATCGATTCCTCACGTTCGTGGGTAGTGAACCTGCTGTGGCAGGCTGTCATCAATGAACGTACCGGGAGATGCCGGACCCGGCATTCAGGACGCCGACGCCAACGGTGACAACAGCCCAAACCCAGTCGAAACCCCGGCCGGCGACCCAGAAACTGCCGGCCAGCAGGCCGTGCCCCGGCCAGACCGCAAGCGCCTGGCCGAGATCTTCGGCGACACTCTCTTCCCCGAGCTGACCAGCGACGAGCTGGACGATCCTGCCGAACGAGCCGCCGATATTACGGCGTGGCTCAACGAAAACCGGCCGCCGCACCACGACCGTTGAGGTCGGGCGCGACAGTCAAATATGGCTGCAGCCGCAGGATGTCGGCCGGGTGCTCGGCCGGCCAACTCAAGCACTGGGCTGTTGCTGGCTCTGCAGCAGATCACGGATCTGGGTCAGCAGCTCCTGCTCGGACGCCGGCTCCGGCGGGTCGATGATACCGGCGGCTGCCCGCTTGGCGGCCTTGCGCTCGGCAAGTTTGTTCATCGGCAGCACCAAAGCGAGGTACACGACAAGCGCCGTAACCAGGAACACGATGAGCGCATTGATGAGCGTCGAGATGTTGATGAACGTCGGATTAGTGGCAACATTCTCGCCCTTGATCGCGAAACCGAGCCCGCCGGTCTTGACCGGACCGACGGCGTTGAGCAGCGGAGTGATGATGGCGCCGACGAACACGTCGACAACCTTGGCGAACGCCGCACCAATGACGAACGCGATCGCCAGCTCGATGACGTTCCCGCGCATGATGAATTCTTTGAAGCCCTTGATCATGGGGCTCTCCTTTCTGTGGGGGGCACCACTCGTAGCAGGCCGGGGTTTGACGTGCGACCGGAGAGTACCTGCGCAATGGGAGTTTGCTGTGAATTGACGGGGCAGTGCGGGTGACTTGTGACCGAAGCAGAGGTAGCGGGCTGTTTGTCCAGCTGCCGGCGCCCCGAACGCGGGGTGATCGACCGTTCGGGTGGCAGCCTGCTTGCCATTCGGATCAACTGAAGCGGATCGCGATGCCGCCGACCAGGGTGGCCGCAGCGAGCGCGTCGGCGTCCCGAACGGGTGCGGCCAGTATCACCAATCGACCGCCCTGAACTGCGGTTTCGCCGATCTTGACGCCGCTGGAGGTTGGCTGTGGGTCGGGCACAGCTAGCACGATGGCATCCGAGGTGAGCTTCTTGGGCGGCCCGCCCTCCTGCACCGCGAGCACCGTGACGTGGGCGCCGGGGTGCAGCAACGTGGTGGTCGCGGCGTCCGCAAGCTGGATCGGCACGGCGACCCGCCCTGGCCCTGGATCGGGGCCGGTGACGGGCACCACTCGGGCATCGGTGATGATTTCGCCCCGTCGCACGCCGGCGGACAGCGTCCTTCCGATGGCCGCTGCCGGGACGCTGACCGCGCCGTCCGGGGCGTTGGTGAGCCGGATGGAGCGCAGGTCGGCCGCGGCCAGCACGGCGCCGGCGGGCCGATCTCGGCTCATCGCCAGGACGCTGACGCCAGGGTCCGCCGGCTTCGGTTTGCCAACGGCCAGCACGGCGGCGGTGATCAGCAACAGCACGGCCACTGCTCGCCGCAGGGTGCGGGCTCGGCGGCCGCCGCGGCGGCGGGCGCGAACTGCCGCCAGCAGCCGCTCCGGGCGGCGCTGCTGCAAACCCTTGGCTGTCGATCGCATGAGCCGACGGTAGGGCCGCGGCGTCGACGATGCCGCGAGCTGGTCAACGAATGTGGATGAACCGCACGGTGTGGATGAACTGCGGTGTGTGGATGAACTGCGGTGTGAATAGCGAGCCGGTCAGCAGGTAGCGACCCGCAGGATCCGATCGTCACCCGCCTTCGGTTCGCCACGACCGTCGGTGTTCGAGGTGGTGACGCACAAGCTGCCGTCGGGGACGCATCCGAAGTAGCCCATACCGTTGTGGCGTCAGGTATTTCGGGCTGTCCGTCGGACCCTCGACAATTGGCCAGCCGTAGTTGCCGCCGGCCTTGATCAGGTTCAGCTCGTCCCAGGTGTCCTGGCCGACTCGGCCGACGTGCTGCAGGCGGCGAGCAGGCAATAACCCGCCACCACGATCGGAGCCAATAGTCGCCTGACCAACCCTGAATGTGGCCCGCGGCTCAGGACTTCGCCGCGCCCGTCGCTGCTTTCCCGGTGGACCTGCCGGATCCGTTGGAGGCCGACGAGGAGCTGCCCCCGCCGCTCGAACCAGTACCGCCGCTCGAACCAGTACCGCCGCTCGAACCAGCACCGTCGCTCTTCGTAGCACCGCCACTGGAACTCGAGTCGGCCGACTTCGATGACGACGAGGTGCTCTCCGACTTAGTGGCGCCGGAATCGGACTTCTCTGACTTCGCGGAGCCGTCCGATTTCTCGGACTTCTCGCTCTTGGCAGCTTCTCCCTCGGCGGCGCCGTTGCGGGCATCGGTGCGATAGAAGCCGCTGCCCTTGAACACCACACCCACCGAGCCGTAGACCTTGCGCAGCACCCCGGAGCACTCGGCGCAGACAGTCAACGAGGCGTCGGCGAAGGTCTGCACGGCCTCGAAGCGGTGATCGCACTGGGTGCATGCGTATTGATAGGTGGGCACAGGATCCTCCAGTAAGCGCACGCGGCGCTGGCACTCTCGGTGCAAGACTGCCAACTGATTGACCTCAACGCAAACCTCGGCTCCGCTGTTCCGCCCGGCGACCGCCGGTGGCAGGGCAGAAATGTGGCCGCTCCACCCCGTCGGGAGGCTGCCTACGCTCGAAGCTGCCGTTCAGCGGCCATCTCCTTGCAGCCACCGCCAGGGTGTGGGTACGCATCGGAGGTTCAGTGCCGCGCGGCCCCGTCGACACGCCGCACCCCGCCGCTGGGGGTGACGGTTGCCGTCATCGGTACGTCGAAATCCTCGGCGGGCAGGCGCTGGACCAGATCGTCGTCGAACAACACCGCGATCCGATCGCCGCGCACCACCGACAGCGTCCGGTCGTAATGGCCACCACCCCGGCCGAGTCGGACTCCGCTGCGATCGACCAGCAGGGCAGGTACCAGCACGACATCGGCGTCGGCGATAGCGTCGGCGCCGAGGGCACGACCGGCCGGCTCGTCGATGCCGAACGCGCCGCGCCGCACGGCTGTCTCCGTGGTGTACTCGGCCCAGTCCAGTGCGGCGCCAGAATGCGCGATCGGCAGCAATACCCGGACACCGGCCACGTGCAACGCCGCCGGAAGGCCACGGTCCAGCGGTTCCGAGGGCAGCGGCAGATAGCAGCCCACCACGTTGGCGCCGGCCAGCTGGATCCGCAGATGTGCACTGATGGCGGCGCGGGCGGCGGCGATCTCGTCAACCGATCGCGCCCGCCGGCGAGCCAGCGCGCTCCGCCGCCACTCCGCTTTCGAGCGGCTCGGCCGCGGATCGTCCACCGTGACACGGTAGAACCGAGCCGTCGGCGGCGCACGGTCGGGGAGAACCGCTAGCGTGGTCCGCAGCTGAACACTGTTGACGACCACTGAACGCCTAGTTCCCCGAACATCGAGAACCCTGCACACGAACCTTGCACCGGAGCGGAGCCGCTGGATGCGATCGGTTACCCAACAGCTGGACGGGGTGCTGGCTGTGGCGCGACGACCTCCACCGGTGCGGGTGGCCATTTCGGAGGCGCAGGGGCTGCTGTGCGCGGAGGAGGTCGTTGCCTCGTCGGCGCTGCCCGCCTTCGATCAGGCCGCCGTCGACGGCTATGCGGTGCGGTCCATCGATGTGCGTGATGCCAGCGAGGGGGTGCCGATCTCGTTGCCGGTGGTCGGTGAGATCGCGGCCGGCTCGCGGTCCGCGCACCGACTGCAGCCCGGCCAGACCGTGTACGTCGATACCGGGGCGCCGCTGCCGACGATCGCCGATGCGGTGGTTCCGCTGTCGGCCGGCCGGCCGGCCGGTGCCAGGGTCAACATCACCAGGTCGGTGAAGTCCGGCCAGTACGTCCGCCGCACCGGTGAGGACGTCCAGCCCGGCGACATCGCCGTGCGGTCCGGCGCCTTCATCGGAGCCGCCCAGGTCGGTCTGCTGGCGGCGGTCGGCAGGGACAAGGTGCTGGTGCACCCGCGCCCCCGGCTCACCATCATCTCGCTGGGCAACGAGCTGGTGGACGTGTCCCGCACGCCAGGTCCCGGCCAGGTCTACGACGTCAACTCGTTCGCGCTGGCCGCCGCCGCCCGGGACGCCGGAGCCGAGGTGACGCGGGTCGGCATCGTCACCGACGATCCGCGGCGGATGGCCGAGATGGTCGAGGCCCGGCTGCTGGTGTCCGAGCTGGTGTTGATCGCCGGCGGCGCCGGTGGGCGGTATGCCGACAGGGTCACCGAGGCGCTGTCCGACCTCGGCAGCATCGACAGGACCCGGGTGGCCATGCAGCCCGGCTCGACGCACGCTTTCGGACTGCTCGGGGCGGCCAATGCCAAGGTTCCGACGTTCTTCCTGCCGTCGAACCCGGTTTCTGCGCTGGTGGTGTTCGAGGTGATCGTCCGCCCGGTGATCAGGGTGATGTTGGGGCGCCGCAACCCTTATCGGCGCATCGTCACCGCCAGGACGCTGGCCCCGATCGAGTCGCCCGAAGGTCGCAGACAGTTCCTGCGCGGGCAGCTGATGCGCGATGACGACGACTCGTACCTGGTGCACATCCTGGGTGCCGGCAGCACGCACCTGCTGGCGTCGCTGGCCGAGGCGAACTGCCTGGTGCTGGTCGACGAGCAGACGACCGCGTTACCCACCGGCGCGGAGGTGTCGGTGTCGTTCTTGGCCCAGCGGCCGTAGCCGACATGGTGCAGGCGCCGTCGAACAGCGTGCAGCGCAGCGTCCCCGCGCTGCTCGGGCCGTTGCCGAGCTCGGTAGGTGAGGTGGCATTGCGGCCGCTGCACCGCAGCGACGGCGCGGCCTGGCGGGATATCAGGACCCGCGACGAACGGTTCCTGCGGCCGTGGGATCCGACCAGTTCGCGGAGCTGGGCCGAGCGGCACACCAGGACCGAGTGGCGGCGACACCGGCTGCAGTTGCGGGCGGCCATGCTCCGCGGTGAGGCGCTGGCGTTCGCCATCGTGGTGAACGACGCGTTCGCCGGCCAGGTGACCTTTGGTGGCATTCAGCGCGGCGCCCTGCGGTCCGGCTGGGTTGGCTACTGGGTGGATTCGGCGCTGCATTCCAGGGGGGTGGCGACCATCGCGTTGGCACTGGCGGTGGACCACGCCTTCGGCGCCGGTGGGCTGCACCGGGTGGAGGCGACCATCGCCCCGGAGAATGCGGCGAGCCGGAAAGTGGTGGGGCACTTGCGGTTTCGCGAGGAGGGCATCCTGCGGCGATATCTGGATATCGACGGCGGCTGGAAGGATCACCTGCTGTTCGCCCTGACGTCGGACGAGGTGCGTGGTGGTCTGGTGCCGTTGTTGCGTGGTCTGCGGCACTGACGCTCGATCGGCTTCCCGCGATGTCGTGATGTCGCCCCCTTCCCCGATGATCATGACTACCTGCCCGGCAAAACGAACAAATTGCTGGCGTGTCGCGGGCTGAGAGCCATGATCTGTGAGTGTTAGCGGGCGGCGTTCGGGAACTCCCCCGCGTGTCTGCGGGCCTCGTGGGACGCGTGTGACTAGCGTGACCAACGGGCATCGCTGGCGCCGCGTACGCGTGCGCGTGTCAGCCTGGCCGGCCAACTTGTCCCACCGCGCCGAGGGAGC
>JALYVF010000027.1 GCA_030853385.1 Actinomycetota bacterium | reverse complement strand
GCGTTGTTGGGCTCCGGCGTGCCGATGATGCCGGCCGTCGACAGGTCCACGTCGGCGCCGAGCACAACCAGGCCCAGACCGCGGCGGACGGCGTCCAGCAGTTCGGCGTCGATGGCGCTGTCGGTGGCGATCACGACGTCGGCGGCGCCGGTGGCCTCGGCCTGCGGATTGCCGCGGCCGGTCAACAGGCCGGCCACGTCCTGGCCGGCCCCCATCACCTGGAAGGATGGAAACAATGTCATCACGCAGCCTCCGATCGCAATAATCTCCTGTCAACAAGAGTATCAACAGGAGAATCTCCGCTCAAGTCCGCCGCGCACGGACATCAACGAGCACCGGCGGACTCGCGAGGCGGGGGGAGCAGTCAGCGATGCAAAGCAGCGACGGCATCCGCGATTTCGGTGCGGTAGCGCTGTACCGAGAACCGTTCGATCGCGCTCGCCCTTCCGGTGTCCCCGAGGTGTTTCGCCAGCTCAGGGTGGTCCATCAACGTGGCGATCGCGTCGGCGATCCTTTGGGGATCGTTGGGCGGCACTAGCAGACCCGTCTCGCCGTCTTGCACGGTCTCCAGGTGCCCCATCGTGGCGGACGCCACCACCGGCCGACGGGCGAGTTGCGCCTCGACGACGGCATTGCCGAACGGTTCCCTCAGCGACGGAGCCACCACCGCGTCCGCTGCCGCGAGGGCATCCCACACAGGGGAAACGTATCCGCCGAACGTCACCGCTCCATCGAGATCAGGTTGTCCGGCCCGCTCGCGCAGCTGCTGTTCAAACCATTCGTATCCGGTGAATGCGGTGCCGTAAATGACCAGCGAAACATTTCGGCCCTCAGCTCGTAATCGAGCGATGGCGTCGATCGCTACGTCCGGCGCCTTGCGGGGCGAAAGTCGACAGACCGCTGCCACTCGGAACGTTTTCGACGGCGACGGATAGACGGGTACGTTGGGCGGATTCGGTATGCCGTTATAGATCAACCTGGCACGGCGTTCCAGCGACGGATAGACGGCAGTCATGGCGTCGATTGCAGCCTTGCTGTTGGCGATCAGACCGGTCGTGAACCGCAGCGGCGCCAGCAGTGTCTTGAGAATCAATTTCGAGTCAGAATCTTCCGCCTCGTGGATGTGACACACGACAGGAACGCGGGTCAGGCGGGCCGCGGCGATCCACACCGGGATCGTCATCGTGTTCACGTACAGAACGTCCGGCCGAGCTCGGCGCAATTGCCGAGCTAGTCGAACGGCGCCCACGACATTCTGTGAGCCGAGCCGCGCGATGCCCCTGGCAGATAGCGCCGATCTACGGACCACTGGCACTGGATCAAATCGCATTAGCGCACCGCGCTCCTGCAGCATCGAAACCAACGGCCCGTCGCTCGGCACGCTGACGATCACCGTCATTCCGTGGTCGATCATCCCGGTGACACTGTCCAGGAGCTGCAGATCGGCACCGTAGACATCGGCCGACGGAATGGCGACGAAGACGGTCGTCATGCGCCGTTCCCTGTGCCGCTCACGCGTCGAAAAGGCTGGTGACGGATCCGTCGGCGAAGACCTCGCGGATCGCCTGGCCGATCAGCGGCGCCACGGTGAGCTCGGTGAGCTGCGGGAAGCGCTGCTCCGGCTGGATCCGCAGGGTGTCGGTGAGCACCACCTCGGCAGCGCCGCAGGCCGACAGCCGCTCGGCAGCCGGCGGGGACAGCACCCCATGGGTGGCGGCCACCACCACTGTCTTGGCGCCGGCCTCACGCAGCTCGCCGACGGCGGAGGCGATGGTGCCGCCGGTGTCGATCATGTCGTCGACCACGATGCAGGTACGGCCGGCGACGTCGCCGACCACCCTGTTGGCGACGACCTGGTTCGGCTTGTCCGGGTCACGCGTCTTGTGGATGAAGGCGATCGGTGCGCCGCCGAGCCGATCGGCCCAGCGTTCGGCGGTCCGCACCCGACCCGAGTCGGGGGAGACCACGGTGAGGTCCTCGCCCGAGTACTTGCCGGAGATGTAGCCGGACAACAGCGGCTGCGCCCACAGATGGTCGACGGGGCCGTCGAAGAATCCCTGGATCTGGTCGGTGTGCAGGTCCACCGTCATCAACCGGGAGGCACCGGCGGTCTTCAGTAGATCGGCCACCAGCCTGGCCGAGATCGGCTCGCGTCCGCGGTGCTTCTTGTCCTGGCGCGCATATGGATAGAACGGCAGCACCACGGTGATCCGCTTCGCCGACGCCCGCTTGAGGGCGTCGATCATGATCAGGGTTTCCATCACCCAGGTGTTGATCGGTACGCCGCAGCTCTGGATCAGGAAGGCATCCGAGCCGCGCACGCTCTCCTCGAACCTCACGAAGATCTCGCCGTTGGCGAAGTCGTAGGCCGACTGTGGGGTGACGTCGACGTCCAGATACGCGGCGATTGCCGTCGCCAGTTCCGGGTATCCGCGTCCGGAGAACAGCATCAGGCACTTGCTGTTCGTCATCGAAAGGGCATTCACCCGGGGGAGTCCTCTGTGTTGTCGTCGGTGGCAGCGGCAGTGCGATCGGTGGCACCGGCCACGCGGGCCGATGTTTCCGAGCTGGTGCCGGCTCTACTGCGCAACACCCAGCCGTCGGAGTTGTACTGCCGGCTGCGGGCGATCCCGAGGGCGCCGGCCGGCACATCGCCGGTGACGGCGGACCCGGCCGCGATGTAGGCGCCGTCGGCCACCGTCACTGGCGCAATGAGGGTGGAATTGGTACCGACGAAGGCGTTCTCGCCCACCGACGTCGGATATTTGTGCACGCCGTCGTAGTTGGCGGTGATGGTGCCAGCCCCGATGTTGGTGCCGGCACCAATGGTGGCATCGCCGATATAGCTGAGGTGCGGAACCTTCGCGCCGGCCCCGATGGTCGACTTCTTGATCTCCACGTGCGCGCCGACGTGGGCGGCCTCGCCGAGTTCGGTCGCCGGTCGCAGGAAGGCGAACGGTCCCACCGTCGCCCGGTCGCCGATAGCGGTGCCCTCGCACTGCGAGCGCTGCACCCGCGCGCCATCGCCGACCGTGCAGGCGGACAGTGTGGTGTCCGGACCGATCGAGGCGCCGGCTCCGATCGTCGTGCCGGCTTGCAGGAAGGTGCCGGGCAGGATCTCGGTGTCCTCCCCAATGGTCACGTCGGCGTGGATCCAGCTGGTGGCCGGGTCGTGGATCGTCACCCCGGCCAGCTGATGGAGTCGGACGATCCGGTTGTTGAGTTCCCTGGCCAGCTGAGCCAGCTGTACCCGGTCGTTGACGCCCTCGATCTCCATCGGATCGTCGGCGATCACGGTGCCGACCCGGCGGCCGTCGGCGACCGCGAGCGCGACCACATCGGTGAGGTACTGCTCGCCCTGGGCGTTGGACCGGCCGATCCGCGGCAGCGCGTCGGCCAACGTCGTCCCGTCAAAGGCGAACACCCCGGAGTTGATCTCGGTGATCGCCCGTTGCCCGGCGTCGGCGTCCTTGTGCTCGACGATGCCGCTCACGGTGCCGTCGCTGGCATGCACGATCCGGCCGTAGCCGGTCGGATCAGCAACACTCGCGGTCAACACGGTGACGGCGTTGCCGGCCGCTTGATGCCCGGCGGCCAGTGCGGCCAGTGTTTCCCTACGCAACAGCGGGACATCGCCGTTGGTGACGATCACCGTTCCGCTGATCGGGCCGGTGAGTGCTGCCAGCCCGCAGGCGGCGGCGTGGCC
>JALYVF010000022.1 GCA_030853385.1 Actinomycetota bacterium | reverse complement strand
CAGCGGTGCCTCAGGTACCACCCCGACGTCCACCGACGCCGGCCGCGCCGCCGATTCGCCGGCTGGTGCTGAGGCGGCCCAGGCCGCCGATTCGCCGGCGGCCGTCCCCGACACCTCCGGATCGGAGGCCTGATCCCCGTGCTGATCCCCCGCAAGGTCAAGCACCGCAAGCAGCATCGTCCGCACCGCACCGGTATGGCGTCCGGCGGAACCCAGGTGACCTTCGGTGACTTCGGCATCCAGGCTCTCGAGCCCGCCTACGTCACCAACAGGCAGATCGAGTCCGCTCGTATCGCCATCAACCGGCACATCAAGCGTGGCGGCAAGGTCTGGATCAACGTCTTCCCGGACCGTCCGCTCACCAAGAAGCCCGCCGAGGTCCGGATGGGTTCCGGTAAGGGTTCGCCGGAGTGGTGGGTTGCCAACATCAAGCCGGGTCGGGTGCTGTTCGAGATGAGCTACCCGACAGAGGCCATCGCCCGCGAGGCACTGCGCCGTGCGATTCACAAGCTGCCGATGAAGTGCCGCATCGTGACTCGTGAGGGTGGTGACAACTGATGGCGAAGACTGCGAAGGCTGAGAAGTCGGCGAAAGCTGGGTCGACTCCCTCCGTCGAGGAGCGGAAGTCCGCTGCCGACGACATGCGTGAGCTCGGCACCGAGGAGCTGACGGCTCGTCTTGTCGAGGCCAAGGAGGAGCTGTTCAACCTCCGCTTCCAGATGGCCACCGGCCAGATGGACAACAATCGTCGGCTGCGCACCGTGCGGCACGACATTGCCAGGGTCTACACCGTGATGCGCGAGCGCGAGCTCGGCCTGTCGATCGGTCCGGACCAGGTTGCCGGTAAGGAAGGCGCTGCATGAGCGAGACCGAGAACGTGACCGCTGCGGCGGTTGCCGATACTGACGACACCGCTGTACCCAGCACGGCGGCGCGCGGCGACCGTAAGATCCGCGAGGGCTACGTCGTCTCCGACAAGATGGAGAAGACCATCGTCGTCGAGCTGGAGGACAGGGTGAAGCACCCGCGGTACGCCAAGGTCATCCGGCGCACCAGCAAGGTGAAGGCCCACGACGAGCATGCCGCCGCCGGCGTCGGCGATCGCGTGCTGCTCGCCGAGACCCGCCCGCTGTCCGCCACCAAGCGCTGGCGGCTGGTCGAGGTCCTGGAGAAGGCCAAGTAAGCACTGTCGCCTGCTGGCGTAGTCCGTTTCGCCCCCGATCTGCGTGAAGCAGGTCGGGGGCGTTCGGCATTGCCCGGCCGGAATTATTCAGCCGGCGGGCAGCAACCAGCAGGCTCCAGGACAGTCGAACAGCGGCTCCGGCCGGCCGGGCCAACCCGCACTATCAAGCGGCAGCGCGACCACCTGTGAGCTGTCCTGGCCGGCGATCAGCAGCCGATCGCCGTCGACCAGCAGATGCTGTGGCCAACGGACCCCGGCATCGACTTCGGCCAGCAGCTGGGGAGTGTCGTCCAACGTCAACGCCGCGACAGTGTGGTAGCCGCGGTTGGCGAGATAGCCGATCTTGCCGTCCGCGGATCTCTGCAGGTCTCCCGGATAGTTGGCCGCCGACCTACTGATCACCGGGCCGCTGCGCTGCGTCGACGGAACCGTATGCCAGCGCGACAGATCGGGCGAGCACACCGCCAATTCGCCGGACAACTCCATCGACACCGCAACGGCACCGGTGGCAGTGCGGACCAGATGCCGGGGGCCGCCGCCGGGCGGTGACGGGTAGCGCATCACCTCGGCCAGTCCGTGCCGCACGTCGATGCTGAACTGCCGCAAGCAGTCTGCCCCGAGATCGGTGACCAATAGTTGGTCTCCGACGAACTGCGCCTGGTGCGGATGCGGACGGTCCTGCCTGGCCGATATCACCCCACTCCCGTTGCCCTGCAACACTATCGACGAAGCGGGGGAGTCGATGGCACCGTCGCCGGCCAGCGTCCAGCAACCCAGCACGCCTGAGGAGTAGTTGCAGACGACCAACAAACTGCCGGTCGGATCGACGCAGACATGACACGGATCCATGCCGCCGCTGCCGACCTGTGACAGTGACTCGGCCGGCCGATCGCCGTCGATACGCCAGGCATGCAGCCGGCCCTCGTCGTCGCCGACCGACGTTCCGTAGACGACAGCGAGCTCTGGATGGCGGGCCAGCGAGCACAGTTTCGGCACTGCTGCGAGTTTGTTGCCGGTCCAACCGGTAGCGGTTTCGTGGAACAGGAAGAGTCCGCCGGTCGGGTAGGTGGCGTCGCCGCGGCCGGCGACGTAGACCCCGCTTGTTGCCATCGCCGGGACCGTACCAGCCGAGCTATCGTCCCGGCCGACACCCGGGAAGGAGCACCATGGTCAGGGTGCAGCTAATGAAGACCGGCGAGAGCCTGCCAGCGGTGAAGGCCTTGCGACGACAACTCGCGCACTCGCTGCGCGATCGGGTCGCCGGCGCCGACGCGGAGGAGCGAGCCGCGGTCATCTGGGGCCACATCGGCCCCCGCTGGTTCACCTCGGACGACCCGATCTGGCGGGTGCACGCCGACGCCGCCATGTTCATCGGTGGGGTGCGGGCACTGCTGCTGCAGTCGCTGCATCCACTGGCGATGGCGGGGGTGGCCGGTCATTCCGGCTACCGCGGCGACCCGTGGGGTCGACTGGAAAGGACCAGCCGATTCCTGGCCACCACCACCTTCGGCACCATCGCCGATGCAGAGGCGGCCATCGAGCAGGTCACCGCCGTGCACCAGCGGGTGCGCGGCAAGGCCAGCGACGGGCGGACGTACTCGGCCAGGGATCCGCACCTGTTGGACTGGGTGCACCTGGCCGAGGTGGACAGCTTCCTTCGCACCTATCAGCGATTCGGTCCGGCGCCGCTCAGCGCCACCGACGCCGACACCTACGTGCGACAAACCGCCGGGGTGGCCGAGCGGCTCGGCGCCACCAGTCCACCGGTCAGCGTCGGCGAACTCGACGAGCGGCTCGAGGCCTTCCGGCCGGAACTCGCGGCCACCAGCGAGTCCAAGGACGCGGCCAAGTTCCTACTGCTGACGCCGCCGCTGCCGCTCTCCGCCAGACCCGGTTACGGCCTGCTGGCGGCCGGGGCGGTCGCCACCCTGCCCGGCTGGGCGCGGCGCGAACTTCCGGTTCCACCGCCGTTCTTCGGTTGGGACGTTCCAGGACGACTACTCGGCAGAGCCGGCGCCGGCATCGTGCGGTGGGCGATGGCCGACCCGTCGCTGGTCGAGGAGCGGTCGGCCTAGGCATCGCTGACGACGGTGGTGATCACCGACGTCACGCTGGGCGTTGCCGGTGTCGAACTGAAGCCGAACCGGACGGCGGGCAGCACCGGCGCCAGGCCGCCGAGCAGGCTGCCGTGCCAGCGGCCGGACGCCGAGTTGATTCGCCGTTGGTCGTGGGCGCCGTAGTATTCATGCCGGCCGCTGCGGGCGGTGCCACGAGTGCGCACGCCGGGCACCACCCTGCTGGCGACCGGATCGATGAGCCGGTTCCACATCGGGCTGGCAGCAAGAGTTTTCGGCACCAGGCGCAACAGCAGACCAACAGGCGGCCGGTGGCCGATGGTGAACTGCAGGTCCAATTCGTCCGCCAGCACCCGCCAACAGTTGGCGGTCGGCTCGCTGACGCTGACAGCGGCCAGCCTGGTCTCGTCGAACAGGTAGGTATCGGCCACGAACTCGGCCACCCGCTCGTTGGGTGCGATCAGCACGCGGCGCCCATCCGGCTGCTCGAGCATCACGTCGGCGAAGGCACCGAGCGGAGACCTGTGCCACCGACCGACAACGATCCGGACGCCGCTGCTGCTGCCCAGCCCGGCGATGCTGCCGTAGAAGCGGTCGATGGTCACCGGCCCATTGGAGCAGCTTCCGGCAGTAGTCGAGAACGAGGTGACTGCTATGACGCCACGCATGCCCGCATCCGCTGGGTCATCAAGCCACTACTTTGAAACTTATGGTGCGCGGCGATCGGCTAGCTGCGACAGTGCGGGAACTGCCGCCTGCAGCCTTTTCGATCGTGATGGCTACCGGGATCGTATCGACGGCCCTGAGTTTGGTCGGCTGGACAGTGCCGTCGGCGGTGCTGTTGGTGCTCGCCATTGCTGCCTTGGTGTTGCTGGCGGTCGGAGTCGGCTGGCGGCTGGCCCGCTATCCAGCGGCACTGTTGGAGGATTGCCGGGATCCGGTCAAGGCCTTCGGGTTCCTGACCGTAGTGGCCGGTATCAACGTCGTCGGGGTGCGGCTGTACTCCGAGCTGCCGGTGCTCACGATCATTCTGGCGGCGGTGAGCGTTCCGCTCTGGGTGCTGCTCAGCTACGGCGTGCCGGCGACGCTCATCCTGCACCAGCGGGATCAACCGGCGGCGGCCGAGGTGAACGGCAGCTGGTTCCTGTGGGTGGTGGCGACCCAGTCGCTGGCCACTACGGGCGCGGTGATCGACGCGGGGTTGGATCCGCTGGCGCGGCAGTGGATCGCCACCGTGACGGTGGCGATGTGGGGGATCGGCGTGGTGCTGTACCTGATGCTCGCCACCCTGGTGACTTTGCGGTTGCTCACCACCCGCAACGAAGCGGAAACATTAGGCCCGGCGTCCTGGATATACATGGGGGCAACCGCGATCACGGTGCTGGCCGGATCGCGCATCCTGTTGCTGCCGCCAGACCTGCCGGTGATGGCAGTGACTTCCGCCGTCGTCTCGGGGATCACCTTCGTGCTGTGGGCCTTCGGGGTGTGGTGGATCCCGTTGCTGCTCATCTTCGGAGCGTGGCGACACCTGGTTCGGCGGGTGCCGCTGCGGTACGAGCTGGAGCTGTGGAGCATGGTGTTCCCGCTGGGCATGTACTCGGTGGCAAGCATGCACTTCGGCGAGGAGACTGGCCTGTCGGGCATCCACGCATTGGGCCAGGTCGGTACCTGGATCGCTGGACTGGCCTGGCTGGCCACGGCGGCGGCGATGGCCGCCAACTGGCTGAGACGGGTGAAGCCGGACTCGAGCTGACCTTGGCACCAGCGCTGCGCGCCTACGCTGTTCGGGTGCCCAGATCCCCGCTCGCGCAGAGGTTTGGGCTGGACGCTGCCAGGATCCGCACCCCGCAGCAGGGCGGCTGGGCAACTCTGCGCGAGCATCTGCACGAGCGGCTGACCAGGGTCGACAACGAGCGGATCGACGAGATGTTCGGCGCCGGCAGGTACGTCGACGACGCCGGGGTTCCGCTGACCTTGGCGACGCCGTACACCCAGGACACTCTGATCTGGTTTCACCGGGACCTGCCAGACGAGGCAGAGGTGCCGTTCCGGGTCGAGGTGCTGCACGCCGACGACAGGATCGTGGTGGTCGACAAGCCCCACTTCTTGGCAACGATCCCGCGCGGCCAGCACATCCGGCAGACCGTGCTGGTGCGGATGCGGTCCGAACTGGAATTGCCGGAACTGGCGCCCGCGCATCGGCTGGACAGGGCGACGGCCGGGGTGCTGATGCTGACCAGCAGGCGCGAATGCCGCGGCAGTTACCAGAACCTGTTCCGGGATCGGTTGGCGCACAAGACGTATCTGGCGGTGGCGCCTTATCGGTCCGACCTCGAGCTGCCGACGACGGTGCGCAGCCACATCGTCAAGGAACGCGGCGTGCTGCAGGCGCAGGAATTCGACGACCGGCCGCCGAACTCCGAGTCGCTGGTGGAATTGGTAGCGCGGCGGGGGGAGCGGGCGCTGTATCGCATCACTCCGCACACCGGCCGCACCCACCAGATCCGGCTGCACCTGGCCAGGCTCGGCATCCCGATCGTCGGCGACTCGTTCTACCCGACGGTGACCGACGTACCGCGGGACGACTTCTCCGCGCCGCTGCAGCTGCTCGCCGAGTCGCTGAGCTTCACCGATCCGATCGACGGTGCGCAGCGCCGGTTCGTCAGCCGGCGCGAATTGCAGGAGTGGACAGCGGCCGGTTCGCCGTAGGAGCTGGTCAGCACGGTTCGGCAATACGCAGGCCGCGGCGCACCTGATGGAGGAATTCGACCTCGTCATCGAGGGTCACGTCCGTGTAGCGCAACACAGTGAAACCAGCCAACGGCAACAGGTTCCCGCGTTTTCGATCGTGGTCGAAGGCCGCCCGCGACGAGTGGTAGCCGAAGCCGTCGAACTCGATGATCAATTTGACGCGGCGAAAACGAATGTCGGGGCGGACGTCTTCGCCGAAGACTCGGTACCGACGATTCGCCACCCAGTCGGTAATTCCGGCTGCTCGCAGTGCTCGGTGTCCGCGTCGTTCCACTGGGGAGCAGCCCTCGGACCTCACCTCGCGCAGGAGTGCGCAACGAAGGTCGTTGACCCGGCGGTGCGGGGTCAACTCCAGCGCCGTCAGCAGATCCGGCACCGTCACCGCTCGAACCTGCAGCGCTCGGTCGGTGGCGGCGGGCCCCAGCGGTCCGGTGCACAGGTCCAGTGCAGTCAGTGCCGGGGGTGTCAGGCGGATCCCGTCGACCTGGGTGATCAGGTCTGCTGGGATGGTTCGGGCCGGAAAGTGGAACGGCGGAACGGGATCCCGGCCGAACCGGGTGGCCACCTGGATCGTCGGCACCGACAGCTCGGGCCAGAACGTCAATGCCGCCGCCGCCCGGCCGGTGACGATCCCAGCAGGGCAGGACAGCAGTGCCGCGTGGGCGAGAACGACCGGCCGTGTACCGCGGCCGGGGCAACGAACACTCCAGGCAGCACCCGGGTGAACCGCCGTTTGCGGGCGAAATCGCGCCCGACGGGTGGTTCAGTCGGTCGATCGGACAGGGTTGCCAACGACCCTGTCGGTGCGACAGCTGGGCGATTTGGGCTGAGGGTGCCCGGCCCGGTATGCTTGGGCACTGGCTCTCCCGTGCGCAAGCACTGGTATGCCTCTGGCCTGGCGAGGTCGGAAATCTCGCCAGGACTCTGTCAGTACCTCTCTGCACCTGAATGGGCGGCGTGAGCGGCGTGCGTCAGCACGATTCCGCTCGGCGGCCCTCGGCTCACGCCACAGGCAAGAGTGAAAAGGCGGGCAGCTGCCCGTACTTCCTCTTGTCTTTTCGCGTGCGATCGGCCGAGCCAAGCTCAGGGCGAGGGAGGTACAGGGCAGGACCAGTACTCAGGGCGCCGCAAGGCGCTTCGGATCTTAAGGAACGACTGCTGTGATTCAGCAAGAGTCGCGTCTCCGGGTCGCCGACAACACCGGCGCCAAGGAGATCCTGTGTATCCGTGTGCTCGGCGGCTCAGGCCGTAGGTACGCGGGCATCGGCGACAAGATCGTCGCCACCGTCAAGGACGCCATCCCAGGTGCTGGTGTGAAGAAGGGTGACGTCGTCAAGGCCGTCATCGTTCGCACCATCAAGGAACGGCGCCGTCCGGACGGTTCATACATCCGCTTCGACGAGAACGCTGCTGTGCTGATCAAGGAAGACGGCGACCCGCGAGGGACCCGCATCTTCGGGCCGGTCGGCCGCGAGCTGCGCGACAAGCGTTACATGAAGATCATTTCGCTCGCGCCGGAGGTGCTGTGATGGGCATGAAGGTTCGCAAGGGCGACACCGTTCTGGTGATCGCAGGTAAGGACAAGGGCGCCAAGGGCAAGGTCATCCAGGCCTACCCGGAGAACCAGCGGGTGCTGGTCGAGGGCGTCAACCGGATCAAGAAGCACACCAGGGTGTCCACCACCCAGCGTGGCGCCAAGTCCGGCGGCATCGTCACCCAGGAAGCGTCGATCCACATCTCCAACGTGATGGTCGTCGACGCCGACAACAAGGCGACCCGCGTCGGCAAGCGCACTGATGACGATGGGCGCCGTGTCCGCGTGTCGCGCCGCTCGGGCAAGGACATCTGATGACGACAACAGAGAACGCGATCGAGCCGAAGACGGCTCCGCGGCTGAAGACCCGTTACGCCGATGAGATCAAGCAGGCGATGAACGAGCAGTTCTCCTACGGCAATGTCATGCAGGTCCCAGGGCTGCTCAAGGTCGTCGTCAACATGGGCGTCGGCGAGGCTGCCAGGGACGCCAAGCTGATCGAAGGCGCCGTCCGCGACCTGGCCACCATCACCGGGCAGAAGCCAGAGGTGAAGAAGGCCCGCAAGTCCATCGCCCAGTTCAAGCTTCGCGAGGGCATGCCGATCGGCGCCCGCGTCACCCTGCGCGGCGACCGGATGTGGGAGTTCCTCGACCGGCTGACCACCATCGCCCTGCCCCGTATCCGCGACTTCCGCGGCCTCTCGGCGCAGCAGTTCGACGGCAACGGCAACTACACCTTCGGCCTGAACGAGCAGTCGATGTTCCACGAGATCGACATCGACCGCATCGACAGGCCGCGCGGCATGGACATCACCGTTGTCACCACGGCGACAACCGACGATGAAGGCCGGGCGCTGCTGAAGCTCCTGGGCTTCCCCTTCAAGGAGAACTGAGCCGATGGCGAAGACCGCTCTGATCAACAAGTCCAAGCGCAAGCCGAAGTTCAAGGTGCGCGGCTACACCCGTTGCAACCGCTGCGGACGCCCGCATTCGGTGTACCGCAAGTTCGGCCTGTGCCGGATCTGCGTGCGCGAGATGGCACACAACGGCGAACTGCCGGGAGTGACGAAGTCGTCGTGGTGAGCAGGCCGCGATCCGCGTCTGAAATCCACGACCGTCTCGGAACGAAGTAGTCCTCGAAGTTCGCGGGTCCGATGGTTGTTATCCCGTCAGACGATGAGCTTCAAAACAACCAGAGAGCCCGCGAACAACAACTGATTCGCCACAGGCCCGGCATCCGTCGGGAACCAGACGAGAAAGGCACCACCTGACATGACCATGACCGATCCGATCGCGGACTTCCTGACCCGCATCCGGAACGCGAACTCGGCTTACCACGACCAGGTCACGATGCCGTTCTCCAAGCTCAAGGGGAACATCGCCGACATCCTGGTCAAGGAGGGCTACATCGCGAACTGGACGACGGCGGAAGCCACCGTCGGCAAGGCCCTCGTGGTGAACCTGAAGTACGGGCCCAACCGCGAGCGCTCCATTGCCGGTGTCCGCCGGGTGTCAAAGCCGGGCCTGCGCATTTACGCGCGATCCACCGACCTGCCCAAGGTTCTCGGCGGGCTCGGCATCGCCATCATCTCCACGTCCACCGGCCTGCTGACCGATCGTCAGGCCGCCCGACAGAAGGTAGGCGGGGAAGTCCTCGCCTACGTCTGGTAAGCGAGGACAGCCAACATGTCGCGAATCGGAAAACAGCCGATCCCAGTTCCATCTGGGGTCGAGGTGACCATCGACGGATCGCGGGTAACGGTCAAGGGCCCCAAAGGGACCCTCGAGCACACCGTTGTCGAGCCCATCACCGTGTCCAAGAATGACGGTGTCGTCTCGGTGACCCGGCCGGATGACGAGCGCGAGTCCCGCGCCCGCCACGGCCTGACCCGCAGCCTGGTCAACAACATGGTCGTCGGCGTCACCGAGGGCTACACCAAGTCCCTGGAGATCGTCGGCGTCGGTTACCGCGTGCAGGCCAGGGGGCGCGACCTTGAGTTCGCCCTCGGCTACTCGCACCCGGTGCCGGTGAAAGCCCCAGAGGGCATCACCTTCGCCGTCGAATCCCCGATCAGGTTCAGCGTTCAGGGCATCGACAAGCAGTTGGTCGGCGAGGTCGCCGCCAACATCCGCAAGCTGCGCAAGCCCGACCCCTACAAGGGCAAGGGCGTTCGTTACGCCGGCGAACAGGTCCGGCGCAAGGTCGGAAAGACGGGTAAGTGACCGCTATGTCCAACAACATCTCAGCTGTGCGCGCCAACGCGCGTACCCGCAGGCATTTCCGGCTGCGCAAGAAGGTCGTCGGATCGGCCGAACGTCCGCGGCTGGTCGTCACCAGGTCCTCGCGCCACATCGGCGTGCAGGTCGTCGACGATGCCGTCGGCCGCACGCTGGCCGCCGCGTCGACGCTGGAGGCCGACTTCAGGGCTGGTGACGCCGACAAGACGGCCAAGGCCCGCAAGGTCGGCGAACTGATCGCGGAGCGCGCCAAGAAGGCCGGCGTCGTCGCCGTTGTCTTCGACCGGGCTGGCGACAAGTACCACGGCCGCATCGCGGCCCTGGCCGATGGCGCCCGTGGCGCCGGGCTGGAGTTCTAGAACATGCTGACCACAATCGAGAGGGACATCTGATGCCCGGACCCGCACGGACCGGCAACGACCGCGGTGGCGAGCGCACCGGCGGCAACGATCGCAGCGGCGGATCGGCCCGCCGCGGCGGCCGCGATCAGCGGCGCGACGCCGCCCCAGAGAAGAACCCGTTCCTTGAGCGGATCGTCACCACCAACCGGGTGTCCAAGGTCGTCCAGGGTGGGCGTCGGTTCTCCTTCACCGCCCTGGTCGTCGTCGGTGACGGCGATGGTCACGTCGGCGTCGGCTACGGCAAGGCCAAGGAGATCCCGGCGGCCATCGCCAAGGGTGTCGAGGAAGCCAAGAAGCACATGTTCCGGGTGCCACGCATCGCTGCCACTATCCCGCATCAGGTGCAGGGTGAGGCAGCAGCCGGAGTCGTGCTGCTCAAGCCGGCCAGCCCCGGTACCGGTGTTATCGCCGGTGGTCCGGTGCGCGCCGTGCTCGAGTGCGCAGGAATCCACGACATCCTGTCGAAGTCGCTCGGCTCGGACAACCCGATCAACATCGTGCACGCCACCGTCGCTGCGCTGAAGATGCTGCAGCGGCCAGAGGAAGTCGCGGCCCGCCGCGGGCTTCCGATCGAGGACGTCGCTCCCGCCGCCATGCTGCGGGCTCGCGCCGGCCAGGGAGTCTGATATGACCCAGCTCAAAGTGACCCAGATCCGATCGACCATCGGCAACAAGCGCAACGCCCGCGAGTCGGTGCGATCGCTCGGTCTGAAGCGCATCCACCACAGCGTTGTCGTCGAGGACTCGCCTGTCGTGCGTGGCTACCTCAGGACCGCAACGCACCTGCTGTCGGTGGAAGAAGTTCCCGCCGCCGCGAGCAAGTGACCAGCGAGCAAGCGACCAGAAGGAATTCACCGTGACTATTAAGGTTCACCACCTGCGTCCGGCACCGGGGGCCAAAACGGCCAAGACCCGGGTCGGTCGTGGTGAGGGTTCAAAGGGCAAGACCGCCGGCCGCGGCACCAAGGGCACCGGCGCGCGCAAGAACGTGCCGGCGCACTTCGAGGGCGGCCAGCTTCCACTGCACATGCGGCTGCCCAAGCTCAAGGGCTTTCGCAACCGTTTCCGCACCAGCTACCAGGTCGTCAACGTCGGCCAGCTGGCCACCCTGTTCCCGCAGGGCGGCAGTGTCGGCGTCGACGAATTGGTGACGGCGGGCGCGGTCCGCAAGGGCCAGCTGGTGAAGGTGCTCGGCGACGGCGACATCGCCGGCGTCAGCCTTGCGGTGACGGCGCACGCGTTCTCCGGTTCTGCCAGCGAGAAGCTGGCCGGCGCCGGGGGCAGCGCAACCACACTGTAGTCAGCAGTAGCGCGCACCATCCCCCGGCGCGGGCGGGCCAGCCGGCTCACCCGGGCCCGGGGGATGTGTGCGTTAGGCTCACCAATCGGTCCTCGCGCATCCTCGAGTGCAGGGTTGACAGTGCAGTATTGACAGTGCAGGACCGTGTCAGGCAAATCCGTCGCATGCTCTTTCAGAGCACACCGACCGGGCGGCATTCTTCGGATGCGAGCTCGGACCGGTGGCCGGCGGCACGATCAGGAGGACCGTTGCTCACAGCCTTCGTCTCGGCGCTGAAGACGCCTGATCTTCGGAAGAAGATCCTCTTCACGCTGGGCCTGATTGCCGTCTACCGGCTCGGCGCTACGGTGCCGAGCCCCGGCGTCGACTACACAGCGGTGAACTTTTGCACCACCCAGGGCAACGGTGGCAACAACGACCTGTTGACGCTGCTCAACCTGTTCACCGGTGGCGCGCTGCTGCACCTGTCGGTGTTCGCGCTGGGCATCATGCCCTACATCACGGCGTCCATCATCGTGCAGCTGCTCGGCGTGGTGATCCCCCGGTTCGAACAGCTCAAGAAGCAGGGCCAGGCCGGCCAGGCGAAACTGACGCAGTACACCCGCTACCTGACCATCGGTCTCGGCGTGCTGCAGTCAACCGCCTATATTGCGTTGGCCAAGAGCGGTCAGCTGTTCGGTGGCTGCAGTCGCGCCACCGATGTGGTCTCCGGCGGCGCGTTCAACCTGATCACCATGGTGCTCACCATGACGGCCGGCACCGCCGCCATCATGTGGATGGGCGAGCTGATCACCGACCGCGGCATCGGCAACGGCATGTCAATCCTGATCTTCACCTCCATCGCTGCCCGCATCCCGCAGGAGGGCGGCCAGATCCTGCAGAGCAAGGGCGGCGTCGTCTTCGGCGTCGTTTGCGTCATCGGGCTGGCGATCATCGGCACCGACGTCTACGTCGAACAGGCGCAGCGCCGGATACCGGTGCAGTACGCGAAGCGAATGATTGGCCGCAAGATGTACGGCGGCACGTCGACCTACCTGCCGCTGAAGGTGAACCAGGCGGGCGTCATTCCCGTCATCTTCGCCACCTCGCTGCTGTACATCCCGTCGCTGATCATCCAGCTGTTCGGTGCCAGCACCGACGCCCGGACCGGTCAGGTGACCGGCGGCGGTTGGCGGCAGTGGATCAGCTTCAACGTCGTCAGCCAGAACAGCTGGGTGCATATCGTCCTGTACTTCGGGCTGATCATCTTCTTCACCTACTTCTATGTCGGCATCACCTTCAACCCGACGGAGCGGGCGGACGATCTGAAGAAGTACGGCGGCTTCATCCCGGGTATCCGTCCCGGCCGGCCGACCGCCGAGTACCTGCAGTTCGTGCTCAGCAGGATCACCTTCCCCGGCTCGATCTACCTCGGCATCGTGGCGATCCTGCCCAACCTGTTCCTGTCGCTGACCGGCGGCGCCGACAACACCCAGAACTTCCCGTTCGGCGGCACCTCGGTACTCATCATGGTCGGCGTCGGACTGGACACCGTGAAGCAGATCGAGTCGCAGCTGATGCAGCGGAACTACGAAGGGTTCCTTCGCTGATGCGCATGATGATCATCGGGCCGCAGGGAGCCGGAAAGGGTACCCAAGCGACCAGGATCTGTGCCGACCTCGGCGTCCCGCACATCTCCACCGGCGACCTGTTCCGAGAGAACATCAACGGCGGCACCGACCTTGGCAAGCTGGCCCAGACCTACATGGATGCCGGCAAACTCGTTCCGGACGAAGTGACCCAGCAGATGGTCGCCGAACGGCTGGAACACGACGACGCCAGCGGCGGCTTCCTGTTCGACGGGTTTCCCAGGAACACCGGTCAGGCCGAATGGCTCTCGGATTTGCTGTCCGACCATCAGATACCCATCGAACGCGTCATCCTGCTCACCGCCCCCGACGAGGTGCTGGTCGAACGGATGCTGGCCCGCGGCCGGGCCGACGACACCGACGAGGCCATCCGCCAGCGGTTGGACATCTATCACGCCGAGACGCTGCCGTTGGTCGAGTATTACGGCGACCAGGTGGTGCAGGTCGACGGCGTCGGCGACGTCGACGACGTGCACGAACGGGTACTGAAGGCTCTCGCCCTGCCGGGCCCAGAGAGCGGCTGATCCGCTGATGGCCGGCGGCATCCAGCTGAAGACCCGCGGCGAGCTGCAGGCCATGCGCGCCTCCGGCCTGGTGCTGGCCAGGGCTCTCGAGGCGGTCCGCGCCGAAATCCAGCCAGGGGTGACGACGGCGCAGCTCGACCGGGTAGTCGCCGACCTGATCGCCGAAGCCGGCGCACAGTCGAACTTCAACGGCTACGGCGCCGGCCGAGACGGGACAGGCGGCTTCACCGGCACCATCTGCGTGTCGGTGAACGACGAGGTGGTGCACGGCATCCCCGGCCAGCGGACCCTGCTGGACGGCGACCTGGTGAGCATCGACGCCGGCTGCATCCTTGACGGCTGGCATGCCGACGCCGCACTGTCCGCACACGTCGGCGAGCCACCGTCGATGGACGAAGTGGACCTGATCGCGGCCGCCTGGCGCGGACTGTGGGCCGGCGTTGCTGCCGCCAAGGCCGGCGGCAAGCTCGGCGACGTCTCCGCCGCCATCGAGCACTCGGTCGGTACCTCGGGCGAGCGGGACGGTCGCCGGTACGGCAGTGTCAGCGGCTATGGCGGGCACGGCATCGGCTCCGAGATGCACATGGATCCCTTCGTACCCAATACCGGCAAGCGCGGTCGCGGGGTCAAGCTGGTGCCAGGGATGGCGCTGGCCATCGAGCCGATGCTGACCCTGGGCAAGCCGGCCAGCAGAGAACTGGATGACGGCTGGACTGTCGTCACCCGCGACGGGTCCAGAGCCGTGCACGTCGAGCACTCGATCGCCATCACCTCGGACGGCGTGACGGTGCTGACTGCCCCGGATCGCGGAGCCGCAGCGCTGGCCGCATTTGACCTCGTGCCGGTCGACCTCGACTCGTAGCCTGGTCAGCCGGAGGACGAGATGTAGTCGACCAGCTGGTGCCGCTCGGTCTCCAGCTCGTCGATGCGGTTCTTGACGATGTCGCCGATGGTCACGATGCCGGCCAGTGCGCCGTCCACCACCACCGGCATGTGCCGGAATCGGCCGTCCGTCATCGTCTTCGCGAGCGCCTGGATCTCATCGGTAGGCCCGCAGGTGTTGACCTCGCTGGTCATGATGCCGGACACCGGCTGCGCCAACAGGCCCGGACCCACGGCGTGCAGTGCCCGCACCACGTCGCGCTCGCTGACGATCCCGGCGACGCCGCTGCCGTCCTCGGTAACGACCAGCGCGCCGATGTTGTGTTCGGCGAGCGCTGCCACTACCTCGACAATGGTGGCGGTCGGTGCGACGGTGGCCACCGTCGATCCCTTGCCGGCCAACACATCTCTGACACGCATGGCGCCTCCTGAATCGGCGGAAGATCAGGCCGTTGTGCCGAGGGTAGACCGATCGGCGGCCGGCCGCCCGGCGAGCACCACCGAGGCAATGCGGCGGGCGGCTTCGCGCAGCCGGTCCGGCGTCTCGGCCGCATAGCCGAGCACCACGATGCTGCCGGGATCGGGTGGGCAGTCGTGGTGCTCGGCTGCGAGGCGGGGTTCACCCTGTTCGCGCTGCCGGTGTTGGGCAGGTACGGCGCGCTCGGGGTCTCGGTGCACTCCACCTGGCTGGCGGCCATCGGGTTCGCCGTCATCGGCCTGGTGTCGGAAGGTCCGAGGGCTGCGGCCAGGCTGACGGCACGCGAGCTGCTGGCCGCCGGCTATCTCGCGGTGGCTGTCACCGCGGTGCCCTTCCTGCTCTGGAACACCTGCGTCCGCAGCATCGGAGCCGGCAGGGCCGGGCTGCTCACCGCATAGCACCGATCGCCGCTGCCACCGTCGGGATGCTGCTGGGCGGACACCCGCGGCAGCTGTTGGTGTGGTTCGGCATCGTCGTGGTGGCCGTCGGGCCGGTGATCGGCAATGGTCGGCAACGGGGGAGAAACCGGTGACGGCGGGGAAGCCGGTAACGGGCGAAAGGCCGGTACGTCGAGTGACGTACCGGCCCCGCTGGCGATGGCCGACGGTGAGGTCAGCCGACGTGTGCCGGCGTCTGACCGTCGGTCTGCAAGTCCTGGTGCTTGACGTTCAGCAACAGCACGGTGGCGATGCCGCCGACGAAGATCATCGCGGCCGCCACCCAGAAGCCCTGGGTCGAGGCAAAGGACTGGATCTGGGCGCCGTACTGCGCGTGGAACTGCTTGGCCGCGGCCGCCTTCTCGGCCACCGTGTGCGGCAGCGGCAGACCCTGCGCCTGCGCCTGGGCCATCGCAGTCGCCAGCAAGTCCTTGCTCTTGCTGGTGGCGGCGTGGGCGAAAACCGTTGACAGAGCAGCGATACCGATCGCTCCACCGATCTGTTGAGCGGTGTTCAGTGCCGAGGCAGCGGCACCGGAATCGTTCGGGTTGATCCTGGCAGTCGAGGTCAGCGTCAGCGGAATGAACAGCAGCCCCATGCCCAGCGACATCACGATGATCCACGGCAGCAGCCCCGAGGTGTAGGTGCTGTCGGCGCGCAGATGGGTGAAGCCCCATAGGCCGGTGGTGGCCAGCAGTGCGCCGGCTCCGGAGATCCATCGCGGGTCGATCCTGGCCACCAGGGTGGAAGCGATGCCGGCCGAGACCACGATGCCGGCGCTGAACGGCAGGAAGGCAAGGCCCGACTTCAACGGCGAGTAGCCCAGCACCTGCTGGGTGAACAGTCCCAGGAAGAAGAACAGCGCGAACATCCCGGCACCGACCAGCAGCATGGTGAACAGGCTGACGGCGCGGTTACGGTCGGCAAGGATGCGCAGTGGCAGCAGCGGATGCTTGGCCCGCGACTCGAAGAAGACGAACAGGCCGAGCAGCGCGAACCCGCCGATCAGCGGAACCAACGTCAAGAAGTCGGTCCAGGTGGCGCCGGCCTGGGCGGCGTGCGACAGGCCGTAGACGATGCCGAACAGGCCGAGGGTTCCGGTCAGCGCGCCCTGCAGGTCGAGGGTGCTGTCGCTGCCTTCGGACTCGACCAGCACCCGCGGCGCCAAGAAGGCCACCAGAAGTCCGATCGGGACGTTCACGAAGAAGGTCCAGCGCCAGTCGAGTTCGGTCAGCGCACCGCCGAGGATCAGTCCGATGGCGGCGCCCGCTCCGGACATCGCCGCGTACACGGCCATCGCCCTATTCCGTTCCTTGCCGGCCGGGAAGGTGGTGTTGATCAGCGCCAATGCGGCGGGGGCGGCCATTGCGGCCGCGGCTCCCTGCAGCACCCTGGCGAGCAACAGGACGGTCGGGTTGGGCGCGATGCCGCCGATGAATGAGGCGACGGCGAAGATCGTCACGCCGTAGATGAACATCTTGCGGCGGCCGAGCAGGTCGCCGAGCCGGCCGCCGAGCAACAGCAGGCTGCCGAAGGCGAGGGCATAGGCGGTGACGACCCATTGCCGCCCGCTATCGGAGAAGCCGAGGTCGGTTTGGACATGGGGGAGCGCGATGTTCACGATCGACCCGTCGAGGACGATCATGAGCTGGGCGCTGGCAATGACGATCAAGGCGATGAGCAGGCTCTTGGACTTCGGTGCTGCCGCCTTTTCGAGCGCCAGGGCTGACGTCGACATGGTTTTTTCTTCCTTTTCGGGATCGCTCACTGAGCGGTTTAGTGATGTTCAGGACTTTCGTCCGGATAGCTCAGGCCGCAGCTGGCCGCGTTTCAGTACGAGTGGGGAGCGTCGGTGCGGGGAGTGGTGGCGGAGGTCAGACGTCGGTGTCTGCGCGAGCAGCTCTGCTCGCGGTCGCCATTTCTTTCGGTGACGCCGTTGTCGCCAGACAAGCCGGCAGAAGTACGGCGGTGATGATGGTGCGCATCTGCTCCGAATCGGGGCCGTTGCCGCTGATCATCGTGTGATGGATCATCAGCGCCGGCACGATCTGGCTCAGCAGCCCCAGATCGGCGTCCTTGCCGATCTCGCCGCGGACCTTGGCGCGTTCCAGCACCGTGATCATCAGCTGTTGGCGGGGCTTCATGAAATGCTCGTTGAAGGCCAGGGTCAGGTCCGGATCGCGGTGCAGCGCAGGGACTATCGCCCTGACGATGCCCGGCAGCCGACGTGTCCATTCAGGGTCGGAACAGGTGAGCTGCTCAAGATCGCCGATCAGTGATCCGGAGTCAGGAACCTCCGACCCGCCAAGCGGACAGATCTCCAGCTGGTCGAGGGCACTGATCACCAGGTCTACCTTCGTCGGCCATTTGCGATACAGCGTCGCCTTGCTGGCTCGCACGTGGGTGGCGATGGTGTCGAAGGAGAGCTTGTCGTAGCCGATGTCGGTCAACACCTGCAGCACACCCTCGAGGATCTCGTCCTCGCGGTCACCCTCGACCCGTGGCCGGCAGG
Organism: Actinomycetota bacterium; assembly: GCA_030853385.1. GTDB lineage: Bacteria > Actinomycetota > Actinomycetes > Mycobacteriales > Nakamurellaceae > Nakamurella. Next base: position 2,190 of record JALYVF010000022.1, on the reverse strand, counting down.
CGAGCATTGATCGGCGCATCTGCTCCTCCTCCGGCTCGTCAGAATCTCGAGTGATGGAACGAAACTGTTTCGTTCCATCTAGACACTAGCGCGTCGGTCCGGAGTTCGCACAAATTATTGGTGTGGTCTGGGCGACAATCCGGCGGTGCGGGGCAGCGCGCCGTCTGGGCCGGGGGTGGAACGGCGAATTGCGGCGGCGATCATCGAGCGGAATACCACCGGATGCAGCACTCGGACCGGCAAGAAGTACAGCCGGCCGCGCCAGCCGTGCAGCGCCACGCAGGTGGTCGCCTGCAGCAGGCCGCGGTCCTGGTCGACGGCCACTCCCAGCCAGAAGTCGAGATGTCGGTCCCGCTCGACGATGAGCGCTTCCGGCCCGTTGACGGCGGTGACGGCGAACACGTCATTACCCGCCGGCCGGACACCGATCAGCAACACCATCGCCTGCCGGACGGACATCAGCGCCTTGACCAACAGTGGCACGTTCCGCACGTCGAAGATGCGACGGCACCATTCCGCTGGATCGGTCGGCGCATCGGGCGGCAGCCGGAACAGCTGCACATCGGCGAAATCCAGATCGGGGCAGCCGGACAGTGCTGCGGAGTGCAGCACCGTTGGTCGGTCGGTGACGCGGGCGGTGGTGTCAGCCATCTTCGTGATGTCTCCTCGATCGGGTCGCCTGACCATACGCTACCGTATGGAAACGTGCATACGGTAGCGTATGGTGATGACGATCACCGGCGCCAACAGGCGACTCACTCGTGCAGACTGGGTCACCGCAGCGCAGCAGGCGTTGGTCGACTCGGGCCCGGATGCAGTGGCAATCGAGCCGCTGGCAATGGCGTTGGGTACGACGAAAGGCTCTGGCTACCATCACTTTCGATCGCGGGGGGAGCTGCTGAAGGCCGCTCTTGACGGCTATCGCGCCGAGCACACGATGGCGATCATCGACCAGGTCGAGCAGCTCGGCGGGACTCCACTGGAGAAGCTGACCAGGCTGTTCGACACGGTGACGTCGCGGGCCGACCGTGGCAGCGAGATCCGACTGCTGGCCAGCACCGACCTCGAGGTCAGGGCGACGGTCGAGCGGGTGACGGCCGAGCGGGTCGGCTATCTGGCGAGCCTGATGGCGCAGCTGGGCTTCGGCAGGGCCGAGGCACGCCGCCGCGCGCTCGTCACCTACTGCGCCTACCTCGGGCACAGCGCGTTGGCCGATGCGACCCCTGCCGTGCTGCCGCAGACCGCGGCGGCGAACAAGGCCTTGCGTCACACCATGATCGGGGCATTGACCTCCGGTTCAGCGTGACGCACCGCGCTGACCGCATCAGCCGGTGATCAGGCCGCGGATCCGCTCGCCGATGGCGAACATCTCGCCGAGCACGGTGTCGCGTTCGGCGTCGTCGAAGTCGGCCAGCACGGCGTAGGCAACGCTGAGTTTCGGCCCGGTCACCACCCCGACGTCACAGCGGATGCCGGTGTCGGTTCCGGTCTTGTGCGCCAACGTGATGCCCCGGTCCGGCTCGACGTGGGCCAGCGGGTCGAGCCCCAAAGCGCCGGCCGTCATCGAGGTGTCGGTATCCAGCGCCAGCCAGTGCATGACCTGTTTGGAGACGGCCTTGGAGCGAACCTCACCCCGATGCAATCTGGCCAGCAGGTCGGCCAGTTCGGCGGCGGTGCCGGTCGACAGCGTTGGCGGGTCGGACGGCCGGCGGGCTGAGCGCACCCTGTCGTGCAGCGCGGTGTGCGCCAGACCAAGGGTGCGGGATCGCTCCATCACCGACGGGATACCGACGTGACGCAGCAGCACGTTGGTCGCCAGGTTGTCGCTGACGGCACCGACCAGCACGGCCAAGTCGGCCGCCGGCAGCGCCTTCGATGCCAGGTGCTGCAGCAGGCCGGAATCGGCTACCTCGTCTTCGGCGGCGCGCTGCACCAGCTGCCCGGCAGGCAGCCGGCCGTCGGCCATGCGGATGGCGACCTCGATCAGCAGCAGGATCTTGCCGATGGAGGCGGTGCGGTGCACCCGCTCGGCGCCGTCGAATTCCAGCACCGTCCCGGAGCCGGCATCGAGTAAGCAGAGACTGATCTGGGCCACCAAGCGAGCCTAGTGGGCTGCTAACCCGGCGTGAACGTGGCCGGGCCGGGCCCGCCGATGGCAGGCCCGGCCCGAGGATCTGGGTTGTCCGCGGA
>JALYVF010000081.1 GCA_030853385.1 Actinomycetota bacterium | reverse complement strand
ATCCCACCATCATCGACGACCGGCAGGGAAAGCATCGAACTCGACATCGTTGATCATCCTGAATCTCGCCCTGCGGGAGCGGACTTGCTACGAGCCGCTGGCCTCAACTCACCCTGACACGCAGGGGTACTGCTTGCGAGCAAGGGCGCAGGGATAATCGAGTAGTGAAGAACCCGTTGCCTCCCTCGCCGCCGAATCACTCCACCCGCGACCGGCGCCCCGGCGACGCACGCATCGCAGACGAAGGAGGCACCACATGAGTCTGTGGCATCAACATCCCGGAGTTCGGCACGGCAAGGACCTCACTACTGGTGAGCGGGCCGCTGACCTCGTCCGCAACGGCATGGGCTCCTGGCCGTTCGTGTTCGCTTTCCTCGGGTTCATGGCCATCTGGGCCGGGTTCAACGGAGGCCACGGCTTCGATCCCTACCCATTCATCCTGCTCAACCTGTTCCTGTCGATGATCGCTGGCCTGCAAGGGGCGATCCTGCTGATCTCGGCCAAACGCGCGGACTCGATCAGTAGCGAGGTAGCCCTGCACACCCTGAACAACACCGGACAGCTGCGCCAACTGATCGAGGCGAACACCGCACTCACACAAACCGTCTCCGAGCTCGCCTCTCAAATCCACGCCCACATCTGCGGACCCGCTGCGGCGACCACCGACCCCGCTACGCCCTGAACAGTTAACTGCGCGGGACGGACCCAACAGCGTCCCTTCCGGGCGCTGCTGCAGCCGCTAAACCAAACCAAAGCAAACAACATCGCCGTAAGCCCAATGTCATCGACGACGCCAAGACCGCACTCCGCCTCCTGAGCCGTCCAAGTACGAATCCGTCGTAAGCCCGACCGCGGTCAGGAGCGTTACTACCAGCGGGTCGGTAGCCGAAGCAGGCAGACTGGAGCCTATGACGGATGCGGTGATGGAGGAGACACCCGCTGCGGGGGACGCAGGTAATTCGGCTCATCCTGCGGTGACCGGGGCGGGTGCGGTTGGGTTGGCCGTGGGCGCGCTGGGGGTGGTGTTCGGTGATATCGGGACGAGTCCGCTGTATGCGTTGCAGACGGTGTTCTCGATCGATCATGGTGCGGTTCGGCCAGCCGCCGGGGACGTGTACGGGGTGATCTCCCTGGTGTTCTGGTCGATCACGATCGTGGTGTCGGTGAAGTACGTGGTCTTCGTGTTGCGGGCCGACAACGAAGGTGAAGGCGGGGTGCTGGCCTTGGCGGCGTTGATGCGCCGCCTGACCGGCGGCAGGGGCCGGCTCACGGTCGTGGTGCTGCTTCTCGGGGTCTTTGGGGCGTCACTGTTCTACGGCGACAGTGTCATCACGCCCGCGATCTCGGTGCTGTCCGCGGTCGAAGGTCTCAAGGTCGCTACCCCGGGCCTGTCCAGTTTGGTCTTGCCGATCGGAGCCGCAATCCTGGCGGTCCTCTTCGGGGTGCAACGCTGGGGCACTCACCGTGTCGGACGTCTGTTCGGACCAGTCATGATCATGTGGTTCCTCACCCTGGCCGTCACCGGCCTTCCGCAGATCATCGCCCACCCCGCGATTCTGCGGGGCCTATCCCCGACCTACATCGTCACCTTCGTGACCGCCCACTCCTATACGGCGTTCATCGCCATGGGCGCGGTGGTGCTGGCCATCACCGGAGCTGAGGCCCTGTACGCCGACATGGGCCACTTCGGTCGGCCCCCGATTCGGCGCGCTTGGTTCGCCGTGGTGTTCCCAGCGCTCACGATCAACTACTTAGGCCAGGGGGCGTTGATCCTGCACCGGCCCACAGCGGTGGGGAACCCGTTCTTCCTGCTCATTCCCAGCTGGGGGCGGATACCGATGGTCGTCTTGGCGACGATGGCGACGGTGATCGCATCCCAGGCCGTCATTTCCGGCGCGTTCTCGGTGTCACGACAGGCGGTTCGGCTGGGTTTTCTGCCGCACCTGACGGTGCGCCAGACCTCGACCCGCGAGAGCGGGCAGATCTACGTCCCGGCGGTGAACTGGCTGCTGTTCGCGGCCGTGCTGGTGGTGATGTTCGGGTTCCGCTCCTCGGGCCGGCTGGCGACGGCCTACGGCGTGGCCGTGACCGGGACACTGCTGATCACCACAGCGTTGTTCCTGATCGTCGCCCGCATGTCGTGGAAATGGCCCGCCTGGAAGCTCGTCCTGACCGGGCTCGTCTTCGGCGGGACCGAGCTCACCTTCTTCGCCGCGAACCTCACCAAGATCGCCGAGGGCGGCTGGCTGCCGCTGCTGATCGCGGCCGCGATCTTCATCGTGATGACGACCTGGCAACGGGGCCGTGAGATCGTCACCGCACGCCGCACCGAGCTGGAAGGACCCCTCGATCGGTTCATCCAAGACCTGCACGATGACCCGGTTCAACGGGTACCCGGCACGGCAGTTTTCCCGCACCTGTCAAAAGAAACCACTCCGCTGGCGCTGCGCGCCAACGTCGCCTACAACCAGGTCCTGCACGAACAGGTCGTCATCGTAACCGTCAAGTCAGAGAACGTGCCTCACGTCGACCCTGCCGACCGCCTCACCGTCGATGCACTCGGCGATACCAACGATGGCATCGTCCATCTCACCGCCCGCTACGGCTTCCAAGACAACCAGGACATCCCCGAAATTCTGCGCGACACCCGCAACCACAGCGAACTCGACATCGACCCCGACACGGCCTTCTACTTCCTCTCCCGCATCACCATCGACTGCGGCGCGGACCGGACGCTGCACACCTGGCGCAAACGGCTATTCATTGGCCTAGCCCACAACGCCGCCAGCCCAGCCCACTACTTCTGCCTACCCGACGACCGCACCATCGTCATGGGATTCCATATCGAGCTATAGCTCACTGAATAGCCACCGACGTGTCCGGCCCTATCGGGCTCTTCCTCATGCCATTGCTGCACGATTCGGTGCGCCTCGGCGGCGTCGGTTTGCGCGCGTCTCGTCGCCTCGCGAGGCCGAGATGCTCTCAGGGACCGGAACGGAGAGGGCCGGGGTGCTGCCATTGTCAGGATCGGTTCGCCCGCGCCCTCGTCGCAATCGCCGAGGTGGTGGCGGAATGGGGGGCACCTGCTGACGCCGGCCGAAAGTCGGTCGCGTTATAAGGCGGTCGCGTTATAAGGCCAGGGCGCCGTTGATAAAGCCGAGAGCGCGCGCATCTCGGCGAGTCGCGTCCTGGCCGCCCCGAAGTCGGGTTCGGGGTCGACGGCGAGGACCGACACGACGGTTGTGGGTAGCCGGTCGAGCATGGGCCCACGCGATCGACGTGGACGGCTCAGACTGGGCGGTCCCGCTGGAACACATCCTCGACCAGGCGCTGACAGCATTGCCAGCGGTAATCCACGAGGCCCTAGGATGGCCACCCGAAGCGAAACACGGGCACCCGTTGCCGGGCCCGCCGCATCATCAAAGCTAGTTAGCAGCGTCGCGCTGCCCGCCAGCCATCAACGCCCTGCTCGACGCGCCGGGCTCGGATGAACGAGGCCGGCGTGCATCAGAATATGGCCACTACTTCGCCGATCTCGTGGTCACCGGAGTAGGCGCGGATGTGGACTGGTGGGGCTGCTGCTTGTCGGCTGGTGTGGATGTGGCCGAGGACGATGGCTGTTATCCCGTGATGGCTGGTGTCGTAGGCGATACCTATCAGGCGGACGGAGTTCGCCGGTTCGACACTGACGAGGTAGCCGTTGGCGCAATTGTCGGTGACCACGATCGTGGTGAAGGAGTCGATCGCGGGATCTTGTTGCGGGGCGCGTTGCGGTAGCACGGACTGGCTGGGGGCGGATGTCGGGGCCGTTACTGGTCCAAGCTTCTGGGGCAGCCGCTCGCCGCCGGTGACGGTGAGAAGCGGCTGGCCACACCAAGAGGTCACGCCGCTGGTATCACCGGTATGCCCGGTCGGGGATGGGGTATGTGAATGTGGGCTGCAGCTGGCCGTGATGAGGCCGGCGCAGACGGCCAGTACGGCGCTCTGGGGCGTCGTGCGGCGCACGGATGCAGCGCGCCTACGGGCAGGGAAAGGGATCGGATGGGCCATAATTCATCCAGGTATCCAGGAACTGGTTGGTGTTGTAGAGCGCGCCTACCGAAGCGAGTGTCGTCTTCCCATCGCACGAGTTCATGTTGATGCTGACGGCTCCGTCTTCATAGTGCGAAGCGCCGTCGGCGTAGAAGCCGTCCATGGAGATTGCTAACGAGCCGAACCGCGTCAGCGGCGGCGCCGTGTTGTTCACGATGGTGCGTTCGATGATCCATTCGGCTGATGTGCCGGGCGTTTCGAATGCTTTGGTGTCCTGACTAAGTGAAACACAGACACCCCCGGGGGCCTCGTCACAGAGGAGGAAGGAGCCCTTTGTGAAGACCACGTTGTCATTGGGTGTGACTTGCAGGCTGGCGTTGATGTCGTCCCCGGGATTGATGGGGTCATTGGCGAATATCTGCTGCGCTTCGTCGGGGACGATCTCGTACCAGGGGAAGTAGTGAGTAGATCCGTTGGCGGCTGTGTTGGATTCCGTCCCTTCCTGGATCAGCGCGCCGGGTTGTCCGTTCCATCCGCCGGTGCCGATCCATGTCGATTGCGTGGTAGCGGTCGGGCCGGGGGCTGGGGCGCCCGCGGTCGGAACGTTCCAACTGCTGTAGACGTCGTTGACCTGCTTCCAGCCCTCGGAAATGTAGCCAGACCATGTTGCCGAGGAGTAGTAGGAAGCGGATGAGGCCCGGGGGCTGGTCTTGATCGGAGATGCTGGCAGATGCCGGCGGCCAGGTCGGCAGATTACGGTGGACAACCACTTTGCATGGTGGTTGCGGCCCAGTCGAGAGTGGGATTTGAATGCGTCAGACCGAGCATCTGAGCTGTCAGCGGCTTGCCGGGGGGTGGCGAGTAGACCTTTGCGCCGGCACCGCAACCATCCGCCGAATGAATGGTCGGCCTGTCGCCCCGGGATTGCGCGAAGGTGGGAGTCGGGGTGCTGACCATGGCGGACAAGAAGAGCCCAGAGAGGATAGTTGCCTTCAGCCCGCTTCTCATACGGAATCTCCCGTTAGTCGGCCCCGGCTGCATGTAAAATTAATGTGACACATCTCTCGTGCTGCCGGACAATACCCTCGCCGCCAACGGTGCAACTGGACCGGACAAGTGTTCGCCCCTCGGTGTCATTTCCAGTCCTCGTCCGTACTCGATCGCTGACGTCGCGACCTACCGGACATGTCGATGAGCGTGCAGTCGGCGTGTTCATTGCCCATGATGAGGTCTGCGACTGGCGTAGGGATGTCGTCGCGCGTGCGACTGCCGAACGATCAGCCGGGCGGGGCTAGCTCGTCGCCCCACGTGTAGGTGCCGCTTTGCGACACGTAGATGGGCGAGTAATACAGGGTGGCGGTTGCTCCCGAGGGCGGTGTGAGGTATGAGCCCTCGGCGTAGTACCCGCTGTCCGGGAAGAGGCAGATCTCCCAGGAATACGTGCCGGCCTTCAAGGCGATATTGCGCTGGGCCGGCGCCAGGACCTGTGCCCAGAAGTAGGTGCCGGCCGCCAGGTAGATGCTTCGAGTTTGGCAGCTGGCCGGAAGGCTGGGGTTTGGGTTCGAAGTGAGGTACTCGGTGCGCGTGTTGTACGCCGTTGCCGAGGCCTCGGCCGGCGCTGGGACGACGATGGTTCCCAGCCCAAGTGCGATGACCCCGGCGAGTACGCCGACGATCTTGGATCGGGCCATGGCTGCACCTACGTTCACATTGACCGGTATGTACGATTCGATTCACATCGTATTGATCGACGGCGCAGGTAGTCAAGGAATGTAGATGCGCAGAGTGATCAAATTGGCGAGCCTGTATACCTGGCGGCGCCATGGTCCGGGCTGGGCCCGCGGCCGCCACGGCGGCCGGCCCCCGAAGATGACACCCGACCGAATCCAACTAGCCAGGCAGCTGTATGACTCCGGCGACTACACCGTCGAGGCGATCGCGAAAACCTCGGCGTCAGTCGACCCACGATCTACAAGTACCTGCAGGCGGCCCCTGGCGATACGAGCACCGCTTGACCTACCCATCGTGTCCAGGTTCATCCGGCTGCAGCTCGGCGAACGTGGTGCCGAGCAAATCCTGCACCTCGGCCGCGCGGCCGGCAGCGGGTGACGCGGATGGTCTATGAGGTGGTCACGTTCCAGGCGTTGCGGGAGCAGCTGCGGTGCAAGGAGATTTGGGTCGTCGGCTCCGACTCGTGGCGCAACCCCGACGACGATCTGCCCGCAGACTTCGAGCAGCGCCGAGGGCAGAACTACGGCGAGCTACGTAAACCGTTGGACCCGGCCGTGTTCATCCACGACCTGCGCGCCGAGATGGCGGCCGCGCTCGACGGGCTGAACTCCGCGGTCACGTCTCTGGAGTGGCTTGACATCACTGACCGGGCGTCCGGTGCGATCACGCTGTCCAAGTTCGAGGCGGCGCCTGAGCCGCGCAACCTTGCGACGGATCAAGGCCGAGGTGCAGCGGCGGTGGGGAACTGTCGCTCTGATCGACATCTTGAAGGAAGCGGTGTTACGTACTGGCTGCCTGGCCGAGGTCAGCGCCGTCGCCGGCAGCGGCACCCTGCCGGTGGAGGTGCTCGCTGAGCGGCTGATGCTCGCGATCTACGCCTACGGCACCAACACGGGGATCCGCGCGGTCGCCGCCGGCGGTGGTCACGGCCACACCGAGGACGAGGTCCGCTACGTCCGCCGCCGGTACCTCACTCGCGACACCGCCCAAGCCGTCGCGATCGGGATTGCGAACGCCACCTTTGCAGCCCGGCAACACGCGATCTGGGGCGAGGGGTCGACCGCGGTCGCGTCGGACTCGACCCACTTCCGGTCCTACGACCAGAACATCTTCACCGAATGGCACTCCCGCTACGGCGGGCGGGGGATCCTCATCTACTGGCATGTTGAACGCGGGTCGATGGTCGTGCACTCCCAGACCCTGCGGGCGTCCGCGTCGGAGGTCCACGCCATGGTCGAAGGCGCCATCCGGCACGGCACCACGATGAAGGTGGAGGGTAACTACGTTGACACCCACGGCCAGTCCGAGATCGGGTTCACCCGCCTACTTGGGTTCGACCTGCTCCCGCGGATCAAACAGATTAATAAGGTCCGCCTCTACCGCCCCGCCACCGGGCAGCCTGACGCCTACCCGCAGCTGTCGCCGGCGTTGACCCGCCCGATTCGCTGGGACCTGGTCGAGCAGAACTACGACCAGATGATCAAATACGCGACCGCCATCCGCCAAGGGACCGCCTCGACCGAGGCGATCCTGCGCCGGTTCACCCGCTCCGCCTCGCACCCCACCTACCAGGCAATGCTCGAAGTCGGCCGGGCGCAACGCACCATCTTCGTCGCCCGCTACCTGCGAAGCCGCGAGCTGCAACGCGAGATCACCGAACGCCTCAATGTCGTCGAGGCGTTCAACGGCGCGAACTCCGTCATCTACTACGGCAAAGGCGGTGAGATCTCGTCCAACCGCCGCGACGAGCAGGAAATGACCGTGCTGTGCCTGCGGATCCTGCAAGCAGCACTGGTGTACGTGAACACCCTGATGCTCCAAGACGTCCTCGCCGAAGACGACTGGGCACAGCTGCTCACCCCGAAGATCGCCGTGGGCTGACCCCGCTGTTCTGGCAACACGTCGTGCCCTACGGCGAAGTCAGACTCGACATGACCACCCGCCTCAGCATCCGAACCGTCATGCCCGTCACCGGCCCGTAGGACGATCCTTGCGCGGAACGCGCTGAGCGATCCCCGACCGATGATCGCTCGGTCCTGAGCAGAGACCTCGAAGAGGCCGGCGTCGTCACCGTACAAAAGTCGGTGCGCAGGATGAGGGAGGAACTGGGCGCTTCCCCGGAGCACTCGCGCCCCGAATCGGCCTAAGGCTTGCCACCGGTTCCGGGTACAGAAGTCGCGCCGCTTGGCCGTCCTCTCCCCGGGAAGTGCGACGCTCTACAGGTGATTCACGAGGCAGACGGCACTGATGACCATGTGCAGCGCAAGCAGTCGCGCCCCACTCGGGCACGCGGAAAGGCCGGCTACCGGCGACTTGAAGCCATTCTCGAGGCCGCCAACATCGTCGTACAGCGCGTCGAGACCGAGAACGACATCGGCCGCGACGCCTTCGTGGACCTCGTCGAGGGGACGGACGTCTCCGGCGGAGTGATCTGCGTCCAGGTGAAGTCAGGGCAGAGCTTCCTTCACAAGGGGCAGTGGGTAGTGCCGGGTAAGGCCGCCGACCTCACACTGTGGCGTGAGAGCACGGTTCCATTCTTCGGGGTCGTCCACGACCCGGAAGATGACGCGCTCAGGTGGGTTGACCTCTCGCAGGCGGCGACGCTGGCGGTCGATGCGCACCTGTCGCCGGTCATCCCTGGCCCCTACGGTAAACCGTCTGTACCGGTCCCAGCGGAGAACCGCTTGGACGTTGACCTCGCACCGTTTCTGGCCGCCGCCCAGACCTCGTTGCGCCGTCGAAGCGGATCGCCAGCGGCTGCCCTGCTAGCCGATGATGCCGAGACCGTCGAGGTCGGTATCGTGGACACATTCGCCGTTGGTCGTAACGATCCGGCTGCGTTTCTCCTCCTCGCAGCTCTCTTCCATCGCCTACCCAAGGCGTGCCGGCGCTTGGCGGTCATAACGCTTGCCATGACGACACCCCACCCGGACGTGCTCTGGACGAAGCAGAACTGGATTCCGGCGCACGTGAGCTCAACCGTTCGGAAGAGGTGTCGGTGGACCGCAAGCGACATCGCCGCACTCCTTTGTGAAATAGATGAGAACGGCGTCGAGCGAGGCAGCATCGGCCAGACCGTCTTTTACGTTCTTGCCCTAGACCAGGACCTCCAGACCAAGCTATTCAGAACGGCACTCGATCGTGTCCTTCCGGATTCCGTCCGGTTCTGGGCCGCCGCGATCCGTCTTTATTTGGCGGGGGAAAGTGCCCCGGAAGTCCTCGACAAACTCTTCGAGTCAGACCGAACAAACGGCAACGAGGAAGCTCTCTTCTCCGTATCGCACCGTCTGGAAGAGGTCGAGCACTTCGAGTATCTAGCCCAGTCGATTGCGGATTTGGGCTACGTGTCCCTCTTCTAAAGCCGGTACCGGCCGGGAGTGTCGACGGCAACTGAAAACTGAACAGGGCACGCCTCCACGCCCGACCCTAAACGCGGCGCCCGTCTGAGGAAGCGCGCGGCTTCAGCGTGCCACGAGACCGAGGAGATATACGGCGCGTTTCGTCTCGATCGGAAGGTGGCTGGTTCGGTCTGCTTTCATCGCTTGCCTGGTGGCCGAATCGTCGTGCTCAGCCCGCGCGGTGCGTCCCGGCTTGCAGCCTACGGTTCGCACGTGTGTTGCGATCGCCGATCGGTTGGACTCCTGCGGTTGCCCCGAGGACGCTGAAGGAGAGGTTCTCCTCGACTACTGGACGACCTGTTCCCAGCCGAAGTGGCACCGGACTGGCGGTCTTGGGCGTCGTCCGCCCGTCGAAGTCGGCCCGCCTACCGCCGCGCCAGAGTGAGCCATTGCGCACCGTAGCGACGAGTGGCCTGCCGCGCCAAGACGGATACCGCGCGGGCGAACTGCGTGCGCACCCCACGAAGTGTCCCGGTGAGGGATCGGCTAATGCGTCCCGCACGTGGATCGAGCGACGGAGGGGTCATGCTGGCCTTATGAGCAGGTACGCAACGCCTTGGGTCCGCGGTAGAGGGATGGGTCGCCTCTTGGCCCAGGAGACAAACGTCTCGGACCTCATCCAGTTTTTAGGCGATCGCGACCCGACGCCCTGGGCGGAGCTGGTGGGATTCGTCCCCGACGACGTGATCCGCGAGGCTCAAGACGCGAACCACGCGGATTTGTTGCTCACCGCAGAATCGAAAGCGGCCGTGGTCGAGGTGAAACTCGGCCACCTGATGAGTACGAAGCAGCAGGCGGCATATGAGGCGCTCCGCTCCCGTCCCGTCCTATACCTGGCGGCCCTGAGCTCGGACAGAGCTCGGCTGGAGGCCGACTCGGACCGATGGAACTTCCTGAGCCTGTGCGAGCTCATCAGCCGTTGGGAGACAGTGGACGACGAATTGGCTCGGCTCCTCGCACGCGAGGCCACAGGCGTCCTGCGAAAATGGGATCAGATGATCTCGGGGGTCTTCGCCCTCCCGGCTGCGGGTGAGTCGACGCCGTTGAGTGTGCTCGACCAGAAGTTCCTGGCGCGGGTGGTCACCCGCAGGGTCGCGCACGACCTACGTGAACGAGGACTATTGGCGTCCGCAGGCGTCACGAGCGGAGGTGGCCTGCCACTCATCCAGGGCTGGATACCGGTGCGTGGCGAAGGGGACGACCGCACGTTCATGGCGGAGATTCGATGGTGGGAGACGAAGCCAGGAGGCGAACTTCGGTTCGGCGTCGATTTCGACCCTCGGCCAAACCAGGACGAGGACGAAGAAGTGCGCAGAGCCGCGTACGACTTGGCGCGCAGCATGGGCGCCGATATTGAGTACGCCAGCTTGAGAAGCCATCTCTCCGAGAATCGGACCGACCTCGCTGCGCTGGTCCGGCGGGACAGTCCGAGCCGGCCCAGGTCGAAAGGCGATTGGGAGAGCGTGATGACCCACGGCTTCAGAGGTGCGCTACTAACGAGCGGGACGAAGAACAGTCGACGGCTAACTTCGCCGGATTTCTTCGGTGACGGCGCGCTCCGATTCCAGGCCATAGCCGAGGTCGACTTCGAACGGGCATCGGCCCGCGACCTGACCGAGCTGATCGAGTGCACTCTGGAGTACCTGAGCTCGCGCCAGCCGTAGATCGTCGCCTCCACCGCATGGCCTCGGGAACCCGCTGCGGCGTTGCCGGCCGGCGTCACCGCCGCGCCATCGTCGGCCCTGCGCCATGGTTCAGCTCAAGTCCTACCTCCTCCCTGCGGTGGCTGCGCAACAAGATCGTCTGGCAGAAGGCCAACCCCATGCCGAACGACACGACCGAGCCCGACCAGGTGCTGGACCGCCTCGATGAAATCGTCGCCCGCGGCGTCACCGTCAACCCCGACGACGACAGCTACGGCGACCACGACCTCACCACCACTGTCCGACGCCGCTGAGCGAGCCCCGACGGCCGCCACGCAGCCCGGCAAGCCTGCCAATGGCGAGGTGATCAAGGTCGTTCCGTAAGCGGACCGTCGACCGGAACACTCGGCGCCGAGCCACCGCCAAGTTGAGATCGCCAGAATCTCGAGCTGTGACTCGCTCCGTTGTTTGGCATGCTTTCGCGGCGCTAGTTGGCACGTCGGGGTGGGTTCGGGGTGGTGTTGCCGGGGCTTTGGAGGTGCCGGTACAGGGTGGGTCGGGACACTTTGATCATCTGCGCGATGATCGTTTTAGGCGTGCCCTGGGCTAGCAGCTGGTGGACGGCCTCGATCTTTTCGGCTGTCATAGCCGGCGGTCGGCCACCGGTGCGACCTTCGGCTCGTGCGGCAGCCAGGCCGTCGGCGGTCCGCTCGCGGATCAGGGTCCGGTGCAGTGTGTCGAGGGCGGTGAAGATCTGTAGCTGGGGGCGGCCGGCGGGTGGTGTTGTGTTGATCGCCTCGGTGAGCGAGATGAACCCGATGCCTGCGGCGCCGAGGTTGGCCACGGTTCGGATTAGGTGGGTGATTGAGCGGCTGAGGCGGTCCAGGCGCCAGATGACGAGTGCGTTGCCGGGTTCGATTTGGTCGAGCAACCTTGCAAGTCCGGGGCGGATGCTGGGTGAGGCGATCGAGCAGTCGAGGAAGATTAGCCGGGGATCGATTCCGAAGGCGGTGAGTGCTGCGACTTGCGGCTGCGGGTCGTGTGCGGGCGTAGCAACTCGGACGTAGCCGAACCTGGACCCGCTGGCGTGCGGCACGGGGTTAGGTGCCGATGACGAGGGTGTCGCGGGCGGCGTCGATGACTTCGCTGGTGATGGTGTGGAGTTGGTTGATCTCCATGACGCGTTGGACCTGTCCGAAGAGGCGTTCGACGAGGCGGAAGTTGCCGCCGGTGATGCGGTGCACGGCGGCGACGGCCTGGTTATCGGTGAAGTCGTCGGCGGCGAGGGTGCGACCGATCTGGTTCCAGTGGTGGGTCAGGACGAAGGCGAGTTCGTCGGTGCTCAGCGGCCGGTAGTGGTGGGCGAAACCGATGCGGCTGTAGAGCTGGGGGTAGCGGGCGAGCCGTTTCTCCAGGCCGGGCATGCCGATCAGGATCAGGCCGAGGTGGTGACGGTCGAAGAAGTCGCGCAGCTGTTCCAGCCCGGCAGTCTTGAGTCGGTCGGCCTCGTCGACGATCAGCAGCTCGGTGTGGGCACATCCTTGCCCGTCGTGCCACACGAGCGGGTCGTAGTCGGGGTTGTGGTGACATTCGATGGCCCAGCTGACTTGCTGGCAGAGCGCGGGCACCTGGGCGTCGAGCTCGCGGGGCGTGGTCGTCACCCGCGGTGTCCACATGGCGGTGCGCGACGTGTCAATGATCGCGGGGATCTCAGCGTCTTTGGTCCAACGGTGCTCGAACCAAGCGTGCCAGTCGTCGGCGCCGCTGTAGGTGCGGGCCGAGAGCGTCTTGCCGATGCCGGGTGGGCCGACACAGACACCGATGTAGCGGTTGCGTCGTACCGTGTCGGCGAACTCGAGGAAGCGGCGGTGCTCCTTAGTGACTAGGAACGGAATCGGATCCGGCGCCGGACGAGGCCGAAAACTGGCGACCGCCGCGGCGGCGATGTCACTCTGTCGCGGCGGCAAGGGAGGCGCCTTCTTCACCATGATCAGGTCCTCTCGGAGATCAGTCTTCGCGGTAAAGCCGCAGCTTGCGGCGTGACGTTGTCAGGGTCGGCCCCTCGGGCTGGTCGCCGCGGGCATCGCGATCGGTGAGCCGGGTGCCAGGCGGGATCGGCTCCCGGGTGTTGGCGGTGAGATCGTCGGCCAGGCTGCGCCGGTCGGTGAGCTGGCCGCGGAGTTCGCGGCGCCGGGCGGTGCGCGCGGATTGCAGATCTTTCAGGGTGATCGTGGCCGCGGCCAGCTCGCCGGCGACCGCCCGGCACAGAAACCGGCCGCGGTGGTAGACGCGGATCTCGGCGAGATCGCGGGGGTCATAGCGGACCTCGATCGCCTCGCCGACGTAGGCGGCCAGGGTCAGATCGAGGTAGCGCAGCCCGTGACAGTGCACACCGTCACGGTGAACGATCCGCGCCTTGGCGATGGTCAGCAGCAACCGGTCGAGTTGGTCCAGGGAGTCGGGCATCCGGGGTAGCCACGCGCCGGCAGTCCAGCGCAGCACCGGTGGCTGCCCGGTCTCAGAGTGCTGGCGCTGGTGGTAGTCCTCGACGATGAACCTGCCGATCGCCGCGTCGAGTTCGGCCAGCGACAGGGCCGGCGCGGTGATCGGTGTGCCGCGGGTGCCGTGCGGGATGTGCCCGGGCAGAGAGGGCAACAGCTCGGTGGTGACGGTGCCGAAGAAGCGCTCGACCTTTCCGCGACCTTGCGGAACCCCCGGTGTGGAGTGGATCAGCTGGATATGGGTGTCATGACAGACCTGCTCGAGGTGCTCGCTGGTGAAATCGGCGCCGTGGTCGGAGTAGAGGACGTCGGGCAGCCCGCACATCGGCCAGTGCGGATCGCTCTTGTGCCAGACGGCCTGGTGCAGCGCGAGGGCGGTTTGCAGGGCGGTGGGGTTCTCCAGGAAGACGGTGTATCCGGGCACCGCTCGGGAATGGTCGTCGAGGACCACCGTGAGCCACGGACGGGCCGGGCGTCCGCGGTGGTCCAGGATCATCACGTCGAGCTCGGTGTGGTCGGCCTGCCACAGCTCGTTCGGCCGGGCGGATTCACGCCGGTAGACGACTTCAAACCGATCCCGGTACGCGGCACTCCCGTGGTGGGCCAGGGTGACCAGGCCGGCATCAAGTTCGGCCACGATCTCGCGCACGGTGGTGCAACTCGGAGCAGTCATGCCGCGGCTGGCAGCAACCGCGACGACGTGACGATGAATGTGCGCTGCCGTCGGCGGCGGCCGGCGCAACGCCAAACCCTCAACCAGCTGAACAAGGACTGGATCAATACGCCGCTGTCCTCGATCTCTACGAGCTGCGGGTTCTAAGGCGGCGGGCCCGCCGGCACGGTAGGCGGCCAGCCAGCGGCGCGCGGTGCGGATCGGTACGCCAGCCTCCGTTGCGGCCCGCGCCAGCGGCACCCCCTGCTCCAGATGCGGCCGCAGCACGAGCATCCGCTCGGCACGCCCGTTTCCGGTCACCGCGTCGGTGCGGGCAGGTCGGCAACAGTGACCGCCGCCGGTTCACGAGGCGGCAGGTGCCGGTACAAGCTGGTGCGAGCGATCCCCGTCTTAGCGACAATCTCGCTGATCGAGTGGCCGGCCTCGCGTAGGTGAGCGGCGTAGTCGAGCTGGTCGCGATTCACTACGCTCGGCCGGCCGATCCGCTTACCGGTCGCGGCCGCAACCGAGCGGGCGTGCGCGGCCCGCTCTAAGGCATACGTGCGTTCCATCTGGGCGAACAGGGCCAGCAGCACCACGGCCAGCTGGGCCATCGGATCATCAGGGTTAGCCGAGTCGATCCGAATCGGGTCGGCAAGGTTACGCACACCGACACCCCGCTCGGCGAGGTCGTGGATCAGGTTCAAGGTGTCGCGCACCGTGCGGCCGAGACGGTCCAGGGTATGCACGACGATCACGTCCCCAGCGCGGGCATACTCCAGCACAGCCTGCAGACCGGCGCGATTCGTGGTGGCGCCGGATTTCTTGTCGAGGTAGATCCGTTCGGCCGGGATTCCGGTCTGTTGCAAGGCGTGGATCTGCCGGTCGAGGTCCTGTTTCGCCGTCGAGACGCGCGCATAGCCGAGATCCACCTCCGCACCGTACCGCTGTTTGTATCCGTACGGTCGAAACGGCACACCATTATGGCTATAGCTTTTGGGACGCGACACGCCGACTCAGCGCTCCTCACTATCCCCCGCCGCGCGACGTCCCACATCCAAGGATGTGGTCCACCCGGTAGATAGGGGCGCAGGCTCTCGGGACGCGTGTTCCTTCTGGTCTCACTCGTGAATAAGGCCGACGACAGCCGTCGCTGGCTATTGCGAGCCTGTGACTGGTGCTGTGGTGCGTGGTGTGTGGTGTGTGGTCGGTGGTGCACATGGATCTCGGTGATGTAGTTGGTTGGGTCGTTCGTTTGTTCTCGGCCGATGATGTAGACGTGGCTGATAGGGCCTGTCGTGCGGATACCTTCGGCGGCTGGGTGGCGGGCGACGGCCGTCATGGAGTCGGTCATGGTGGTGTAGGGGCCCGCGGTGGGTTGCGACTATCGCCGTGTGTTCCTCGAGTTCTTGGCAGACCAGTGGGGTCGGCACCGGCATTAAAGCCGACTACACCGGCTAACCCAGCTTCGACGTCGCGGTCGTCGACGGCCAGCTCCGCGAGCCCGACCGGCAGGCAATTTGAAAAGGCCAGAACCAAGCGCCACCTCGCAATTTTCATGAATCCGCGGTGTGTCGATAAACGCAAGGATTTGTTCTGGCAAGTGCCAGTGGGCGTGCTGGCAGGAATTGCAACTGAGAGCATGCGATCAATTACTCTTCGTGTTCGACCGGCGGATGCTGGGTGGCGATCTGCGGCCGGGGCGACGTGAAACTGTTATGAATGTTGGGTAAACGGCGGTACCTTCCGGAAGCCTGGCGCGCCTTAAACCCGTCTTCCGCGCGGGTCTCCCGGGACACAAACGTGGCCGTCGATGCGAAATTCACATAAAGTTTGTTGTTTTCCCAATCCGGTGGCAGTCAGGGAGTCGAATGGCAATCGGATGAACAAGATCCACGGGCCTTTTCGTTGACTGTGGGGCTCATTCGCACCATTTTCGTTAGGAATTTAATGCGACGATCTCTTCGCCCACGTCTGTCTGCGCCTATACCAGTCCTTGGTGAATTTGCGGGTCGCAGCCTGTTTCTGCTTAGCCTGGCCGCAGGGCTGGGGCTGGCGGCCGTCCCCGCTTCCGCAGCCGGCTCGCCGGTGCTGCCGCCTGCCAGCACTGTCCCGAACCCGGGAAATCTGTTCGACTCGGGGACGACCCAGCTTCCGAGTGCCCCGCAGACCGTGCACCACAGCCTGTCCATCCTCGGCCTCGTCGGGATCAGCGCGCTGGTGCTGTTGAGCGTGGCCCTGACCGCGGTCGCCGCGACGACCCTGTCGTGGATGCTGCACGCCTGGCGCACGCCCAGGCATTTGAGCGGCACCCGCTTCGCCGAAGAAGCCCGGGACAGCACGTTGAGTTTTAGCCTGCTGGTGCCCGCGCGGCACGAGCAGGCTGTGCTCGGCCAGACGCTGGACACCTTGGCTGACCTGGATCATCCCGATTACGAGGTAATCGCGATCATCGGACACGATGATCCTGAAACCGAACTCGTCGCCCGTAAGGCCGCCGGTCGGCACCCCGGCATCGTCCGGGTCGTCATCGACCACTCGGTGCCCAAGAACAAGCCGAAGGCTCTCAACACTGCGTTGGCGACCTGTCGGGGCGATGTGGTCGGAGTCTTTGATGCCGAGGACGAGGTGCACCCGCAGCTGATCCGGCATGTGGACGCGCGATTCAGCGCCACCAACGCCGATGTCGTGCAGGGCGGCGTGCAGCTCATGAATGTCCACACCAGCTGGTGGACGTTGCGCAACTGCCTGGAGTACTACTTCTGGTTCCGTAGCCGGCTGCATTACCACGCCGCGCGCAACTTCATCCCGCTTGGCGGGAACACTGTTTTCACCCGGACTGATCTGCTCCGCGAGGTCGGTGGCTGGGATCCGGAATGCCTCGCCGAAGACTGCGAAATCGGCGTCCGACTGTCCAGTCGCGGAGCCAAGGTCGCGGTCGCCTATGAGCCTGAGGTTGTCACCCGTGAAGAGACGCCGGGCACGATAGGGTCTCTCATCAAGCAGCGCACCCGGTGGAACCAGGGTTTCCTGCAAGTACTGGGCAAGGGCGAGTGGCGGAAACTGCCGACTCGAGGTCAGCGGATCCTGGCCCGCTACACGCTGTCAATGCCGTTCCTGCAGGCGTTCACTGGAGCGCTGGTGCCGTTGTCCGTGGCGCTGATGTTCTTCACCTCGGTGCCGACTCCGATCGTCCTGATCACAGTGCTGCCGATCGTGCCGACCATCATGACGGTGGCGGTCGAGGCGGCCGGGTATGGCGAGTTCTGTCGCTTGTACGGAGTGAAGCGCCGGCTCCGCGACTACGTCTACCTGATTGTCGGGGCGGTGCCGTACCAGCTGCTGCTGGCGTTTGCCTCAATCCGCGCGGTGTATCGCCAGCTCCGCGGCGATGGCAGCTGGGAGAAGACCGAACACAACAACCTTCACCGAATCGATGGCGGCAGCGAGCCAGAGTTCGCGCAGGTCGCATCATGACGACCACCGCGATCCGCCAGTCCGCCGAACGCGGGGGGGTCCAGCGCGGCGTGAACTGGCTGCGGTTGCATTGGCGCAGCCTAGCCACCTTGAGCCCCCTGCTCGTTCTGGCCATGCTGTGGCAGGGCATCGGAATGGCCAACGCGCCGCAGCGCATTGACGACGAAGGAACCTACATCGCGCAGGCCTATGCCGCGCAGACGTTCCACTCCCTCGGGCACTACACCTACTGGTATGATCACCCGCCGCTGGGCTGGATACAGCTGGCTGGCTACACCTGGCTGACAGACGCGTTCAACCGCGAACCCAACGCGGTGCTCGCTGGCCGTGAAGGCATGTTGTTCTTCCAGCTAATCAGCTGCTTGCTGCTGTGGGTACTGTGCCGTCGGCTCCTGATGGCGCGCTGGTCGGCCGGCTTGGCTATCGCCCTGTTTAGCCTGTCCCCGCTGGCGGTGCAGTTCCATCGCACCGTGTATCTGGACAACATCGCGACGCCGTGGATCCTGGCTGCGTTCGTGCTGGCCTTGAGTCCACGTCGGCAGCTGTGGGCCTTCGCTGCGGCCGGACTGGCCTTTGCCGTAGCGGTATTGACCAAAGAGACATCGCTGCTGTTGCTGCCGGCCATTGCCTACCTGCTCTGGCGCAACACCGGGGCCAGCGGCACCCGCCGGTACGCGCTCTCGCTGGCGACTTCGGCGTTCGTGTTGGCCGGTGGTTTCTACGTGCTCTACGCGATGGTCAAGAACGAACTGGTGCCTGGCGCCCATCACGTCAGCCTGCTCAACGGGGTGAAGTTCCAGCTGTTCACGCGGCAGCGCAGCGGTAGCCTCTTCACTCCGGGCACTCTTAGCTACGCCCACCTGCACCAATGGCTGAACTTGGATTCTGTCTTTCCGGCGCTCTCGGTGCTGGCCTTGATTCCGGCCCTCGCGATCAGCCGATTGCGTCCGTTCGCAGTGGGTTATGCCTTGCTGTTGCTCACCATGTTGCGACCGGGTTACCTGCCCGTGCCCTACGTCATCGCCCTGCTGCCGCTGGCGGCTTTGCTGGTGGCCGGGGTCACCGACCGCGCCGTGCTCTGGATCCCGGCTTCGTGGAAGACCCGCCCGGCCAAGACGCGGCGGGTCCGACCGCTGCTGCCCGCCGTCCTGGTCGTGGCCATCATCGCGGTCGGCCTTGGGGCGCCGAACTGGATCGCCAAGCAACGAGGCCTGTTCATCGGTCCGCTGGACCAACCTGTGGCGCAGGCCGAGAGTTGGATCGAGCGAAACGTGCCGCGTGATTCTCGGCTGACGGTCGACGATGCCTTCTGGGTCGACCTCGTGCGCAGCGGGTTCCCGCGCCAGAATGTGGTCTGGTACTACAAGGTCGATACCGATTCGGCGGTCCAACGACTCTCGCCGAACGGCTGGCGCGACTATAACTACGTCGTGTCGACCCAGTCGCTGCGGTCCAACCCGGAAGCGGCACCGCAAGTCGCCCAGGCCCTGCGCAACTCGACGCCCTACGCGATCTTCGGCACCGGTGACACCCGGGTGGAGGTCCGTCGAGTCATCCCTGGCGGCATCGATGCATACAGGTCGCAGGCGAAGCTAGCTACGACGAACCGCGTGGCGGCCACCGCGGCGCTGGCGCACAACGGTGAGATCCGCTGGAGCTCCATGGCCAGCGGCCAGCTCGCCGCGAACCAACTGGACCTGCGCGCAGCCACCGCCCTGGCCACGCTCCCGGCCGCCCAACGGATCTCGGTCGACATGTTGCCGATCAATCCAGACGAGGCGGCGGCATCGATGCCGATCCGCACCGTCGAGCTCAACGGGATAACGGCCGCCCAAGCCCGACGCGCATTGGCCGGACTACCAGCCAACTACCTGCCGACTGAGATCTCTGCGCACGGTCAAACCGGCGTGCTGCTGGCTTGGTCGCTGGGTGGCGACGCGCTCATCCCGTCCAACTAGCCATCTGATTCACTCAATACTCACGGAGGATTCCTATGTCTGCTCGCTCCTATCAGTGCTTCGCCGGTGTGCTACTCGCCGCCGTTGCTGCTACCGGCGTCGACGGCGTCGCGTCCGCGGCTACCACCAACACACCGACCGGCACAGCCGAGATCCGCAGTGCCCACTTGTCGCCGGACACACCCGGCGTCGACATCTATCTGACCGCCTTCGCCGGAGGCACCACAACGCTGTGGGTTCCAGGCGAAACTTATGGCGGGGTCAGCAAGTACGTGCCGGTTAAAGCCGGCACCTACACGGTCTCGATGCGTCCGCACGGAGCGCCGGTGAGTCAACAGCCGATGTTGACCTGGACGCTGCAGGCCGCGGCCGGGAGGGCCTACACCGCGGCCGCGGTCGGCACCGGAACTGCCCGTAAGGGCGCTGTGCTCGATGACGACCTCACCCCTCCGGCGCCCGGTAAGGCACGGGTACGGCTGATCCAAGCCGCCAGCGTGGCTCCGAAGGCCACCGTGGTCGCAGTGAACGGCCCAGTGGTGGCCAAGGACGCCAGCTTCGCCACCGCAACCGGTTACGCCCAGATCCCGGCCGGCACCTGGCCGCTGCAGGCCCGCTCGGACGGCACTCCCGTGCTCACCACGTCCGGTTCAGTGTCAGTCGCGTCCGGCAGCGTGACGTCGTTGCTGTTGCTCGACAAGCCGGGAGGGGGCCTGATCCTGCGCACCGCGCTTGATGCGGCCGGTGCGGCGAGGATGCCGTCCGGCGCAGTTCCGGCCGGCGGCGGCGGGACCGCCACCAGCTTCGCTGCCCACCAAGGTGCAAGCCCCACCGCGTGGTACCTGGCCGGCCTCGCCTTATTGGCGGCCATGATGCTGGGTCTCGCCGGTTTGCAGCGGCTGCCGCTGGCCCGCGCACGGGCGTGATCGCGGTTCGTCGGCCGACCCGGCCGATCCTCGTGACCGCGGTAATTGTCGTGGCCGTCATGGCTACGACGCTGATCTGGGCTGTTCTTCCACACCACCAGCAGAGCCAGGCCAGCAGGCAAGCTCAACAGGCCGCCCGGTTATTCCTCGACAACTGGACCGATCCAGACGGCCGGGTCGTGCGCCGCGACCAAGGTGGTGACTCGGTGAGTGAGGGACAGGCCTACGGCATGCTGCTGGCCGTCGTCGCACGCGATCAGGGCCGTTTCGATTTGACCTGGAAGTGGACAGCCATCCATCTGCAACAAGCCGACGGCCTGTTGGCATGGCGGTGGAGTAACGGCAAGGTGGCCGACGAACAGTCCGCCGCGGACGCCGACATCGACGCCGCCTGGGCCTTGTCGCAAGCGGCGGTCGTGTTCAGCCGCTCAAGTTATGCCAACGACAGCAAGCGCATCGCCGAGGCCGCGCTCGCCCACGAGACCGTGCCCACAACCACCGGCCGGCTCCTCATCGCCGGCCCGTGGGCGACGTCCGGCGGACAGACGACGCTCAATCCCAGCTATCTGATTGGTAGCACCGCCACCATGCTCGGATCGATCACCGGGGATCAGACCTGGCTCGCGGTCGCGGACTCGACCCGCACACTCGATCAGAGACTGGTCACTCCCACCAGCCTGCCGCCGGACTGGGCTCGGCTACCAGCCGGCGCGCCAGCTTCGCAGGTTGTCCCGT
>JALYVF010000010.1 GCA_030853385.1 Actinomycetota bacterium | reverse complement strand
GACAGTGGGGGACGATCGTAGGGTTGCTCGGTCTCCTCACCCAGCAGCAGGATGCGGCCGGCGAATTCTCGCGTGCGCAGCTCCTCGGCTGCCTTGGCTCCGGCCAGGCCGGCTCCCACGATGACGAATGTTTGCTGTGTGCTCATGTGACCGTCGGTGAGGATGTCGTCGACCCGACCACGTGGGCCGGCTCGGTGCCGCAGGCCCATGGCGTCGCCCCCAGGGTGCGGATCGGGCGCAGCCGGTGGTTCAACCTGCTGTGGTTGCTGCCAATCGGGTTGGTCCTGCTGATGGTCGCGGTGGCCGCGGCGAAGGGGCTGCGCAACACCTCCGCGGTGCAACACTTCATCGCCACCGACCCCGGCACCGTCGTCTCGGCAGCCGCCGCGCGCGACCCCGGGTTCCCGATCTGGGTGGGGGTCCAGCATTTCTTCAACCTGTTTCTGCTGATCTTCATCATCCGCTCCGGAATCCAGATCCTCTCTGATCATCCGCGGTTGAGCTGGGATCGGAAACTGCCCTCCGCCTGTGGCGTCGGCTGACGCGGCGCCGCGGCTGCCGAATCGCTGCGGTGCGCGGCGCGTGGTTCGAACCCGGCTCCGGTGGTGGGGGTGCCTGGATGCTTCATTGCGGCTCCTGACCGTTCGGTCCACTCGGACGCCGGCTCGACGACGGTGATGTCGTCGTCACCCGCGCGCGGACGGCAGCCGGAACGCCATGTCGTTGGCTCGATCCGATCACCGGCAGCGGCCTGCCCAGGCGGTCAGGTGCGAACCTGGTGCGGCCCGAATCTGCAGGTCTGCTTCCGGCGATGCGCCCGCTGACGCACGGGGTGCAGCCTGTCGGCGGCGATTCCCCGTCCCGGAACGTCTAGTTTTTCAGCGATTGCGACGCTACGCCGCCGCCGGCGCCCCTGTCACGTCCGGGTCGGGCCTGGCACATACTGGCCCGGTGCCGGAGCTGCCGGAGGTGGAGACTCTGCGTCGCGGCCTGGATTCCACCCTGGTCGGCAAGCGCATCGAGGCGGTGCAGGTGCTCTGGCGTCCATCCTTCGACGTTTCGCAACGCCGGATCGACGTGCACGTCACCGGCCACCGCCTCGCCGCCGCCAGACGCCGGGGGAAGGTTCTGCTGCTCGACCTGGACAACGAGCAGCACCTCATGATGCACCCGAAGATGACCGGTCAGCTCGTCGTCGCCGAGCACGGCTCGACGGTGTTCGCCGGGGGTCACCCGTCCCGAAAGATGCTCGAGCCGATGCCGAATGTCACCACCAGGGTCGTGTTCACGCTCAGCGCCGACACGGTGCTGTATTTCAATGACCAGCGGAAGTTCGGCTGGATCCGGCTCGTCGACACCGGCTCGCTGGCCGGCGAGGAGTTCCTGTCCCGCCTCGGCCCGGAGCCGTCGAGCGCGGCCTTCACCCGCGGCGGGCTGCGCGCCCAGTTGGCGCGCCACCCGCGGGCGATGATCAAAGCGATGATCCTGGACCAGTCAACAGTGGCCGGCATCGGCAACATTTACGCCGACGAGGCCTTGCACCTGGCCCGCATCGACCCCCGCCGGCCGGCGGGCAGCCTGACCGCAGGGGAGGTGGCGCGCCTGCACGACGCCATCGTGTCGGTGATCGGTCGCGCGGTCGAACACGGTGGGACCAGCTTCGTCGAGTATGTCAACGACTTCCGCGGTAGCGGCTCCCACCTCGCCGAGGCTCGGGTGTTCCAACGCGCCGGCGAACCCTGCAGGCGATGCGGAACGACCATCCAACGCATCCGGGTCGCCGGCCGCGGGACGAACATCTGCCCACACTGTCAGCACTAGGCAAGCCGGTTCGCTGCGAGCCGTGAACCGACCTGGCTGAAAGGAACGAGGCGACCGGCGTAGCGTCGTAGGTGCTGACCCTCAGCCGTTTCCGGGCCCGGGTCGCCGCCGATCAGGCCGCCCTCGAGTGCGAACTCTCGCAGCGCCGGAAGCCTGAGGTTCCCCTCCGCGACGCCGGACCGACGTCGACTCGGTTACTCGAGGTGGGGCTTACCGGATCGGCGGCTGACCTGGTCGCCGGGAGTCCTCTTTCGTCGGAACGGGTATCGATGTCCGTCCCGAACCCCGCAGCACACCCGTAGGAGAAAGCCAGATGACATCCCACAGCAATGCCACCATCAGCAAGCTCAGCGACAGCGGCCAAACCATCACACCAGCGGCCGCCGACATCCGCGGCCTCACCGTGAAGGACAAGGACGGCAAGAAACTCGGCAAGGTGCACGACCTGCTGATCGACGACGAGGCGCGCAAGGTTCGCTTTCTGTTGGTCGAACACGGCGGCTTCCTCGGACTCGGCCAAACGAAGTCCTTCATCCCGGTCGACGACATCACCAAGATCACCGCCGACGACGTGTTCATCAACCACACCGCCGAGCACGTTGTCACCGCGCCCCCGTACGACCCCCGCCTCGCCTCCGACCGCGAATATCACAGCAGCGTCTACAGCCACTACGGCTACGTCCCGTTCTGGGGCATGGGCTACGTGTATCCGGCCGCCTATTCCGGCGGACTGGTCGTCTAACGCACCCACGGACCATGCCATCCCCACCGGTCGCCCGCCGCCGAGCTCGGAACGCGGTCACGCACCCCTATCGTTGACGATGGCGAATGCCAGTGCCCGCAGGATTTCCGGCGTCACGGTGACGCCGCGCGTCTCCAACTTGTCGCGGAGCCGTTCTTCCACCTCCGGAACGGCTTGCGGGCTGTGCAACCGCGTCTCCCGGTAGGCGCTCGCCAGCGCCTGCGCGAAGGACTTCTTGCTCGTGTTCGTCCCCTTCTGCGGCCGGTCGTCGCCGGCGCTGGTGCCGGTCATGGGGCGCTGTCGCTGACCTGACGGCGCGCCGGCGTGCGGCCGGCCGGCTGGGTCGGCGGGTCCAACTGCGGGCGGTGGTCCAGCGCGCAGGTGACGGGCTTGTCCGCCGTGACGGTGACGGGCTGCTCCTGGTGATAGATCTGCAGCGGCTCACCCGAGCGGAGCTGATAGCTGACGGACCCGGGTGTCACCGCAACGTGCAACCGCCGGTGCTGGTAGGCGATGGTGAAGGCCAGCCGGGTCAGCGCCGGCGGCAGACTCGGTGTGAACGCGAGGGCGTCGCCGCGTTCGCGTAGCCCACCAAACCCGGCTACCAGGGCAATCCATGAGCCGGCCAACGAGGCGATGTGCAGGCCATCGCGGGTGTTGTGTTCCAGGTCGTCCAGGTCCATCAGCGCGGCCTCGGCCAGGTAGTCGTGCGCCAACTGCAGGTGTCCGACCTCGGCCGCCAGCACCGCCTGGGTACACGCAGACAACGAGGAGTCCCGCACCGTCAGCCGTTCGTAGTAGGCGAAGTTGCTGGCCTTCTGGGCGGCGGTGAACGACTGCCCGCGCAGGTGCATCGCCAACACCAGGTCGGCCTGCTTGGTCACCTGCTTGCGGTACAGATCGAAGTACGGGAAGTGCAGCAGCAGCGGGTACTGCTCCGCGGTGGTGGACGCGAAATCCCACGGCTGATGGCTGGTGAATCCCTCGGATTGCGGATGCACCCCGAGTGCCTCGTCGTAGGGGATGAACATCGCGGCTGCCGCATCCCGCCAACGGGCCATCTCCTCGGCGTCCACGCCCAGCTCGCGGGCGGCGTCGGGGTGACGGTCGGCGGCGTCGGCGGCTGCCCGCAGATTGTGCTGCGCCATCAGGTTCGTATACACGTTGTTGTCGGCGACGGCGCTGTATTCATCCGGGCCGGTGACACCATCGATGCGGAAACCTCCCTGCCCGTCGTGATGCCCCAACGCGGACCACAGCCGTGCGGTCTCGGTGAGCAGCTCCAACCCGACGGCACGCTCGAACTCGGTGTCGCCGGTGGCGGCGATGTAGCGGGTGACCGCGTCCGCGATGTCGGCGCCGATGTGGAACGCGGCGGTACCGGCCGGCCAATAGCTTGAACATTCCGCGCCGGCGATGGTGCGCCACGGGAACGCCGCACCGGCCAGCCCGAGCTGCGCGGCGCGTTCCTTCGCCATCGGCAGGGTGTCCTGCCGCCAGCGCAGCGCATGCGCCGCCGCCTCCGGGACGGTGTAGGTCAGCACCGGCAGCACGAACGTCTCGCTGTCCCAGAACGCATGTCCGTTGTAACCGGGGCCGGTCAGGCCCTTGGCGGGAATCGCGCGGCCTTCGGCGCGGGCACCGGCCTGCAGCACGTGAAACAGCCCGAAGCGCACCGCCTGCTGCACCTCGGCATCGCCGTCCAGCTCGACATCGGCCCGATCCCAGAAATCATCCAGGTAGGCGTGCTGCTCGGCCAGCAGGCCGTCCCACCCGGTCTTGACGGCCTGGCCCAGCGCGGCGTCCGCCTGATCACGTACCGCAGCCGACGACCGCGACGCCGACCAGCCGTAGGCCACGAACTTGACCAGCCGCAACCGCTGCCCCGGCTGCAGGCATGCCATCACCGTGGTGCGGGCCAGGTGCGGAAAACTCTCCGACTGCACCGACGTCGAGGGCGGCCCGTCCACCACGTGGTCCATCACCGCCGCGATGCACTGATCGGTAGAGCGAGTGACATGTACC
>JALYVF010000006.1 GCA_030853385.1 Actinomycetota bacterium | reverse complement strand
CAGCGCGCCCTCGGCCGCGGCCGGCACTCCCCCACCGACCTGGACGCGGCCCTGCTGACGCTCACCGACAGGGTTGCCCGCCGGATGCGAACCGCCGGCCGGACCGGCCGCACGGTGGTCTTGCGGTTGCGTTTCGGCGATTTCGGCAGAGCCACCAGGTCGCACACCCTGTGGCGAGCAACGGATTCCACCGCGGAGATCCTCACCGCCTGCCGTTCTCTGCTCAGTGCAGCGATGCCGCTGCTCAGTGAGCGCGGCATCACCCTGATCGGTATCTCGGTGACCGGTTTCGATAACGCCGACCAGCCGCAGTTGCCGTTCGACGATCTGCGCAGGTCCGGCCTTGACGCGGCGATGGACAGCATCAGGGAGAAGTTCGGTGGCAGCTCCGTCACCAAGGCCGTCCTGCTCGGCCGCGACCAGGGCATCTCCGTCCCGCTGCTGCCCGACTGACCCCGGCCCTGGCGCTTATCAACATCGATGGCGCTTACCAAAGTCCTGGTTGTGGGACCGGTGCGACAGGAGTCGTCAATTTGGTAAGCGCCGAATCGGAACGCAGCCACATTCCGGGCACAGGTAGGTTGACGCCATGGCCAGCAGCACAGCGGTCGAACTCGAGGTCGGCGACCATGTCGTGCGGTTGTCGTCACCGGATCGGGTGTATTTCCCGGAAATCGGCGCCACCAAGCTGGATCTGGCTCAGTACTACCTGGCCGTCGGCCCCGGCATCGTCAACGCGCTGCGGGAGCGCCCCTGCATGATGCACCGATTCCCGACCGGACTGGCCGGCGACAAGGTGCACCAGAAGCGGGTGCCAAGCGGCGCACCGCCATGGTTGGAGACCGTGCGGGTGCACTTCCCGCGGTACAACCGCAACGCCGACGAACTGTGCGTCACCAAACTGGCCGACGTGATCTGGGCGGTGCAGATGTCCACCGTCGAATTCCATCCGTGGAACAGCCGGCGCGCCGACACCGAGAAACCCGACGAGTGGCGCATCGATCTGGATCCTGGACCGGCCTGCACCTTCGACCGGGTGCGCAGGGTGGCGCTGGTCGTGCACGAGCTGCTCGACGAGCTGGGCGCCGTCGGCTGGCCGAAAACCAGTGGTGGCGCAGGGATGCACGTCTACGTCCGGATCAAGCCGCAGTGGGGCTTCACCGATGTTCGGCGGGCGGCGTTGGCCTTCGCCAGGGAGATCGAGCGGCGGGCTCCCGACGACGTGACGACCACCTGGTGGCGGCGGGACAGGGACCCGGCGCAACTGTTCGTCGATTACAACCAGAACGCCCGCGACCACACGATCGCCTCGGCCTACTCGGTGCGCGGGGTCCCAGCGGCCAGGGTGTCCACACCGATCCGCTGGGACGAGGTCGAGACCGTCGACCCGCGCGACTTCACCATCGCCACCGTCCCGGCCAGGTTCGCCGAACTCGGCGACCTGCATGCCGGCATCGACGACGCTGTCTTCGCGCTGGATACGCTGCTGGAGTGGGCCGAACGCGACCAGCGTGACGGCGCCATCGACCACACCGACCTGTCCGAACCGGACGCCCCATGACCGATCAGCTCAGCCGGACGGTGCTGGCCAGTCTGCCGACCGGGCACCTCGTCGCCAGCGCTGTCGAGGCCGACATTCCGGCCATCATCGTGTTGCTCAGCGACGATCCGGTCGCCAGCGGCCGGGAGACCGATCCGTCAGATCCGTTGTACCGTCGGGCTTTCGCCGATATCGAGTCTGATCCGCGGCAGCTGCTGGTGGTGCTGTTGGATTCGTCCGGCGTGGTGGTCGGCACCCTGCAGCTGACGTTCATCCCCGGACTGTCCAGGGCCGGCGCCACCCGCGCCCTGGTCGAGGCGGTGCGGGTGTCGTCGTCGCGGCGCGGCAGCGGGCTGGGTTCAATGTTCATCCGGTGGGCGATCGACTACAGCCGCCAACGCGGAGCTGCGCTGATCCAGCTGACCACCGACAAGCGACGCACCGACGCGCACCGGTTCTACCGGAGGCTGGGTTTCGAAGAATCCCACGTCGGCATGAAACTGCTGCTCTAGCAACGCCCTTCGCTCGCCCGACGAGGGTCTCAAGAATTCCTTGGACACCACGGACCTCGGCTGCTCCAGCTTCGGTGCGCCGTCATTCTCTTGCGCTGCGCCCACCGCCACCCGCTGCCGGCTGAGGTCTCCGCCTGCCAATCCTGTTGGTTCATCCGTCCCATCCTCGGATCGTGGTCCGTCACCACCGTGACGATCGAAACGACATCAATGTGACAGCCCCAACCCAGCCGTGCGAGTTCTAGTCTGGTGGAGTGAGCGAGCATCGTCTGTTGATCGTCGGCTCGGGTGAGGTGGCGTCGGCGTTGATCGCGATTGCCGACACGCTGGGCTGGAGCACTACCGCCACCGAATCGCTCGACCGGGTGTTGACGGCCTTGCCGGACACCGAGTCGGTCATCGTGCTCTCACACGACCCGGCAATCGACGGGCCGGCACTGGCCGCCGCTGTTGCCAGCCGGCCCACCTACGTCGGCGCCATGGGGTCTCGGCGCACCCAGACTCGGCGGCGGGACTGGATGTTGGCCAACGGCACGTCGCCCGCACAGCTGGCGGCGATCCACGGGCCGGCCGGGTTGGACATCGGCGCGATGAAGCCCGCCGAGATCGCGCTGTCCGTTGCCGCCGAGATCGTCGCCAGCACCCGCCGGGTCGATGCGTCCGGATCGCTTTCGCGGCGCGACGGACCCATCCATCCAGACCTCGCCGCAGGCTTGGCGGACTGTCCAGCCGGCTGAGCTGACTGCCCTGGGCCGCGGTGCGGCAGCGCGCCCGTCGAGTCATCTTGCCTGCGTCAGTTGGATCGTCTGCGTCAGATTGACGGCGTTGCCGTCGGGATCCTTGATGTGCGCCACCCGTTGGCCCCACGGCATATCGTTCGGTGGACCGAGCAACTGACCGCCGGCCGGCTCTACCAGTTCCAGCATTCCATCGACGTTGTCCACCCCGATGCTGAGCAAGATCCGTTGTGCAGCGTCAACGTCGACACCCGAATCGGCTACCAGTCCCAGTTCACTCTCGCCGATCCGCAATCCCAGATAGAAGATCGGCCCGTCCGGTGGCTGACGCAGGGTTTCTGTTGCACTGAAGAGCGACTGGTAGAACACCAGCAACCGGTCGAGGTCGCGCGTCACGATGATGGGTTGAATGCTGCTAACCATGGGAGTCTCCTGCTGTTCGCCGACGAGTGCCGGCCGTTTCGCGATGCTGTATCAACGACGAATACCGTGGCAGGAAAGGACAGTGCTACCCGCCCGGCAGTGCCGTCAGCCGCCGCTGCAGGTAGCGGCGTTCGGTGTCGGTGGGCGCCAGTTCGAGTGCCTCGCGGTACGCGACGGCTGCGGCGGTGTTGTTGCCGAGCCGGCGCAGCAGGTCGGCTCTGGTCGACGGCAGCAGGTAGTAGCCGGCCAGCGAGCCCGCTGCGGCCAGCGAGTCCACCAGCTCCAAGCCGGCGGCCGGCCCGTCAGCCATCGCCACCGCCACCGCCCTGTTGAGCTGGATCACCGGCGATGGCACCAGCAGTGCGAGTTGGCCGTAGAGCGCAGCGATCTGCCGCCAGTCGGTGTCGGTCGGGTCGCCGGCGGCGGCGTGACAGGCGGCGATCGCCGCCTGCACCTGGTAGGGGCCGGCCCGGCCACGACGCAGGGCGCCGTCCAGTAGCTGGGTTCCCTCGGCGATCGCCGCTCGGTCCCAGCGGCTGCGGTCCTGCTGTTCCAACGTCACCAGCTCGCCGTCGGCGTCGACGCGGGCCGTCCGGCGCGAGTTGTGCAGCAGCATCAGCGCAAGTAGCCCCACTGCCTCTGGCTCGTCCGGCATTAGCAGCACCAACACCCTGGCCAGCCGGATGGCCTCATCGGTCAGGTCGCGTCGCACCAAGTCGGCGCCGGCAGTGGCCGAATAGCCCTCGTTGAACAGCAGGTAGAGCACGGCCAGCACGGCCGGGGTGCGTTCCGGCAGCAGGTGGGCGGGCGGAACGCGGTACGGAATGGCGGCGTTACGGATCTTCTGCTTGGCCCGCACCAGCCGCTTGGTCATGGTCTGCTCGCCGAGCATGAAGGCTCTGGCGATCTCCGCGGTGGTCAGCCCGGTCAGGGTGCGCAGGGTCAGCGCGACCTGCGCTTCGACGGCCAGCGCCGGATGGCAGCAGGTGAAGATCAGCCGCAGCCGATCGTCGGGCACCGCGCCGTCCTGCATCCCGACGAGACCCTCGTCGCCGTTCCGGTCGCCGAATCGCTCGACCATGGCCGCCGCCTCCCGTAGCTTCACCGCTCCGACCCTGTTGCGGCGCAGCCGGTCGATCGCACGATTGCGTGCAGCCGTGGTCAACCAGGCTCCCGGCCGACTCGGGATTCCGTCACGCGACCAGCGCTGCAGGGCCGTCGCGAACGCTTCCTGGGCGCACTCCTCAGCCAGGTCCCAGTCCCCGGTCGTCCGAATCAGGGTGGCGACGATCTGGCCCCACTCGTCACGGAAGGCCTGCGCGACCGCGGCCCGAACGTCCGTCACGGCTCGAACAGCGGCCGGATCTCGATCGTCCCGTAGTGGGCGGCCGGATGCTTCGAGGTCACCTCGATGGCCTCGTCGAGATCGGCGCACTCGATCAGGCAGAACCCGCCGATCTGTTCCCTGGTCTCGGCGAAGGGGCCGTCGGACAGCAGGACGGCATCGTCGCGTACCCGCACCGTGGTCGCGTCCGATGGCGGCCGTAGCCCGGCGCCGCCCTGCAGCACGCCGCGGCGCTGCATCTCCTCGCTCCAGCCTTCGCAGCCGTCGTTGGCGTGCGCGGCGGCCGACTCGTCGCCACAAATCAGCAACACATACTTCATCGTTGTCTCCTCGGGTCGATCATCACTATGCAACCGACGAACCGGATCCGCCCGGACGGACCACATCTGGAGAATCCCCGCCGCCGGTGTCCTTCTGGTGTCCCGTCGTACGTCGGTGGCACGAGGAACGCCTTTCACGATCGGAGCACAGATGAGCATCGATGTACGAGCGGCCGTTGCCGCCGAACGCCACGACCTTGCCGACATTCTCGCGGCCCTGCGGCCGGAGCAGTGGGACGCCCCGACGCTGTGTGACGGCTGGCGGGTCCGCGAAGTGGTCGCCCACCTGACGATGCCGTTCCGATACTCGGCGCCGAAAGTGCTGGCCGGGCTGTTGCGGGCCGGCGGCAACTTCAACAAGATGGCGGATCGGGCGGCCAGACGTGATGCGGCTTCCATGTCGTCGGGCGGGCTGGTCGCAGCGATGGCGAACAACGTGAACCACCCGTGGAAACCACCGGGCGGCGGGTTCGAGGGAGCATTGAGTCACGACGTGATCCACGGTCTGGACATCACCGTCGGGCTCGGGCTCGACCGCCAGGTGCCGCTCGATCGGCTGCGCATCGTGCTGCCAAAAGACACAAAAGCCAAGGGAGTCAAATACTTCGGCGTCGACCTGACGGCCGTCGAATTCCGGGCCGACGACCTGGACTGGAGCTTGGGCAGCGGAGAGCTGTTGCAGGGCACCGGCCAAGATCTGTTGTTGGCGTTGTGTGGCCGGCGGTTGCCAGCCGGTCGGCTGCGCGGCCCGGCCAGCCGGCGATTCACCGCCAAGGTCTAACCGTGTCTTCTCCCATCCGCCCGTGCCGGCGCGGCGAATACCTGGTGACGGTCGACCCTTTCGACCCGGGCGAGTCGTCAGGCCGCTGGAGGCAGCGGAGTCACAGAGCCCCCACCTTCCTTATGCCGAGGAGGGTGGGGCTCGTTCTCTGTCAGACGAAGGCCTGCTGCCCGGTGCTCGCCCGGCCGACGATCAGCGAATTCATCTCGCGGGTGCCTTTGTAGGAGTAGATGGCCTCGGCATCGGCGAAGAACCTGGCGACGCCGTGGTCAAGCACAATGCCATTCCCGCCCAGGACGTCTCGGGACCAGGCAACCGTCTTCCGCATCCGCGCGGTGGCGTACGACTTGGCCATCGACGAGTGCTCGTCACGTTGCCGACCCTGGTCCAGCAACGCCGATGCCTGCGTGCACAGGGCGATGCTGGCGGTGATGTTCGCCAGGCAGCGGGCCAGCAGATCGATCCTGTACCAGTCGGTGCGCGGCAATGGGTTTGCCGAACTGCTGCCTGTCCTTGGCGTAGGCGAGCGCGGCTTCGTAGGCGCCGACCGCAATACCGATCGCCTGCCAGGCGACATCGCAGCGGGTCAACCGCAGCACCGTCGCCACATCCCGGAAGCTCTGGATCGCCGGCAATCTCAATGCTTCAGGAACCACCACTCCGTCGAGCACGATGTTGGCGTTCTGCACGCTGCGCAGGGCGATCTTGTTCTCGATCGTGGTCGCGGTGAAGCCTGGGCTGTCGGTCGTCACCAGGAAGCCCTTCACCTGTTCGTCGGCGGCATCC
Source organism: Actinomycetota bacterium (assembly GCA_030853385.1). Lineage (GTDB taxonomy): Bacteria > Actinomycetota > Actinomycetes > Mycobacteriales > Nakamurellaceae > Nakamurella. The sequence goes on along the minus strand of JALYVF010000006.1, from coordinate 3,041 downwards.
TTGGCCAGGACCACCACCACGTAGGCCATGGTGGCGTTGCCGATCCAGCGTTTGCCGCCATCAGGTACCCAGGAACCGCCGTCACGCCGGGCCGTGGTGCGCAGTCCGCGCGCCGCATCCGAGCCGGACAGCGGCTCGGTGAGTCCGAACGCGCCGAGCTTGGCGTCGGCGGCCATCGCCGGCAACCACTCTGCCTTCTGCTCCGCCGAACCACCGACGGCGATCGCCCCATGCTCAGCCCGTTCTGCACCCCGACGCAGGTGGCGACACCGGCATCCACCCGCGTCAGCTCGAGCGCAGCCCAGCCGCGGAACACCGCGCTGTTCTCAAATTGCCGGACTCTCTCCGGGGCCGAGCCGAATAATCCGAGCCCGGCCAGACCGGGGATCAGCTGGCTCGGGAACTCGGCGCGGACCCAGTAGTCGTCGGCGATCGGGCGGACCTCGGTCTCACTGAACTCCCGGACCGTCAGGATGTGCGCACGTTCGACGTCGCCCAACTGGTCCTGGAACAAGAAGAAATCGCTGTCGAGGGTGTCGGTCATTGCTGGTGCTCGCGGCCGCGTCGATCACCACTGGGCGGGATGGACGAATGCCGCTGCCGGCTGCCCCAGCCACTGAGTGACGCGCATCGCGAGATCCATGTCCGCGAAGTGAGCGGTTCGCAGATTGGTCAGCCGGCTCGGCGTGCAGTCGAGTTCGTCCGCCAGCATTGCCCAGGTGAACTCGCGCTCGCGACGTTGCTCATTGAGCGCAGCATGAACCTCAGCCAGGTTCCATCGAAGCCGGCTGTCCGGTCCCGCTTTCGGCAATTGGGCATCGCCCACGTCGACAACCGGTCCGGTCAAGAACCCCTCCGGCCGGCGGTTGAGCCATCGCAACATGAACAGCGCATGCTGGCAGGAGATTGCCCCTCGCTTCGGCAGCCGCACCACCGCGCCCGGACACAACGCATGATCCGTTCGCTGCGCGTTGAGTTCGGACGACTGCTGCCACAGTTCGTCGGCGAGCGGGGTCCATTCCAATCCACGCTCGCGACGCTGGGCGTCGAGCGCACTGAAGAGCGCACCACAGTCGAAGACCGGCAGAGCTCGCATGAGCGGGAGCATAACCAGCAGCACGTCTGGGTGCACCCATTCGGAGGGGCGCATGTTGGCTGCGCCCACCTCGCTGCACACCGAGCTTTTCCTGAACGGTGTCGGGCTGCGCCCACCTTGCTGCGCTCGACGGGGGTCCCTGGATTCGGCGTGCTCGCTAGGCTCACCGGCTCAAATCCAGGCCCACACAGATGAATCGGACATGAAGTCCTCGAAAGCATGAGGACCTCATGTCCGATTTGTCGGGCTGACAGGATTCGAACCTGCGACCCCTTGACCCCCAGTCAAGTGCGCTACCAAGCTGCGCCACAGCCCGTTCTTCAGTTGTGGTCGGTACGCCGATCCCCCGGCTCACCGAGCGTGGAAAGCCTACCGCAGCGGGCGGAGCGTCCTGGACGTCGTTGACCGGCCTTCGTCTGCCCGACTCGAGGCCTAAGGCCCACCGAATAGCGCGCCGACGACCGACCGGCAAGGGCTACTGCCACAACCTCGTGTTGATCATGGCCCCCAGCCCGCGCTCCCTCTCGCTTCGCTCGTGGGGCCCAGCCGGCCGAGTGTCCGAATTGCCGTGCAGGAAACCATGATCGTCGCCAGATCGGGCGGGGACTTGGGCAGTTCACGCGAAGGACCAAGACTGGACGCGTCTATGCCTGCTGAAGAGCATCTCGCAACGGCGTCCCAACAGCACTCGGCAGGGGATTCGGCTAGATGAGGCTTCGCCGTGTCACCCTGCGCTTCACTTCTCACTGGGCTGTGTGGTCCGCTGCTTCTCTGCCATCGCGGCAACACCCTGGATCATGGTCTCGAGGCCGAACTCGAACCTGGCGTCGCCGCCGCCAGTCATCAGCGCTTCGATGTTGCCGGTGATCGCCGGATAGCGATCGGCCGGCAACGAGGAGAAATACCCGGAGAGATCTACGAACCAGCTCTCCCCGCGCTCTTCAGGACTGCGCTTGTCTTCCGGGTCGGTCGGGGCAAACTTGCGGGCGAAGATCCAGCCCTCAAAGGCATCAGCCCCGACATACAGGGCGAGCCGATCCATCAACCAAGCAGCCAACTGCGGCGGCACCCCACCCTCCAGCATTCCGGACAGCAGTTTCTCCACCACGTCCAACGCCTTGGGACCGGTGGGGATTTCGGCGAAACTCAGCCGGGCGATGTCCTGGTGCTGTGAGTAGATGCGGTACGCCTGTTGAGCCCAGCTTCGCACCATGCCCTGCCAATCATTGCCCTCCATATCCGGAGCCTCGATGCCAGAGATCACCTCGTCGTGGGCCAGCGCCAGCACTTCATCCTTGCCGGCTACGTAGGCGTAGAGGCTGGCCGCGCCGGTGTCGAGTTCGGTGGCAATCCGGCGCATGCTCACCGCCTCGGTGCCTTCGGCGTCGATGATCTGCAGCGCGACGTCGACGATCCGGTCGCGACTGAGCACGTTGCGCGCCTTGGGCGCTTCTCGCGCCGGCCGCTGCCACGGCGGGAACGGGAAGCCCTCGTCGCCGGGCGCCGGCTCGGCGATCATCTCCCGCAGCTTGCGAATTCGACTCATGACGAACACTGTACTTGACGCGAACACTGTTCGATGCTAAAACAGTGTTCGCCTGGCACGAACACTGTTCGCCCAACCTACTTCGGAGCCCGCAATGACCGACCCCACCATCTCGCTGACCAAGGACCCGGTGCTCTTCCGTTGGCGCTGGGCCGCACTGTTCGTCGTCCTCGCCGCCGAGGTGATGGACTTGCTCGACGCCCTCATCACCACGATCGCCGGGCCGACCATCGTTCGCGACCTCGGCGGTGGCGACACCCTCATCCAGTGGTTGTCCGCCGGATACACCCTCGCGATGGCCACCGGACTGCTGATCGGCGGCCGACTCGGCGACATCTACGGCCGCAAACGCATGTTCAGCATCGGAATGGCCGGCTTCACTCTCTTCTCGACACTGTG
>JALYVF010000001.1 GCA_030853385.1 Actinomycetota bacterium | reverse complement strand
GGTGGCGCCGCGGCCGGCAGCGGCGCGGCCGGGGGCGCTGCGGCGGGAGCCACTGCCGGTGGGGCCGCGCATGGCGGTGGAGTGCCGTTGCTGCTGACCAAGATCCCGAAGTCGATCCTGGCCAGCGGTGCTGTCGCGGCAGCAGCGGTGGCCGCCCTGGTGGTGATCTTGGTTGCGTCCGGCAGCGGAAAGGTGCCGGTGACGGCCGACCGCGGCTCATCGGTCGCGACCACCTCATCCAGCAGCGCAGGGGCTGATTCCACCGGATCTGGCGCTCTCGGAAACGGTGCCGGTGGTAACGGTGCCGGCGGTAACGGTGGGGGTGCAGGCAACGGTGGAGCCGGAGCTGCTGGCGGTGCAGGCAACGGCGGTGCAGGCAACGGCGGAGCCGGAGCTGGCGGTGCAGGCACCGGCGGTGCAGGCAACGGCGGTGCAGGCAACGGCGGAGCCGGAGCAGGCGGTGCAGGTAATGGTGGCACCGGTGGCGCAACGGGCAACGGCGGTGGCGGTGGCGGTGGAAACACGGACACCCAGGGCCAGCCGATCGGCCCGGTCGGCACCAGCTCGACATCGTCGACAGGCACCAACACCGGCGGTGCTTCCACCACCGGGTCGACGACTTCCACCGCCTCGTCGCCGGCGACAACCGGCACGTCGGCCACGGTGCCGACGACCGGCACTGCGACACCCAGCCAGGTTCCGATCAGCCCCCCGACCTCGAAATCCGCAACCACCAGCACATCGGAACCGACCACCGGTACGTCGACGTCAGGACCCACCCCCCCGTCGACGGCACCAACCTCGACCACCCCACCGACGAAGCCGATCCGGATCGGGAATCCGTTGATCACGGCCTTCTCCGGTGGCCCGGCATTGCTGCCCCTGACCTTTGACGCCGGCGCGTCTGATGGTCATCACACGTTGCACGTGTCCGGGGTGGCTGGCGGGTCAATCCCTCACGGTTTGGTCACGACTTTCCTCGATGTCCAGCCGAACAACGGGCTTCGGGGCGGCTTTCGAGCGTTCAATCAGGACTCAGCGGCAATCCAGCCCACCTGCACCGCGACCGATTGCCATTTCGAATTCGACCTATCGGCGGGTATCACTGCGGCGCAGCTCAAGTTCCTGATCGGCTCCCAGGCCAGGAACAACAGCGAGTTACTACTGACGCTGGACGGCGATACCGAAAATAGCGTCACTATCGCGTTTCACCTGAGCTCGGCGATCAACGCCATCACGCTCACCGGCGCTGACAAAAAAACACCGATCCAGTTATCGGCCGGACACTCTCTCGACACTGCAGAGCTGATAGTGAGTCCTGCACCTGGGGTCGGAACAACGAGTCTCACCGATCTTGGTCCCATCACGTTGCCCAGGCTTTCGATGGGCCTCTTGCTGACACCAGGACAAGGCAGCCTGTGCAAGATCGTCGGAGATGATCTGACTTGCCAGCACCTCGTTGGTTCGGTCTTTGACTACGGCCAGTTCGCGGTAACCGCGCTTCCCGACGCACATCATCCGACCGTGCCGGTCACAGTTCCTGATCCCCAGCAGGACAGCGGACTTCGCGTCATCACCATGCCGATCGAAGTTCAACCTCTCGATCCAGGCAGCCCTGTCGACATGACGGGTCAGCTCGAGGCTAATTCGACAGGCTCATTAATGTCATGCACCAACATCGGGTGTCTCACCACCAGGGGGAATGGCTCAATCGCAGTCGAAGGTGCGACGCCGGTGTGGGCGGAGTTCTCATTCGTCATCGCCGACCATGGCAAGGTGCTGGATGTCAAGCTCTTCGACTCGATTAAGCTGACAATTAACGGATTCCCCGTACAGCTGACCAACCCGGTTGTGGTGAAAGACGGCAATTCCTTTTCGGCAATCCTCGACTTGACACGTCTGCATCAAGGCGCCAACGTGGTCACGGTCCAAGAACAAGGCATCAACGTGAGCATCGGCACCACTACTCCCGTCGCTGGCTGGAGCCTCATCGCCGCCTCAACCGATACCACCTGGACTGCTCCCGGAACCTTACGAACGATCGAGGTATTGCCACCCAGACAGGTGGCCCGAGACAAGAACGATGCCCGTTTGGTTCAGATTGCCGGACCACCGGATGTGGGTTACGTCAACGACCGAACTCGCGCACTCGTGTTCTGGTCCATGCCAAAACCTTCACCCTCGTCGCCCAACGGCGCCTACTGCTCGCGCGCCGAAGATTGCCCGCCGTACGTCACTAGGGACGCTCACATCAGGGTCGATTCCACCGGGGAGTGGCTGTCCACCCCCCCTCCAAGTGCAGGGCCGGTGATGGTCGGCCCGACCTTGATCCAACAACGCCTGGGGAAGTAACGCCGGCAACTCGGTCCTGCCACCACTCACCCGTACACTCGCTCGGTGCCGATCATTGACCGAATGCGGGAACGACTCCCACCCAAGTACCGGGAGATGGCGAAGTTCCTGATTGTCGGCGGGGGCGTCTGGATCGTTGATACCGGACTGTTCACGCTGATGTCGCACACGGTGCTGCGGGAGAAGGTGATCGTCGCCAAGACGATCTCGATCCTGGTCTCGACCGTGTTGTCGTACGTCCTGAACCGGGAGTGGTCGTTCCGGACCCGCGGCGGCCGCGAGCGCCAGCATGAGGCGTTGTTGTTCTTCCTGGTCAACGGGTTGGCGCTAGGCCTGAACCTGATCCCGCTGGCGCTGTCCCGCTACGTATTCAACTTCAACACGGATCATCACACCCAGTTCGCGGTCTCGATCGCCGACTTCATCTCGGCGAACATCATCGGCACGTTGCTCGGAATGGCGTTTCGTTACTGGGCCTATCGCAGGTATGTCTTTCCCGAGGACTTCGGCGAGGACGGCGGCAACGGCGAGGACACGCCGGACCCCGACACCGAACTGCGTCGCGGTGGCATTGCCTGAGCCGCACCACCAGCAGCCGTCACACCGGGGTGACGCCGTGCCGACGCCGGGAGAAGGTCCTGTCCTTGCCGTGCGCGGCAGCAATCCTGGCGACCAGCTCGGCCCGCAGGTGCTCCGGTTCCACCAGCTGATCGACCACCAGCTCCGAGGCCAACCGGACGATGTCGATGTCCTGCTCGTACTCCTCGCGTAGCACAGTAATATAGGCGGCCCGCTCGGACTCGTCGATCGCGGCGATCTTGTTGGCGTACACCGCATTCACCGCCGCCTCCGCACCCATCACCGCGATCTTGGCGGTCGGCAATGCCAGGGTGGCATCCGGTTCGAACCCAGGGCCGGCCATCGCGTAGAGCCCGGCTCCATAGGCCTTGCGGACCACCACGCAGATCTTCGGCACCGTCGCCTCGGAGATGGCAGAGATCATTTTCGCGCCGTGCCGAATGATGCCCTGCCGCTCGACCGATGCGCCGACCATGAAGCCAGGCACATCCGCCAGGAAGATCAGCGGGATGTTGAACGCGTCGCACAGCTGGACGAAATGGCTTGCCTTGTCAGCGGAATCGACGAACAGCACGCCGCCCTTGAACATCGAGTTGTTGCCGACGACGCCGACCACCCGGCCATCCAGCCGGCCGAATCCGACGGTCAGTTCCCGGGCCCAGTCGGGGTGGATCTCGAAGAACGACCCGTCATCCAGAATCGCCTTGGCGTACCGGCGCATGTCGAATGCCTGCCGCTCGGAGTCCGGCACCATCGCCCGCAGGTCGCCCTTGCCCGGCCGAAATCCGTCGTCCGATTCCACTGTGGCCGGCGCTAGGGTCCAGTTGTCCGGAAAGTAGCTCAGGTACTCGGAAACCCATTGCAGCGCCTGGTCTTCGGTCTTGGCCAGCAGGTGCCCGACGCCGGAGACCGAGGTGTGCATCTTGGCGCCGCCCATCTCCTCGAGGGTGGTCTTCTCCCCCGTCACCATCTCGACCATCCGGTCGCTGCCCAGGTACATCGAGGCGTTGCCCTCGACCATGATCACCACGTCGCAGAACGCCGGGATGTAGGCACCGCCGGCGGCGCTCGGCCCGAACAGCGCGCACACCTGGGGAATCGAACCGGAGGCCCGCACCTGCGAATGGAAGATCCTGCCGGCCCCGCGCCGGCCGGGGAACAGGTCGACCTGGTCGGTGATCCTGGCGCCCGCCGAGTCGACCAGGTAGATCATCGGGACGCCGGTGGAATACGCCCGCTCGATGATCCTGATGATCTTCTCCACCGTCCTGGCGCCCCAGGAGCCGGCCTTCACCGTCGAGTCGTTGGCCATCAGACAGACCCGGCGGCCGTTCAGGGTGGCGATGCCGGTGACGATGCCGTCGGCCGGCAGTCCCTCGGCCGAGGCGTTGGCGAACATACCGTCCTCGACGAACGATCCGGCATCCACCAGCGCGGCGATCCGGGCGCGGGCGAACATCTTGCCCTTCGCGGCGTTCGCCTGGTGGTACTTGGTTGCGCCGCCGGCCGTCACCAGCCCGGCCAATTCGGCGAAGCTGCCGTGCGGCTGGTGGTCGCTCGTCTGCGCATCATCGGACATGGGCACGACGATAGGCGACGCGCCCAGCAACCCCTGGTGGTTGCTCAGCCAGCGGCAGTGCCGAGCACGGGAACCGGCCGGCGCGGCGCGGTCCGTACTCTGGATCGAAGGCGGTCGTCAGCTGATTCCGCCACCCTTGCCGAGCCCGAGACTGGCCCGGCGCCCACCCGCTTGGAGGATTTTCGGTTTGCGAACTCGTCATCTGATCACCGCCGCGGCAGCGGTCGCTGCCTTGGTGGCCGTCACCTCGTGCACCTCGGAGCCGCCTTCGACCACCACCACTGTCGTGCAGACCGTCTCGACGAATTCTGCTGCCGGGGACACCTCGTCCGGAACCTCTTCGGCCGCGACCACGTCCAGCGGCGTGTCCGGGGACGCTTCGACGGAATCCAGCAGCGTCGGGTCGAGTTCGAACGCCAGCTCGGTGGTGTCGACACCGCCGACCACCTCCAGCTCGGCCCCGACTGTCGTGGTCCCGCCGGTGGCCACGGTGATGTCGACCCCGGTCAGCGGCACCACCACCATGGCGCCGGTCGACCCCATCACGGTGACGGCGGCCAACGGCACCATCCAGACGATCCAGCTGCTGAACCCGGCCGGTTACCACGTCAAGGGCAGCTTCTCCAAGGACAAGACCTCCTGGACCACCGCCGAGGTGCTCGGGTACGGCAAGAAGTACAGCCTCACCGGCACCGCCAAGGGCACCGACGGCAAGGCTGTTCCGATCAGCGGCAGCTACACGGTGATCAAACCCAGCAAGCAGCCGCGAACCACGGTGTATCCCACCGACGGGATGACGGTGGGTGTCGCCATGCCGGTCGAGGTCAAGTTCCCGGACGTCACACCGCAGGATCGGGCGCTCATCGAGAAGCACGTCTCGATCACCACCACGCCGAAGGTGGAGGGCGCCTGGGGGTGGATCCACCACAACGACGGGGTGTGGGGTCTGGACTTCCGGACCAGGAACTACTGGCCGGAGAACACCAAGGTGCACGTCAGCGCGAACGTCTACGGCCTCAAATTCGCCGCCGGTGCCTACGGAAAGTCCGACGTGTCCAGCGATTTCACCATCGGCCGCAACCAGGTGGTCTACGCCGACGCCGCCACCTTCAAGATCGTCGTGAAACAGGACGGCAAGGTAACCCAGACCTATCCCGCCTCCTACGGGCTGAACGCCGACGGTCGACAGACCCACTCGGGCATTCACGTCGTCAGCGATATCCAGCCGAAGACCTTCATGAAATCCGAGCCGAACTCGCCCTACCCGCCGTACCAGGGTTGGGAGTACTGGACGGTGCGAATCTCCTCGAACGGCGAGTTCATCCACGCGCAACCTGGCACCCTCGCCGAACAGGGCAATGCCAACGTCAGCCACGGCTGCATCAACCTGTCGACGGCCAACGCCAAGGCCTATTACCAGACTGCGATGCTCGGCGACCCGGTCGAAGTCACCGGCACGTCGGCCAAGCTGAGCCCGTCCGATGGAGACGTCTTCGACTGGACCATCCCGTGGAACGAGTGGCTGGGTCTGTCCGCCCTCCGCAACTAGCCAACCAATTCTTGGCGGAAGGCGCAGCCGACCAGGGCCTGTCCCGGCTGCTTGTCTGGGACAGCAGGTGGTTGATGTGTGTCTTTTCTGTTGACTGGCCGCCACTGACTTCTGGCGATCTGCTGGTTGCTGCGGCCGGCGGCGGTCAGCCGCAACACCTCGACCTCCCCGGCCGTCCGACCCGATCCATCATCGGCAGCATCGCCCTGCGCCAGCACCAGGCGCGGCGGTCGTCGACGTTCGGCCGACCGGCAGGACCCGCGGGATCATTGTCGTCTCGGCCCCCATCGAGCAGGTTCACGGTAGCCCAACGGAATCGTCAAAACGTCAATGTCTCGACCCACCAGCCGGCAAACGTTGCACTTTTAGGACCACCGGACGTGGCCCCAGCCGTCGTTTTGGCCGGACGTGAGTTGTTTGTCGTCCCCGGTTGGGTGATGCGGGTGGTCACTGCCGCACTGCCGGCGGAGTCGGCAGGGGGCGCGGCGCTGAGAATCAGCTTCACCGTGTTCGTCGCATCGGAACGCATGGACTCGTAGGTGCCAGGCGGGGCGGTCTGCAAGACGGTGGCCGCGTATCGACTGGTCAATCCGATCGAGTGGATGCATGGGTGGCCGGCCAGCGCACCCCACTCGTCGCGGCCGCTGCCCCAGCCCTGCTTGCTGGCCGCACCCTGGATTGCGTTGAAGCCGAAGTCCTGGTCGAATCCGTCGCTGCCGGTGTCGGAGACGTCCCCCATCGCCTCCAGCAGCCACGGTCCGACCACCGGATCCTTGCTCATCTTGTACAGGAAGGTGGCCAGGCCGAGCGCCGACACTCTCGTCGACCCCCAGCGTCCTGGGTCGGGATCGGCGAGCTGGATGGTGGTGAGTCCGTATCTCGCGGCGATGGTGGGTACCGCCTTGTTGGTCCAGTAGGCAGTCGCGGTCGGGTCGTCGGACTTGACGATCATGGAGTGCAGCGCTGTGGACATGTCGGCAGGCAGCGTGCCGTTGTATTCGACCAGGTAGTAGGCGGCCAGGATGGTCTTGACCAATGATTCGGATGCGACCTGGGTCTCGGAGTTCGCTGTCTGGGCAACCACTTTCCCCGTCTTCCTGTCGATCACCGCCGCGTAGGTGGTGACGTCGTGGGAATCCGCCGCCTCGGCCACGGCTTCGTCGAGCGCGTGCTGCACGGACGTCGGCCCTGCCGTCGTGCCGGTGGCGGCCGCAGCGGCGGTCGCGAGAGTTACTGGTACCGCCGAGAGCGCGACAACGGCGCCCAGCAGCGCTATCGCCAGCCGTCGGCGTGTCATCTCAGCTGCTCACCTTCCGCTCGTTGGGCGGCTTTGACGGCCATCAGACCACAGCGGACAGCCTCCCTCAAGACGATCTGGTGGGCGCCTGCGTTGCCTACAAATGGCAAGAAATCTCGTAGCGGGAGCGTAGTCAGAGCTTGCCGGCGCCGTCCTGGTCCTGCTCCTGGACCTGTTCCTCCTCGAACTTCCTTTTGGCCCTGCCGAGGCCGGGAATCGCCGAGAGCATTTCGTTGAGTTCGTGCGAGATCACCAGCAGCTGACGCAAGTCGGGCGACACCGAGTCAAGGGTTGCCAGGATCGGCAGTACATCGTCTTTCAGTGAGGTGGCCAGCTCGGGCAGCAAGTCGACGACCTTGGTCAGCGCCGTCACTTCTTCCGGGCTGGTGGTGTCGGCCAAGGTGGCCAGGATCGGCTCCAGCTTGTCCAGGGTCGGCTGCAGCTTGCTCATCGTCGGTTCCAGGCCGTCGACCAGCTTGGCAGCTCTGGCCGATGTCTCCTCGACACCGTCCAGCAGGGCGCCGACCCTGTCGATCAGCGCACCGGCCCTTTTCAGCAGGTCGCCGGCATTGCCGAGCAGGTCGCTGGCGTTGCCGAGCAGGTCGATGGCCTTGGGCACCATGGCGATCGCCTGCTCGATCGCGTCGTAGCCCTGGCCGGCGGCCCGGAAGACATCGGACGGTCCTGGGATCTTCATCTGCATTCTCCTGAGGTGGTGTTGTCGGCGGCATCGGCTGTGTCGGCGGCATCGGCGGCATCGGCTGCGCCGTTGTCGACGGCCAGCGCCCGCACCACCGCCGAGGGGGACGGGCGGCCCAGCTGGGCGGCCATCCAGGCGCTGGTGCGCACCAGCGCCGCCAGGTCTACTCCGTGCTCGATACCCAGCCCAGTCAGCATCCACACCAGATCCTCGGTGGCCAGGTTGCCGGTGGCCGACTTGGCATAGGGGCAGCCACCGAGGCCACCGGCCGATGCGTCGACGGTCGTCACCCCCGCCCGCAGCGCAGTCGCGGTGTTGGCCAGCGCCTGGCCGTAGGTGTCGTGGAAGTGCACGGCGAGCCGGTCGACGTCGACCCCGGCAGCCCCGAACGCGGCGATCAGTGCCGTCACCTGGCCGGCGGTACCGACGCCGATGGTGTCGCCGAGGCTCAATTGGTCGCAGCCGAGCTCGAGCAGCCGACGGCCCACGGTCACCACCTGTTCGGTCGGCACCCTGCCCTCCCATGGATCGCCGTAACACATCGACAGGTAGCCGCGGACCCGCAATCCCTCGCCGAGCGCGCACTGCACCACCGGCGCGAACATCTCGAACTGGCCGTCGAGGGTCGAGGCCAGGTTCTTGCCGGCGAAAGTCTCTGTTGCCGACCCGAAGACGGCGATCTCGGTGACCCCGGCGGCCAGCGCGGCGTCCAATCCGCGCAGGTTCGGCACCAACACCGGGTACCGCACACCCTGGCGCTGCTCGATGGCCGGGAACACCTCGGTCGAGTCTGCCAGCTGCGGCACCCACCGGGGATTGACGAAACTGGTGGCCTCGATGATCGTCAGCCCTGCCGCGCCGAGCCGGTGGATGAACTCAAGTTTGACGGCCGCCGGAATAGCTGTCTTCTCGTTCTGCAGGCCGTCCCGGGGGCCTACTTCGACGATTTGGACAGCCGCCGGAAACCCTTGCTGGGCAACGGGTTCCGGCAGTGAGTTCAATGGCGATGCCGCAGCCGATGCAACAGCTCCTGCCGATCTGCCCGTCACCGCCGGCGCATACCCCTGCGCGATCCAGCTTGCCGTCGGTCCCCGTGTTGCCCAGGATCGACCGCTTGGGTGGCTGCCGGCGAGGCTTGCTGACGCTGGTCGGAGTAGCCCTGATCGGCGGCCGGCGGGCCATAGTTCTGGTCGTCGTAGTCGGGGTCGTACCCGGCGTCGACCGGCTGGCCGTCCACCCTGGTGTCGGCCAGTGCGGCGGGTGCCTGCTGGGTTGGAGCGGAAGCGGCCGGCTCCGGTGAGCCATAGCCGGCTGCGCCGCGGCGGCGATCGTCGCTGATCAACTGGTTCAGTGTCGACTGCACCTTCGGCAGCGACGCGACGTTCTCGAACTCGAGCGGCTGGTCGGCGGCCGAGTCCACGATCAGCGATCCGTAGCCGAGCAGCCGGCCCCAGAACCCGACCTCTGTTTCCATGTTCTGGATCCTGGCCAGCGGGATCTGGTGTTCGCGGCGCTTGAGGATGCCGGTGCGGAAGAAGACATGGCCGGTCGAGATCACGAAATGCTCGGTGGCCCACCGCAGTACCGGGACCAACACCAACCACACCAAGATCAAGATGGCCACCAGGATGATGCCGATGATCCACGGGGTGTGGCTGGTGAAGCCGGAGTTCGTCCAATGCGTCACCCAGGCGATGAAGGCCGAGCCGCCGCCGATCGCCACGATGAACAGCACGACGGGAAGAACGAGAACCTTCCAGTGCGGATGCTTACGCAGCACCACCTGCTCGCCCCTGGACAGCAGATTTTCGGGATACGGCATGTGCCTCACCTCGCGCGCCGCGGATCAGCCGCCGACCGGCCGGTCTCGTCACGCTCACGCTATAACGAATGGAGTAGTCGCCGCCGAAGATGATCAGCCGGTCGGTCGGCGATTCCCGAACGCCGCCGAGCCGAGCCGGACGACGGTGGCACCCTCGGCGATGGCGTCGGCGAAGTCGCCGCTCATCCCCATCGACAATTCGCCGGCTGGCACGATGGCGTCCCGCAGCTCCCGCAGCCGCGCATAGCCGCGACGAACCTCGGCCAGGTCGGTGCTGTTCAGGCCGATCGTCATCAGCCCGGTCAGCTCTAGCCGAGTGCAGCTGCGGACGGCGTCGGCCAGCGCCGCCGCTGCCTCGGGAGCGACGCCGGACTTGCTGTTCTCGCCGGAGACGTTCACCTGGATCATCACCTGCAGCGTTCGCCCGGCCGCCTCGCCGGCCAACCGCCGATCGATGCGCTGAGCAAGCTCGGCCGAGTCCAGGCTGTGCATGCCATCGATCAGCGGCAGCACCGCATTCACCTTGTTACTCTGCAGGTGCCCTATCAGCTGGATGCTGTGCGGAATCGCCTGCAGCGCCTCGGTTTTCCTGACAATCTCCTGTACCCGATTCTCGCCGATCAGGGTGAAGCCGGCCCGCAGTGCTACCGCGATGCGTTCGGCGGGCACCGTCTTCGTGGCCAGCAGCAGCTGCACGTCCCGCGGCTGGCGCCCGGATTCCGTTGCGGCGGCGGCGATCCGGTCGCGCAGCTGGTGCAGCCTGGCGATCAGCGCTTGGTCGTCGGGGGCGGTCTGGTCGGGGGCCGCCTGCTGGTCGGGGAAATCTTGCTGGTCTGGGAAATCAGCCATGGTCGACACTGGAGTTCGCCGGCCGCAGGTGCACCACGTCGGCGGCCGAGTAACGGTGCGGTATCCCGCCGGCATCGACGACGACCAGCGCACCCTCGTCAGCAACGTCAATGGCGGTCCCGGTCGCCCACTCGCCCGTCGGCAGCTCGACCCTCACCTTCGCCTCGATGGTGCTGCAGTGCTGCCGGTATTCGGTCAGCAGGCCGGACGCCGCCATGTCGCCGTCGGCGGCGTACCAGCGGCCGACCAGCTCACCGAAGTGGTCGAGCACCGCCGCGGCCAAGTCCGCTCGGTCGGGAGCGTTGCCGGCCAGCAGCAACGAGGTGGCGTCCGGTCGCGGCAGTTCCTCAGTCGTCAGGGTGACGTTGAGCCCGGCCCCGACCACCAGCGCGTCACCGCTCGCCTCGGCAAGAATCCCGGCGCACTTCCGGTCGCCGATCAGCACATCGTTGGGCCACTTGAGGGTTGCCTCGATCGTTGCCACCTGCCGCAGTCCGTCGACGATGGCAATACCCAACAGCGCACCAGCCCAGCCGCGGCTGGCGGCCGGCACCCGGTCGGGCCGCAGCAGGATCGACATCATCAGCGAGCTGCCCCGCGGAGCCTGCCAGCGGCGGCCGAGCCGGCCCCTTCCGGATTGCTGTTCTTCGACGATCAGCACGGTCCCGGTTGGCGCACCGGCGGCGGCCTGCGCTGCCAGGTCGGCGTTGCTGGATCCGGTGACGTCGGTGTGCCGGAGCGTCCAGCCGTCATTCCGGCCGAGCGCGTCGCGAACTGCGGCCGGGTCGATCGGATCGCGGCAGTGACTCACCCGGCCAGACTAGTGATGCCGTGTCGACCTCCGGATTTCGGCTAGCGCGCGGTTGGACCCGGGTGTCGGCGTCAGCTGAGTCCGTTTCCTTCTCCCCCGGTCGACACCGGGAATGCGCTCCGATGCCACACCGGCTGGAAGCCGCCGGCGAGCGCTGCCACCGAGGTCGGTGGGGTCAGCACCCGCACCAAGCCGGTGGGCCGGGCGATCGGCGAGTGCCAGCCGCCGAACCCGAAGGCGAAGGCGGCATCAGGCAGCAGTGCTCGCGGCCCGTCGGCGGCGACGTAGACAGTGCCAGTCGGCAGCGACTCGACCGCTGCCTCCGACAGCTTGCGGTCGGCTGATCTGGCCAGCCCGCGACCACGTCGCAGCCGCTCAGCCGCCAGCCGACGGTTGAGCGCGGTGGCGCCGACCGGTTGGGTGGCACCGTCCATGTCGGTCACCGCGTCGCGGTAGGCGACATAGTCCTCGCGACGGCACAGCCCGCACGGCCGGTGACCGGCGGCCAACGCCGCCACGTCGTCCAGGAAGAACAGCGGCGTCCACCGGTTCGGCCGGGCCAGCGGCACCCGCCAGTCACGAAATCGCAGTCGGCAGATGATCCACAGGTTGCCGCGGTGATGGCGCACCACATTCTCGGCATCATCAACGACACAACCGCGGTTTCCGGTGAACAAGCCACGCTCGGCGGTGGCGTGCAGGTCGCCCCACGGGTCGACGCGATTTCGTCGTGGCATCGGCGCAACATAACAATTCCCACCGACACCGACACCGCGCTGCCGCTGCTGCCCACGGGCCGCTGTTCATCCCACACCCGGTCCGGCGTTACTCTCCGAACCTGACCATCGATCGGCCCGCAGCGCAGCAGGAAGGGGCGTCAACCGTGGCAGAGCTGCCGGACGACCAGCCAGCGCAGTCGTCAAAAGCCGCGACTGCGCCGCACACCACCGCAGGAAAGCTCGGGGACCTGAACCACCGGGTCGACGAGGCGATCCATGCCGGGTCGGCGAAGGCTGTCGAACGCCAGCACGCCAAGGGCAAGAAGACGGCGCGGGAACGCCTCGACCTGCTGCTGGACGAAGGTTCGTTCGTAGAGTTCGATGCGTTCGCCAGACACCGCTCCAGCAACTTCGGCCTGGAGTCCAATCGCCCCTTCGGGGACGGCGTCGTCACCGGCTACGGGACCATCGACGGCCGCGACGTCTGCGTGTTCTCCCAGGACGTCACTGTGTTCGGCGGCTCGCTCGGCGAGGTGTACGGCGAGAAGATCGTCAAGGTGCTGGACTTCGCGGCCAAGACCGGCCGCCCGATCGTCGGCATCAACGAGGGCGGCGGGGCCCGCATTCAGGAGGGTGTCGTCTCGCTCGGCCTGTACGCGGAGATCTTCCGGCGCAACGTTCACCTGTCCGGGGTGGTCCCGCAGATCTCGCTGATCATGGGGGCGGCCGCCGGCGGCCACGTCTACTCCCCCGCACTCACCGACTTCGTGGTGATGGTGGACGGCACCTCGCAGATGTTCATCACCGGGCCGGATGTGGTGCGCTCGGTGACCGGCGAGAACGTCACCCTCGAAGAACTCGGCGGAGCCCGCACCCACAACATCCGGTCCGGCAATGCGCACTACCTGGGCGCCGACGAGGAAGACGCCATCTCCTATGTCCGTGAGTTGCTGTCGTACTTGCCGAGCAACAACCTGTCCACCGTGCCGGAAATGGGCGACACCGAGCAGGATCTGGAGACCACCGACGCCGACCTGGCGCTGGACACCCTGATCCCCGACTCGGCGAACCATCCGTACGACATGGCGGCCGCGGTGACGGCGGTGCTGGACGACGGCGAGTTCCTGCAGGTGCACGAGTTGTTCGCGCCGAACATCCTGGTCGGCTTCGGCCGGGTGGCCGGTCGCAGCGTCGGCGTAGTGGCCAACCAGCCGCAACATCTGGCCGGCTGCCTCAACATCGATGCCAGTGAGAAGGCCGCCCGGTTTGTCCGCACCTGCGATGCGTTCAACATCCCGGTGCTCACGTTCGTCGACGTACCCGGCTTCCTGCCGGGCACCGACCAGGAGTGGAACGGCATCATCCGCCACGGCGCCAAGCTGATCTACGCCTACGCCGAGGCGACCGTTCCGCTGGTCACCGTCATCACTCGGAAGGCCTATGGCGGCGCCTACGACGTGATGGGCTCCAAGCATCTCGGCGCCGACGTCAACCTGGCGTGGCCGACGGCCCAGATCGCCGTGGTCGGTGCCGATGGTGCAGTGAACATCTTGTACCGCAAGGACATCGCAGCCATCGCGACCCAATTCGGAGCGGACTCTGCCGAGGTCGCCGAGCTGCGGGCCGGCAAACAGAGCGACTACGAAGACGCCCTGCTGAACCCCTACATCGCCGCCGACCGCGGCTATGTCGATGCGGTGATCCACCCGCATCAGACCCGCGCCGAGATCAGCAAGGCGCTGCGCATCCTGGCCGACAAACGGGAGTCGTTGCCGCCCAAGAAGCACGGGAACATCCCGCTATGAGCGCCCGTGATGACGAAGACGCTGCCGCCGTGATTGCCGTGCTCTCAGCTGTGGCGTTGCAGGCGTCGGGCACTGTTGAACCCGTTGCGGCACAGCACCGTTCGCCGTGGGCAGACCCGGCCCACCTGCTAGCAGCGCAGCAGCCGGGGCCACGCAGCTGGTGGGCGTCGGGGCAGCCGCAGTGACTCCCGCAACCGGCCACTCGACGCCTGTCGTCGTGCTCGCCTCCGCCTCGCCGGCCCGGCTGTCGGTACTCAGGGCCGCCGGCATCGACCCGACGGTGATCGTGTCCGGGGTGGACGAGAACGCTGTGCAAGCGGCACATGCCGGTGCAGACCCTGCCGATGTGGTGGCGGAACTGGCCTATGCCAAGGTATCTGCCGTGGTCCAGATGGCGGTCTCCAGGTTCGCCGACGCGGTGGTGATCGGCTGCGACTCGATGTTGTGGTGCGCCGGGAAACTGGCCGGGAGGCCGGCGGACGCCGAGGCGGCACGGGTCCAGTGGGCCGCGATGGCCGGCGGCAGCTCCGAGCTGCTCACCGGACATGCCGTCGTGCGGCTGGTCAACGGTGCGGTGACGCAGACGGCCCGCGGCACCGAACGCACCGAGATCCGGTTCGCCACACCAGATCCCGCCGAGCTCGACGCCTACTTGGCCACCGGGGAACCACTCGAGGTGGCCGGATCACTGACCATCGACGGGTACGGCGGCTGGTTCGTCGATGGGGTGACGGGCGACCCATCGTCCGTCATCGGTATCTCGCTGCCGCTCACCCGCCGGCTGCTGCGGGAGGTGGGCCTTGTCGTCACCGACCTGTGGCGCCGGCCGGCCGACAACGACCCAGTCGACCCAGGCGACCCGATCGACCAGCAACGCTCGATCGACCCGATCGACCAGCAACGGGAGCATTCGTGAAGACCGTGTTGATCGCCAACCGCGGCGAGATCGCCGTGCGGGTGGCCCGCGCCTGCCGGGACGCCGGCCTGGGATCGGTTGCGGTGTATGCCGATTCCGATCGGGACGCGTTACATGTGCGGATGGCCGACGAGGCCTTCGCCCTGCACGGCGCGAGCGCCGCCGACAGCTATCTGAACATCGACAAGCTGCTCGACGTCGCCGCCAGGTCCGGCGCGGACGCCGTGCATCCCGGCTACGGCTTCCTGTCCGAGAACGCCGATTTCGCCCAGGCGGTGATCGATGCCGGTCTCATTTGGGTCGGCCCGAGCCCGCAGGCGATCCGCGATCTCGGCGACAAGGTGACGGCGCGGCACATCGCGCAGCGGGCCGGCGCCCCACTGACTCCCGGCACCCCAGGCCCGGTGTCCGGCCCCGGTGAGGTGGTCGCCTTCGCCGATCAATACGGGCTACCAGTGGCCATCAAGGCGGCCTTCGGTGGCGGCGGTCGCGGGCTGAAAGTCGCCCGCACCATGGCGGAAATCCCCGAGCTGTACGAGTCGGCGGTGCGCGAGGCCGTCGCCGCCTTCGGCCGCGGCGAGTGTTTCGTCGAACGATTCCTGGACAAGCCGCGGCATGTCGAGGCACAGGTGCTGGCCGATCAACACGGCACGGTGATCGTCGTCGGCACCCGCGACTGTTCCCTCCAGCGCAGGTACCAGAAGCTGGTCGAGGAGGCGCCGGCGCCTTTCCTGTCCGACGCCCAGCGCGGCCAGATCCACCAGGCCGCCAAGGACATCTGCACCGCGGCCGGCTACTACGGGGCCGGAACCGTCGAGTTCATCATCGGTCAGGACGGGATGATCTCCTTCCTGGAAGTCAACACCCGGCTGCAGGTGGAGCATCCAGTATCTGAGGAAACCTCGGGACTCGACCTGGTGCGCGAGCAGTTCCGTATCGCCGACGGCGAAAAGCTCGCCGTCACCACCGATCCGGTGCCGCGCGGTCATTCGATCGAGTTCCGCATCAACGGCGAGGACGCCGGCCGCGGCTTCCTGCCGGCGCCCGGAATGGTGACCAGCTTCGTCGCCCCCGCCGGACCCGGCGTTCGGGTGGATGCCGGCGTCGAATCCGGTTCGGAGGTGTCCGGTGCCTTCGACTCGTTGCTGGCCAAGGTCATTGTTACCGGTGCCGACAGGACTGAAACGCTGGCCAGGTCGCGGCGGGCGCTGGCCGAGATGCAGGTGGAGGGCATGGCGACCGTGTTGCCGTTCCACCGCGCGGTGCTCGACGAGCCAGCATTCAATGCTGCCGACGGAAAGTTTGCGGTGCACACCAGGTGGATCGAGACGGAGTTCGATAACACTATTCCGCCATTCGACTCGGCACCTTCAGACGCTGACTCGCCGGTGCCGGCGCGGCAGACCATCGTCGCCGAGGTGAACGGTCGACGGGTCGAGGTTTCCTTGCCCGGCGAGTTTGTGCTGTCCGGTAAGGCGGCCGGGAACACCAAGCGCGCCAAGCGATCCCGGCCGACGGCAGCTGCTGCGGCCAGCACCGGTGCTGTCGCCGCTCCGATGCAGGGCACCGTCGTCAAGGTCGCCGTCGAGGTGGGCGCCAGCGTCGGAGCCGGCGATCTGATCGCCGTCATCGAGGCCATGAAGATGGAGAACCCAGTGACCGCCGGCGTTTCCGGCACCATCACCGCGGTCGCTGTCGAAGTCGGGGCTGCGGTTTCCAGCGGTGAAGTGCTGGCCACCATCGAACCAGCGGATTCCGCACCTGTTAGCTAGGCACTCTCTCCGACCCTTGCTGAGCGAGACCGCGTGCCATGGCAAGATTGCGGCCGTGAGCGCCGCCGCCTTCTACACCGGAATCGTGACGGACGTCTATACCGCCCTGCGCAGCACCACCTTCGACGCAGCGGGTTACCTGGCGTTTGTCCGGGAAGCCGGTGTGCCGGCGTTGGAGCTCGGCTGCGGCGACGATGGGCCGTTCCTCGAACTCGTCCGGCGGGGACTCGATGTCGAGGGAGTCGACTCGTCGCAGGACATGCTCGACCGCTGCCAGGCGAAGGCTGCGGCCGAGGGCCTGCAGGTAGTCACCCATTGCCGACCCATGCAGAGCCTCGACCTGCCGCGTAGCTACCGGTCGGTGTATCTGGCCGGCCCGACTTCAACCTGCTGCCCGACGACGAC
Organism: Actinomycetota bacterium; assembly: GCA_030853385.1. Classification (GTDB taxonomy): domain Bacteria; phylum Actinomycetota; class Actinomycetes; order Mycobacteriales; family Nakamurellaceae; genus Nakamurella. Next base: position 3,675 of record JALYVF010000001.1, on the reverse strand, counting down.
ACCGCTCGGCAGGCGCTGCAAGCCATTGCCCGGCACCTGCACCCTGGTGGCCGGGCCATGGTCCCGCTGTGGATTCCGCCTGCGACCCCGATCGAAGAGTTCGACCGGACCCGGGAGACGACGACCTCGGACGGAGCGATCGCCCGGTACACCGTCGAATCCGAGGACTACGACCCGACGGGACGGACCCGCAGCACCCATACCCGATGCGAACTGGTCCGTGACGGAAACACCGAAAACCTGAAGCGGGACTGGATCATCCACTGGCACACGCCGGAGGGGTTCGCCTCGATGGCTAGCGAATCCGGGCTCGGGGTGAGTGAGGTGACGCCGATCGTGGACGGCGAGTTCACCGCGTTCCTGCACCCCAGCTGACGGCGGCCAAGCGGATCGACCGACGGGCCATCGCGGCCGAGCGGGTTGTGTCCCGGGTTTACGACGCACGGTCGCGGTGTCCGCAACCGTCCCGGCAACAATGTCGGCAGCAGCGCCTGGCCGGGATCCCGGGCCTACTTAACGGGCTCTTCGCAGTTGAGAGTGTGGTCCCGGGTTGGTGGTGTGCCGGCGCCGGATCCAGCGGACCATCCATGGACACTACGGCCCCACCGATGACCCGCTCTACCGTGCGAGGCGGACCCTGCACACCGGGTCCGACCGAGGCGAGAACACCTCCGCGGCTCAGCCCTCGGATTCTGCAACCTCACGAACTACGTCGCGAGATCACTAGTTCGATGCCGGCGGGTTCAGACCACGACTACAACCCCGATTTTGAAGAGCCAGTTTGACTGGGAGGAAGTCGGATACGGTGCTCAAGTGCCTCCCCGAATCGCCATCGCCACTGCTGCGCTGGTGCGCGATGGACGTGTACTGATGGCCCACCGGCACCCAGAGCGTCGCTGGTACCGCGACTGCTGGGACCTGGTCGGTGGACATATCGAAGCGGGAGAGTCCGCTGAGCAAGCTGTGATTCGAGAGTGCAGTGAAGAACTCGCCATCAGCATTCGTGACCCGCGACCAGTTCCGATGGCGTTCACAGACCCCACGATCGAGATGCACGCATTCTTGGTCGACCGTTGGGATGGGAAGCCAGCAAATGCCGCGCCTGACGAGCACGACCAACTTGGCTGGTTCGGACCCTCCGAGGCGGCGGAGCTCAAACTCGCCGACCCCGCCAGCCTGCCGGACATCTTGAAGATGATCCAGTCCGTGCCGTACCCCTCGGGGCCTCGAGCCAGTTGACTAAATCCCGACTACACCCCGGATTGTGAAGACCGCTTAACGATTCTGATGAAATGCCACAAGAGCACTGTCCACAAGATGCACGCGGGCGTCGGCGACCGCAACCTGAGCGAGCGGCATCCAGCCGGCAGGGAACTCCATCGACTGAGAGTGTTTTCCAACCGAGAACGACATCTGAAGCAAGTGCCGCATCGGATCCGAGGCGGATCATCGGGCTTCCATCAAGGCTGGAACCTCGGACCCGCGGGCCAGATCTGACCGATTGCCTGGAGGCCATGAGTCGGGCCTGAGACGGGCTGCAAGCAGGTACGGCGCCACCAGTCACCAACGTGCGGGGCCTCGAGATTGGTACCTAGTTGTGACCGAAAGTGTTGTACTGCCGCGCTTTCCAGGCCGGTGACTGTCGGACCGGGTTCCTACAATTGGAGGTATGAGCAGCCCGGATCGCCCGCCAACCCTGGTGGAACGGCGCGCCGCGGTGGACGCGGCCATCGGTGCGCTGCACGACCTGTCGACGGTGCTGCACCAGACGCCCAGCGACAGCCTGGGTGAACTCGCCGGTGCTCTGGGCCAGTTGGCCGCGCTCGCGACCGCGGGTGTGGTGGGGGTGACCGCCGAGGCCGAGGAACGCGGCGTCATCGCCGCCTCCCAGTGCGCCTCCACCGCCGGCTGGGTCCGCGATGAAGTGGGGCACCTGTTGACCGGCGGGTCCGCCGTCGTCGCCAGATGCGCGGCCATCCTGCACCGCCCCGATCTGACAGTGCTGGCCGAGGCGATCCGCAGCACCGACCTCACCCCGGCAGTCGCCGTGACCATCGCCGCCGAATACGACACACTCGCCCCCGACCTGGTCGACGGCGCCGGACCGATCGTCCTCGACGCAATGATCAACGTCGGCGCCGAACAGGGCGCCGGCACGGTCCGCGGACTGCGGGAGCTGCTGCTCACCCGGTACGGCCGCGACGGCGCCTTCCAGGACGAACAAGACACCCTGCAACAATCAGTTGACTTTTGTGCCGCCTTCGAGTACAGGTGCAGCAATACCTGGCCGGCATCGGGAATGTTGAACGCAGCGGGCTGTGCGTACGGGTCGGCCTCGGTCGGCCAGCCCTCGATGTCGCTGGTGTTGTACTGGAACCAGTCGACCGCCTCGGTCACCGGGATCACCGGGACGTCGGCCATCATCGCCGCACTGATCTTCTTGATGATGCCCAGCTGGTCCGCTTCGTTGGCACCGGCATACTGGTCGAGCAGCTTGTCGACGGCAGGGTTGTGGTAGCGCGAGTAGTTCGACGCGGCCTGCTTGCCGATCGGTGCGGAGTTCTTGGAGTACAACCACTGTCGCATCTCGTAATACGGCGTTGGGCCACCAGGAGGGCCGTAGTACGCCAGATCGAAATCGCCGGTATACAACTTGGCATTGTAGGTCTGCTGAGCCAGATCCTGCACGGTGAGGTTGATGCCGATCGGTGCGAGGTTCTGCTTGATCACCGCCAACGATGCATCCCAGTCGGTGAATCCGGTTACCGTGATGACGGTCAGGTTCAACGGCTTTGCCGGCGAATAACCGGCCTGCGCCAACAATTCGGTGGCCTTCTGCGGATTCGGCTTGTCGTAGCCGGCTGCCGCGACCGCTGCTGCGTCGTAGTACTTCTGGAACGTCGGGATCACCACGCCGGACTGGTTCGCCGCGGGCTGCTGGCCACCTTCGCCGATCAACGCCACCTGGCTGCGGTTGATGGCCATCGCGATTGCCTGCCGCACCTGGAGTTTGCTGGTATTCGGGTGCGAGGGGTCCATGTTCAGGTACATCGACACGTTGGTGACCGGCGGCGACCAGGTGTGGTTGTCCGGCGACTTGGCCTCGTAGAACTGCTTGATGTTCGGGATGAACTGGCTGCCCCACTGGGCCTTGCCGTTGGCCAGGTCGAGGTTGGCAGGCCCGTTGTCGAGGCAGGCGGGGTACTGCACCTTCTGGATGTGCGGCTTTCCTGGCTGCCAGTACTGCGGATTCGCCGTGTACTGGATGTTGTTGGCAGAGCAGGGATTCACCATGAACGGCCCGGTCCCCACCGGATTGGTGTCCTGGAAAGTGTCGGGATGTGCGGCGGCCGCGCCGGTGGCCCAGATGTGCTCGGGCACGATGCCCACCTGGTTGGCGAAGTTGAAGAAGTAGGCGGTCGCCGCGTTGGCGAACGTCATGGTCACGTTGTTCCCGGCGGCGACCACACTCTTCAAGCCGGCTCCCGTCCACAGTGAGTACAGGTCAATGCCTGGCACCTTCTTCATCAGGTTGAAGGTGAACGCGACGTCCTTGGCTGTCAACGGTTGTCCGTCGCTCCACTTCACTCCCTGGCGGATGACGAAGACGATGGAGTTGTGGTCCGCCGACCATTTGTACGAACTGGCCAGCATCGGCGTCTCCTGCTGATTCTT
>JALYVF010000267.1 GCA_030853385.1 Actinomycetota bacterium | reverse complement strand
TCACAGCTTTCCTTCTCCGTGAGTGCACCCGACTCTCGGCGGGTTCTGCCAAGGCAGTGGTCGCGCAACTGCGGTCGCTGTTGCGGTTCCTGTATGTGCAGGGCTTGACGCTGTCGCCGTTGGCGGCTGCCGTGCCACCGGTCGCCGGCTGGCGTGATACCCGCCTTCCGGCAACGATCTCCGCCGCGGACGTGATGGCACTGCTGGGCAGCTGCGACCGATCCGGGGCGGCAGGCCGGCGGGACTACGCGATTCTGGTGCTACTGGCCCGCCTGGGTCTGCGGTCCGCAGAGGTCGCCGGGCTTGGCATGGATGATCTGGACTGGCGCCGAGGCGAGATCCTGATCCGGGGCAAGGGACGCCGCGACGACCGGTTGCCGTTGCCCGCAGACGTCGGCGAGGCGCTGGTCGGCTACCTCGTCGATGGGCGCCCAACCGTGACGTCTCGGACTCTGTTTATGACTGTTCTGGCGCCGCTGCGCCCGATGCATCCGACGACGGTCAGCCGGGTTGTGGTGTGTGCGTGCAAACGTGCCGGTCTCCCGCCGGTGCGGGCTCATCGGCTTCGACACGCTCTGGCCACCGCGCTGCTTGCCCAGGGAGCGGACCTGATCGAGATCGGGCAGGTCCTTCGGCATCGGGACGTGGCTACCACCGCCGTCTACGCCAAGGTCGACCACGAAACTCTGCGGCAGTTGGCGCCGGCCTGGCCCGGGAGCGGGCGATGAGCGGGCTAGCCGAGATCGCCCAGGACTACCTTCGGTTGCGCCGAAGCCTTGGTCACAAGCTGGCCGGCGCCGGCCGGTTATTGCCCCGCTTCGTCGCGTTCCTCGACGCCGCCGGCGCACCCACTGTCACCACAGAGCTGGCGCTGGCCTGGGCGCAACAACCCGACGCCAAGCCCGGCAGCTACGTGCACGGGCAACGCATGACCATCGCGCGCGGGTTCGCCCGTCACCTCGCCGGCATCGACGGCCGTACCGAGATCCCACCCCTGGGGCTGCTCCTGATGCCGCGGATGCATCGCCGAAACCCATACCTGTACTCCAGGTCCGACGTCGCGGCCCTGCTGGACCAGGCGCGCACCACCCTGCGGCCGGCACTTCGGGCTGCGACCTACGAAACCCTGATCGGCCTGCTCGCAGTGACCGGCATGCGGGTGGGAGAGGCACTGCGACTGGATCTGCGGGACGTCGACCTGGCCAGCGGGGTGATCACCGTCCTCGACACCAAATTCGGCAAGACCCGTCAGCTGCCGTTGCACGCATCGACGGTGCAGGCGCTGTCGGCTTACGTGGACCGGCGCGACGCCTTCCCCCGATCCGCCGCAACGCCGAGTTTTTTCGTGTCACTGGCCGGCACCAGGATGCTTTACGTCAGCGTGCACGCCACTTTCCAGAAGCTGCTCACCCAGACCGGCGTCGGCAACGCATCCGTTGTCGTTCCACGGCTTCATGACCTACGCCATTCGTTCGCCGTCGCCACGCTCATCACCTGGTACCGCAACGGCGATGACGTTCAAGCCCGACTGCCGCGGCTGTCCACCTACCTGGGCCACAGCGAACCCCGGTACACCTACGGATACCTCTCCGCCGCACCGGAACTTCTCACACTGGCCACCCAACGCCTGGAGGAAATCGCAGGTAACACCAGATGAGCGCGATCGCCCCTACCCTGCAGACGTTCTTCACCGACCGGCTCGCCCGGCAGCGACAAGCCAGCCCCCGCACCGTCGCCGCCTATCGCGACACATTCCGGTTGCTGTTGACGTTCATTCAGGCACGAACCGGGACCATCCCCTCGAAGGTGACCTTCGACGACCTCGACGCTGCCGCCATCACCGCGTTCCTGGACTACCTCGAAACCAGCCGCGGCAACACCGCCAGAACCCGCAACGCACGGCTGGCCGCGCTGCGATCCCTGTTCAACTACGCCGCACTCCGCCATCCCGAACACGCCGCCCAGATCCAGCAGGTCCTGGCCATCCCGCAGAAACGCTTCGACAAATCCACCGTGACCTACCTGACCAGCAACGAGATCCAGGCCCTGCTCACAGCCCCCGACCGCAGCACCTTCGAAGGTCGCCGCGATCACACCCTGCTGCTGGTGGCCCTCCAAACGGGACTGCGCATCGCTGAACTTCTCAACCTCAACCACGGTGACATCACCACCGGAACCGGAGCACATCTGCGCTGTCTCGGGAAAGGACGGAAGGAACGCCTCACCCCACTGACTTCGACAGTTGCTGCAGCCCTGCAACTGTGGCTCACCGAACTCGGCGGCGGTAGCAACGATCCGATATTCACCACACGGACCGGCCGACGACTGGGCCGCGATGCCGTCGCCCTCCGCATCACCCGACACGGCGTCGCCGCAGCCCAGCAATGCCCCACACTGGTCGGCAAACGACTCACCCCACACGTGCTCAGACACACCGCAGCCATGCAACTCCTGCACGGCGGCGTCGACACCTCCGTCATCGCGCTTTGGCTCGGTCACGTCGACGTCCGATCAACCCAGGCATACCTGCACGCCGACCTCACCATCAAAGAACGCGCCCTCGCCCGCACCACACCGATCACCTCCACACC
>JALYVF010000218.1 GCA_030853385.1 Actinomycetota bacterium | reverse complement strand
GCACCAGCGTCGAGGTGACCAGCGCCAGCACCAGCACCGCGACGAAGATCGTGGTGAGGTGCCTGTGCAGCGAACCACCGTCGTACATGGTGACGCCGACAGCGAGCAGGGCCAGCGACACGATCGTCAACGGGAGCGGGTGCTGGCGTCGCAGGGCGAACAGCACCAGCGCGGCCGGCACCACGTAACAGGCAACGCTGGCGGTGCCGAACGCGTTGATCTGCCGGATCAGGCCGCTGGTGCCTGGCACCTTGTGCGCAATGGCCGGGAAGAACATGGCACCGCAGTGGAATACCAACCCGACGACGCCGACCACGGCCAGCACCAGCTCGCGGATCGTCATCGGAACGGCAACGCGGCGCAGCGGCAGCCCGGCAAACACGAAACGGGCAGCAATCGCGCCCACGACCACCACCGCCAGGCTGACGACGAATGAAGTAGGCACCATCCCAGGGTAGGGCTCGGAATGCCGATCAGCTGGTGCGGTGATCCTTGTTTTCGGGTTGACGGTGCGGTTCGGCCAGGTCGAGGACCAGATAGACCAGGTCGCCGCTGACGCCCGGCACGGTGTGGTCGCGGCGGAAGCCGCACTTCGCCAATACCCGGAACGACGCAGCGTTCCAGTCCCCAACGGTCGCCCACAGCCGATGACGCCCGGTCGCTCTGGCCGCCTGGATGACGGCACCGGCCGCCTCGGTGGCGTAGCCACGACCGTGCGCGCTGCGCAGCAGCTCGTAGGCGACCTCTGGCTCGTCCAGGCTGCCCCGGCCGATCAGTAATCCGCAGTAGCCGAGAAAATCGCCCTTCCCCTGCACTGCGCGCCGACGGACAGCGAGGAAGCCGATGCCGCTGGCCGCAGCGGCGATAGCCTGCTCGGCGATCAGCGCGCTCACCTCGTCGACGGTCATGCCGAAGTTCCGGGCACCCGGCCCGCGCTCGGCGATGAGTGCCGCGTACCGCTCGGCGTCGGCGGCTTCGAGCGGCGTCAGCAACAGCCGCGTTGTCTCCAGTCGGCGGGCCATCGCCAGGAAATCGGGGCTCACTGGGCGAGAATAGCTCCCACCATGACTCACTCATCTTCCTCCAACGACCGGCTCACCGCCTTCGGCAACCAACTGATCGACGGACACCGGTGGCTGCGCGCCCAACTCACCGAACTCAGTAACGACCTGGCGGCCGGCGGCAGCCACGCCGACGGCCCACGAGATCTGCGGGCGCATTGCCTGGCCTTCTGCTCCGCGCTCGGCCAGCACCACAGCGCCGAGGATGCTGGAGCGTTTCCGTTGCTGTCCAACGACTTTCCGGAGTTGCGACCGATGCTGGACAAGCTGACGGAGGATCCCGGCTGGTCGCCGACATTCTGCCAGGTCGGTGCCGACCGGCTCACCGGCGTGCGTCGCATTCGGGGCGAGGTGGACGGCCTGTCGGCCATCCTCAAGTCGCATTTCACCTTCGAGGAGCGGCAACTGGTCGGGCTCCTCAACACCCTGTCCATCCACCATCGCCCGACCGACACCGCTGGCATCAGCGGGCGGTCAGCAGACCCGAGCCGCTCTCCGGCGAATGATCGGTGGCAGCATGGCCAACAGGCCGCGAACAGTGAGGGCCGTGGCGCCAACGCACAAAGGAGTGTCAGATGGCAGCTGCTGTCTCAGGGCAACCGCTCGAGTCGGCCGGCGTGGTTCCTGGGCGGCTGGCCGACAAGGTCGCTGTGGTGACCGGTGCCAGCCGCGGTATCGGGTTGGCCATCGCGGCCCGATTGGTCGCCGAGGGGGCCAGGGTGGCGATCACCGCGCGTCGCGCGGAATCACTCGCTGCCGCCGTCGATGCGCTGGGCGGTAATGAGTGCGCGCTGGGAGTTCCCGGCGCCGCCAACGATCCGGAGCACCGGGCCGCCGTGGTCGACGCGGTGACCAGCCAGTTCGGGCCGGTCGACATTCTCGTCAACAATGCCGGCATTAACCCTGCATACGGTGCGTTGGTCGACATCGACGATGCTGCCGCCCGGAAAGTGTTGGAGGTCAACGTGATCGGCACTCTCGGCTGGGTCCGCCAGGTGTGCGGCAGCGGCATGGCCGAGCGCGGGGGAGCGATCGTCAACGTCGCGTCGGTGGCCGGCCTGCGGGCCTCCGCCGGTATCGGGTTCTATGGCGTGAGCAAGGCCGCGGTGATCAGCATGACGGGCTCCCTGGCCGTCGAACTCGGACCGAAGGTGCGGGTGAACGCAGTGGCGCCGGCGGTGGTGAAGACCCGGTTCGCCGAAGCCCTGTACGTCGGTCGGGAGGAGCAGGTCGCCGCCGGCTACCCGCTCAAGCGACTTGGCGAGCCGGACGATGTGGCCGGCGCCGTCGCCTTCCTGGCATCGCCGGATGCCGGCTGGATCACCGGGCAGACCCTGGTTATCGACGGCGGCATCACCCTCACCGGCGGCGTCTGATGTCGATGAAAGTCTGGCAGCTGCAGCAACTCGGCGAGCCGGCGCAGGCCATGCAGCTGGCCGAGCTGCCGATCCCGACCCCCGGCGACGGACAGCTGCTGGTGCGAGTGCGTACGGTTGCGCTGAACTTTCCGGATGTGCTGATGGTGCAGGGGAAGTACCAGGATCGGCCGCCGCTCCCGTTCACCCCCGGTATCGAGTTCTGCGGCGACGTGGTGGACGACGGTCAGGATTCCGGGTTCAGCGCCGGGCAACGGGTGATCGGCGGATCCGCGCTGCCGGCCGGTGGACTGGCCGAGTACGCGCTGGCCAACCGCCGGGATCTGCACGCAGCGCCGGACGGGATGGACGACGCGCAGGCCGCCGGGCTCACCGTTGCCTACCAGACCGGCTGGATGGCGCTAGTGCATCGGGCCGCCGTGCGGCCGGGGGAGACGGTGCTGGTGCATGCCGGCGCCGGTGGCATCGGGAG
>JALYVF010000212.1 GCA_030853385.1 Actinomycetota bacterium | reverse complement strand
GCCATGCGTGGCGCCCACGCGCTCGACGACATCCGGGCCGACACCGAGCTGCGGCCCGGGACGTGATCCTGGCCCACACCTCCGCCTGGGTCGAGTTCGACCGGGCTACCGGAAGCACCGTCGATGTCAGACTCACCCAGCTCATCACGGACGATGCTCCGATCGCGGTGACCGAGCCGGTGATGATGGAGGTTCTCGCTGGCGCTCGCACCGATGCCCGCGAGCGCGACCTACGCCGGCTCTTGCAGCGATTCCACCTGCACTCGGTCGACCCCGCACCCGACTTTGAAGCCGCCGCCCGGATCTACCGCCGGTGCCGCCGGAACGGGGTCACTCCGCGCGGCCTCATCGACTGCCTTATCGCCGCCGTCGCCTGGCGCAACAGCGCCACCCTGCTCGCCTACGACATCGACCTGCATCGCGTCGCCAGCATCGTCGGCATCGGGATGGACCCAGCGTCCCACCGTGCGTGACCGATGACGTTCCGAACCGCTGTGACTGCCCGGGGATCCACCCTGCGGGCTTGCTTGGGGCGGTTACCAGATGAAAGGCACGAGTTTGTTGGTGCGTTGGCTGTAGGCGGTGTAGCCGGGCAGTTCCCGGTGCAGTAGTTCCTCTTCTGGCGCTGGGCTCTCAGTCGTGCTGGGCTGTCATCAAATGCCTTGGTGGCATCGATACCGTCGGCCGTGAAACCCCATTCACTGCAGAAGGAGGCCGCGTGACCGATCACCGCACCGCGATGGCCTGACCCTCAGGGGACGACGCCGACGCCGGTGCCGCGGAGCTGACACCTACCGGTGGCACCTGGGGCGCCCGCCGCTGATGCGGCAGCGCTGTGGGTGACAGTGGCCGGGGAACCCGGTCGTGGTCCGGATCCGAGCTGTGCCAACACATCTCGGTGAAGCAGGAACTGGAAGTAATCGCCGATCGCGGCGGTGAATCGCGTCCCTCGCTCCGCGCAGCCCGGGATCTCAGCAGTGCGCTGCCGCTGCGGGAGAGAACAAACGGAACCCTGCTGCTGCCAGCAGTGCGGGCACCGATCGGTGAACAGGGTCGCGCTTGACGACCCCGTTCAGCCCGACTCGGCGGCCGCCATCGGTGCGCTGATGGCGGCCGGACAACACCCCGGCTAAGGACGGCTACAGTCCGGCGACCTGCTCGGCCAGCTCGGCCACCAGCTCGTAGGCCGCATCGTCTGTCTGGTTGGCCATCCCGAGAATGGCGGTATTGGTGCCGATCTCGGCCAACGCCCCGAGCTTCTCGACGGCCTGTGCGACGCTCACCGCGGTCTCACCCGACGGCAGTGTCTCGCCGCCGCTGCTGGTCAAGGCGACCCTGGACAGCACGGTGCGGTTGATCTCCGCCGGGTCGCGGCCGACGTCGGCGCAGTGCGCGTCGATCACGTCGTACTTGGCCTTCACCGCTTCCGGTCCCATGTCGAAGATGTTGCAGGCATCCGCATACTGCGCCACCAACTTCAGCGTCTTCTTCTCGCCGCCGCCACCGATCAGGATCGGCGGGTGCGGCCGGCTGATCGACTGCGGCACGTTCAGCGGCCGTTCCAGCTGGTAGTGGGCGCCGTTGAACGGGCTGTCGTCGCCGCGCCACATCTGGTGAGCCAGCTGCAGGGTCTCCTCCAGTCGCTCGAACCGCTCCGACGTCGACGGATATGGCACGCCGAGCCCGCGATGCTCCTGTTCGTTCCAGGCGGCGCCGATACCCAGCCAGGCTCGGCCGCCGGAGAGCACGTCCAGGCTGGTGACGGTCTTGATCAGCAGACCGGGATGGCGGTACGTCACGCCCGTCACCATGGTGCCGAGGGTGATCGTGCTGGTCTGGCCGGCGGCGAAGGCGAGCGCCGAATAGCCCTCGATCATGTCGAGTTCGGGCGGCCCGATCATCGAGATCTGGAAGAAGTGATCCATCACCCAGAGGCTGGACATGCCTGCCTGTTCGGCATTGCGGGCGATCCGGCCGAAGGTGGGTCCGATCGAGTCGGGGCCACCCGGCCAACTGAAGTAGGAGACCTGCTGTCCGAGTTTCATTCCTCGAGTGTGCCCTGCCATCGACCCCATTCGACAGGGACTGCCGATCCTATTAGACGTCGGCCAGCAACTCGCGAGGCTCCCTCGGTGATGCTGATCAGCCCGACGGCGAGGGTGGCGATCTGCGCGTTCGACGTGAACCACAGCGGCCCAGGTGTCAGCCCTTGCCGTGTCGCTCGGCAAGGGGGGACGTAGTCGATCGAGCGGACCTCGAGGCCGCCGGTACCGGGTTGGGTCGTTGTCATGGAACACACTCTGGCCCCGGTAGCTGCGGAAGGGAATACGGTTGCGGCCGAAACCATTCACCCGACGGTATGGATATTGCTCAAGTCGAGCGCGAGCACCGAGAGCAGTTCGAAGCCGACGTGTGCCGCGGCGATGCCGGTGATCTCGGCATGATCGTAGGCGGGCGAGACCTCGACGATGTCGGCCGAGACGACGTTCGCGCCGGCCAGCCCGCAGCACGGCCAGCAGTTCACTGACTCTCGACCCTGTTGGCCGACGGCCAGTGGAAGCGCAACAACGGCAAACACCGGAAACAACCAGATTCGCAGTCCTGCTACGGCGACCCCCAATTCGCCCCAGTCCCGGTTGCGATCACCTCAGCGTCCGAGCCTGCTGCGCTGTTCGGGGTCCAACCACCATGGCTTGTCGGTGGCCGGCTCTGTGCCGTCCTCGAGTACCGGACGGCGGGCATCCAATTCCGCGTCCATCGCACTGGCCTCGCGGGCGTCGGCCTTGGTCCACCGAGTCGCCGCCAAGATCAGGAACGGCAGATCCAACAGTTCCGCCACCACCCACAGGGTGCCACCGGCGATGTGCTGGTCATTGAGCCAACTCGAGGACCAGCCGGGTCGTCCCACGCCGAAATGTGGAAGTACCAGATGCGTCTGGTACCGCAGAACGAGGCCGGGAAACGCATCGATGATCAGCTCGAGGGCACCGATCCCCAGGGAGGCGCCGATGGCAAGCGATGAGCGTCGGTCGTCGGAATCCACCAGCGGGAGCGCAATCAGCCCACCAATGCCCAACAACAACAGGTGCACGACACCGGCGGCCATCACCGAGCTCAGGGCAAACCTGCCAAGGCCGCCGAAGAAGAGCAGCCAACACAGGATGGGTACCAGCAGTGGTCCGACGAGCGGGTTGCCGAGCACCCTGAGCGGCCGCGATTCAAGTACCCGTGCGACGTGTGACTTCTGACCGTTCACCATCCTGGCCAACGAAATTGGTTGGCCGGCGAGGACGATGATCGGCACAACCAGCAACAGCAATAGCTGCTGAGCCGTCCATGCCCACATCAGCTGTCCGGATCTGGCCTGCAGGTACCCGCAGCTGGTCCATACCATCGCCGCGATACCGAACCCGAAAACCAGGTCTCTGCCAGGCTTCCACGCCTCTTCGTGGTTGGCTGCCTTGCGGCGCAATCCGATGTACCACCCCGCGACCACCAGGGCAGCTGCGGCCGACAGATAGTCCGGGCTCCACTCGACGAACGCGCTGACGATGGTTGGCGGGTGGGCGATAGACACGCTCACCATCGTGCACCCTCAGCCCGCCAAGTGCGGCGTGCGCCGGCGTTCCCTGACTAGGCCGGCAGGAACGGGAACAGGTGAGGCAAATGAGTGCGGGCATACCGCACCCAGCGGTAATCGCTGTCGAAATCCAGCAACGCGCCCATGTCTCATGGCCGCCAGCGGACAAAGGTGGCGAGCCCAAATTCTTGCCAGCACGGGTGACTCCGGTCGAACAGCTCACCTCGGTTGCCGGGAAGAATACGGGGATTGGTGGTTGCTACGGCGACTGCTGAGCAGTAGCTTGCGCCACGGCGAGAAAGCGGGCGTGAGCGCGGCGACGGACTCTGCCGAACGGTTGTCATGCCGAGCCTCGTCGACGGGCGGCCCGGGCGGCCGTGTCGACGCCGATCGCCCGTAGGTCTGCGAGGCTCAGACCACCGTCGACTGCTCGTCTTTCGGGATGGGGCCGCAGTCCTTCGATGAGCAGGTCCAGGTGCCGGTGTGCGAGCCGGTCGTTGAGCTCGGCCGGGATGGGGCCGGGCAGTGGCCGAGCGAGTCGGACGAGCATCAGTCCTATATCGCCGAACGCGACGTCCGGTGGCAGCGATCCATCCGCATGCGCGGCGTCCAGGAGCAGCTGGACCGCCCGCGCGGAGGTGGCCCGGGCTGCCTTCACCGCTCCGTGGTTCATGTCGACTCGCTCCAGTAGAACCGGAATGACGGCCGAGACTCGCAGCTCAAGGGCGGTGTGCATGTAGCGGGCCAGCGCGGCGAACGGTTCAGCCTCCTCAGCCAAGGCTTTGTGGGCAACCTCAGTGGTGCCGGTCAAGGCCTGCAGGACCACCTCACGCATCAGCGTGTCGCGATTGACGAAGCGCCGGTAGAGCGTGCCGATCCCCACCCCGGCGCGCTGCGCGATGTCCTCCAGCGGCGCGCCCGCGCCGCGTTCGACGAACAGGTCCCGGGCGGCGTCGAGGATCTGCTCGTGATTGCGGCGGGCATCGGCGCGCAACCTGTCGGCGCGGACCGGGTGCACCTGCGAGGGTGGAACCGCGGTCCGCGGTGTCATGTTCTCACGGTACCAGCTAACCGGCGGAATTTCCTCCGAATACCCTTGCGCCGGCGCGCAAGGGGGCGCATGGTGACAGGAGGAATTTCCTCCGATTACCAGATCGAGGAAGGTGCCCAGACACGCGAACACCCCAATGTGGTGATCGTGATCGGCGTCCAATCCCAGGGGGCAGCTACCTCGGCAACGACGCTTCGGGGCGGTTTCGGGTGACCCAGGTCTGGGTTCCGCGCACGTGCACTGCTGCCGGTGCGGACGATGAGCAGGGCAGCTGGCTGATCGCAGCGACGCAGCTGAGCCCCATCGTCGCCCCACCATCAGCAGCCGCCGACTGACCAGCAACACCGGAATCGCACCACTGACCAACCGAAAGGCAACATCGTGTCCTACCCCGAACGGTCCTTGCCACCTACCCGCTTCGGCCGCCGCGCCATGGCACTGCTGACCCGGACACCGTGATGAGCGATCACTCGTTCCGGTTCGGCCTGGCCAACGGCGTTGTCGGCGACCCGCCGAGCTGGACGGCAGCGGCCCGCCGGGCCGAGTCACTCGGCTATTCGACGATCCTGCTGCCGGACACACTCCGTACCCCGGCGCCGCTGCCGGCCCTGGCCGCCGCGGCCGCGGTCACGACCACCCTGCGGGTCGGCACCTGGGTGCTGTGTGACCCGCTGCGCAACCCGCGCCAGCTGGCCTGGGAGGCGGCCGGCCTGCAGCAGCTGTGCGGCGGCCGGTTCGAACTCGGCATCGGCGCCGGACGCCCGGACGCGCAGGCCGACTGCGCGGAACTGGGCTTACCTTTCCTCAGCCCCGGCGAACGCATCAACCGGCTGAGCGACACCCTGGGCTTGCTGCGCAACACGCTGCCCGACACGACCATCATGGTCGCCGCGTCCGGCCCCAAGCTCCTCACCCTCGCCGCCCACACCGCCGACATCATCGCGTTCGGCTGGCCACCGGCCACCGACACCGCCGCTGCCCGCGAACGAATCGACATCGTCCGTTCGGCCGCGGGCGAGCGGGCCGAGGACATCGAACTGGCGACCGGACTCATCGCCGTCGGCGACGCCAAAGCGCCGTGGTTGGCCAGAATGGGCACCGACGCCCGCACCCTGGCCGGCGCCGGCGCGATCACCGTGCTGACCGGCACCGCCCGGCAGATGACCGACGAACTACAACGACGCCGCGACGCGCTCGGCCTGTCCTACGTCACCGTTCCGGCTGACGCCGCCGAAATATTCGCGCCGGTCGTTGCCGAACTCGCGAACCGTTGAACCGGCGGCCGGTCAGCCAGCCGGAACCTCTCGCTCCAGCTCGGCCAGCCACACCGCGGCCGTCGAGTCGGACGGTGCCCGCCAATCCCCTCGCGGCGACAGTGAACCGCCGGCCGCGACCTTCGGGCCGTTGGGCAACGCGGATCGCTTGAACTGGCTGAAGGCGAAGTACCGCTTGATGAACACCTCGAGCCAGCGGCGGATCTCTGGTAGGTCGTAGCCGATGCGTTCGTCGTCGTCGAAACCGGGCGGCCAGTCGCCCACTGCCGGGTCGTGCCAGGCCTGCCAGGCGAGGAAGGCGATCTTGGACGGCCGGAAGCCGTACCGCAGCACGTAGTAAAGGGTGAAGTCCTGCAACGCATACGGGCCGATCGACGCCTGGGTGCTCTGCGGTTTCTCGCCATCCTTGGTCGGCACCAGCTCCGGGGTGATCTCGGTGTCCAGGATCGACCGCAGCACTGCGCCGACTTCGTCGGTGAACATCCGCTCGGTGATCACCCACCGGATCAGGTGCTGGATCAGGGTTTTCGGTACCCCGGAGTTCACCGTGTAGTGCGACATCTGGTCGCCGACGCCGTAGGTGCACCAACCAAGCGCCAGCTCGGACAGGTCGCCGGTGCCGAGCACGATGCCACCGTGATGGTTGGCCAGCCGGAACAGGTAGTCGGTGCGCAGCCCCGCCTGCACGTTCTCGAAGGTGACGTCGTAGAGCTGTTCCCCGGTGGCGTACGGATGCCCGAGGTCGGTGAGCATTTGTGTTGCAGCGGGCCGGATATCGAGCTCGTCGAACGTCACGCCGAGGGCGGTGGCCAGCGCGGTGGCGTTGGCCTTGGTGTGCTCGCTGGTGGCGAACCCAGGCATGGTGTAGGCGAGGATGTCGGTCCGCGGTCGGTCGAGGGCATCCATCGCCCTGGCGGCAACGATCAAGGCGTGCGTCGAGTCGAGTCCGCCGGAGACACCGACCACCACCTTGGGGCGGCCGATGGACTGCAACCTGCGGGTAAGGCCGGACACCTGGATGTTGTAGGCCTCGTAGCAGTCCAGCGCCAACCGCGCGGAGTCGTTGGGAACAAAGGGATAGCGGTCCGTCGGACGTCGCAGGCCGATGTTCTCGGCGGGCGGCTCGACGGCGAATTCGATGGTACGGAACCCGTCGGTCCGCTCGGCGTGGGTGCGCCGATTGTCGTCAAAGGTGCCCTGCCGCAACCGATCCTGCCGCAGCCGGTCCAGATCGACGTCGGCGATGGCGGCCCGCGACCCTTCCGGGAACCGCTCGGTCTGGTCCAGCAGGTCGCCGTTCTCGTAGATCATCGTCTGCCCGTCCCAGGACAGGTCGGTGGTCGACTCGCCCTGGCCGGCAGCGGCATAGGCGTAGGCGGCCAGGCAACGAGAGGACGCCGACCGGCACAGCAGGTGCCGATCTTCGGCCCTGGCAACGGTGATCGGGCTGCCGGACATGTTCAGCAGCACGGTGGCCCCGGCCAGCGCCGCTTCGGCACTCGGCGGGATCGGCACCCACATGTCCTCACAGACCTCCGCGTGCACCACCAGGCCGGGCACGTCGGCGGCGGCGAACACCAGGTCGGGCCCGAACGGCACGTGGGCAGCGGTGTCGCCGCTGCCGATGGTGATCCACTCCGCGGCCTGGTCGTCACCCGGCGCGAAGTGCCGCCGTTCGTAGAACTCCCGGTAGCTGGGCAGATACGACTTCGGCGCCACCCCGAGGATCTCGCCACGGTGGATCACCACCGCGCAGTTGTACAGCCGGTTGCCGCGCTGCAGTGGCGCGCCGACCACCAGCAGCGGCCGCAGTGCCGCCGAGGCTCGGGCGATCTGCAGCAGCGCCGTCGGCACCGCGTCGAGCACCGGATCCTGCAGCAGCAGATCGTCGATGGCGTAGCCGGTCAGACCGAGTTCGGGGAACACCGCGACCGCCACACCGTCGGCGTGCAGCGACGCTGCCTGCGCCAGCAGGGTGGCGGCATTGGTCGCCGGATCGGCCATCCTCACCGGCATCGTGCAGGCGGCGATCCTGGCGAACCCGTGTCGATACGCAGAGTAGAAGTCCATGACACTGCTGAGTGTGCCAGCCGCAGCGAACCTGCGTGGAATCGGTGGCTCAGCGCCACTTAGGGTGGGCTGATGAGCGAACCCTCGTCGGCCGATCCGGCACTGGCCGGCAAGAAGGCCATGGTCACCGGGGCGGCCAGCGGGATAGGGGCTGCCGTCACCGAGCGGCTGGCCAGGGACGGGGCGAGCGTGTACGCGGTGGATCTGGACGTCGATGGGCTCGCGGAATTCGTCGGGTCGCTGGGAGAGGCCGGCAGATTGGTGCGTCAGATTCCTTGCGATCTATCGGATTTCGCGGCCATCGAGGCACTCCCGACGGACGTCGACATTCTGGTGAACAACGCCGGCATCCAGCATGTCGCGCCGATCCAGGATTTCCCGCCGGACACCTTCGATCTGATCATTGCGCTGATGCTGACCGCACCGTTCCGGCTGATCCGGCAGTCGCTGCCGCACATGTACTCCGCTGGCTGGGGCCGGGTCGTGAACATCTCCAGCGTGCACGGCATCCGGGCCAGCGAGTTCAAGTCGGCATACGTCGCCGCCAAACACGGGCTCGAGGGACTGTCCAAGGTGACGGCCCTCGAGGGCGCGCCGCACGGGGTGACGAGCAACTGCGTCAACCCGGCGTATGTGCGAACAGCGTTGGTAGAGAAGCAGATTGCCGATCAGGCGACCGCTCACGGCATCGCCGAGTCCGAGGTGCTGACCACGATCATGCTGGCGCCGGCGGCGGTCAAGCGGCTGTTGGAACCGGCGGAGGTCGCCGACATGGTGGCATTCCTCATCGGCCCCTCGTCGGCGTCGATCACCGGTTCGTCGTTCTCGATGGATGGTGGCTGGTCCGCGCACTGAGCCGTGCGCATTGACCCTTGCGCGCACCGTCAGCGCCGGGCGATCAGCCGTCCGAGCGCCTTGACGATGGCGTCGACGCTGGCCTGCTGGAACAGTACCGAGTAGTGGTTGACGTCTGGAATCGCCGTCACCCCAACAGTTTGCGGCACCCCGATGGCCGCCAACCGCTGCTCGTCGTACAGTCGCTGCTGTTCGTTCAGCATGCCGCGCGCCGCCCACAGGAACTCGATACCGGCGCCGGCCTCGGCCGCGGTGCGGACCGCGGCATGGGTGGCGGGGTCGGCCAGCACATCGGCGCCGTCGGCTCGCACCGCGTCCAGCACACACGAGCTGACGACACCGCCCGCGCTGGGGACCAGGTCGTGCAGCAGGTAGGCGCCGGCGTCGGCGAACGTCATCGACAGTCGTTGCATGGCAGGGCCGATGGTGGCGGTGAGGGTGGCATCGATTGCCAGCCCCCACGGGCCGATGATGGCCCGACTGTCCGCCCTGCCGCGCAGGTCGGGTGCCAGGATGGTGGCGTCCGGATGGGCAGCCGCGATGCTGTTGGCCGCTGCTAACCACGAGTAGGCGTTGGCGGTGATGCCGTGCAGCAACACCACCACCGGGCCGCCGCTGCCGGCCGCCAGCTGGTGCAGCACCAGGGTGCCGCCTGGACGTTCGATCTCGATGCGGGCGGGACTCTGCGCAGCACTCATGGCGTCAGTCTGCCCGGGACGGTCCCCCGTCCGCTCGGACGGTGCAAGATGGCGGCATGCGCGACCAACCGATGCCCGACGTACCGATCACCGGCGAAATGATCCGGCTCGGCCAGCTGCTGAAGCTGGCCGGCGCGGTCGACAACGGCGCGGACGTCCGGCCGCTGCTGGCGGACGGGCTGGTCACCGTCAACGGTGAGGTGGAGCTGCGGCGCGGCCGGCAGCTGCATCGCGGCGATGTGATCACCCTGGACGAGATCTCCGTCCGGATCAGCTGACCAGGGCGGCTACAGAATGGCGCCCGGCGGGTAGCTCGCCGCTTCCGGGAAGGCGTCGGTGAGCGCCGCGATCTGCGCCAGCACCCCGGCGATCTGGGCGCCGGCATTCCCGGTGAAGGACAACGGGTCTGCCAGCAGTTCGTCCAATTGGGTGCGGGTCAGCGGCAGCCGGTCGTCGGCGGCCAGCCGGTCGAGCAGGTCGTTGTCGACCTGCCCCTTCTCCCGCATCGCCAGACCGACGGTGACGGCGTGCTCTTTGATCACCTCGTGGGCCGTCTCCCGGCCGACGCCGGCCCGGACGGCGGCCATCAGCACCTTGGTGGTGCCAAGGAACGGCAGGTACCGCTGGAACTCCCTGTCGATCACTGCCGGGTAGGCACCGAAGTCGTCCAACACCGTCAGGAACGTCTCCAGCAGACCGTCGAGCGCGTAGAACGCATCGGGCAGCGCCACCCGGCGGACAACGCTGCAGAACACGTCGCCCTCGTTCCACTGCGCGCCGGCCAGCTCGCCGGCCATCGAGGCATAACCGCGCAGCACGACCGCGAGGCCGCAGACCCGCTCGCAGGAACGGGCATTCATCTTGTGCGGCATGGCAGATGAGCCGACCTGGCCCGGCTGGAATCCCTCGGTGGCCAGCTCGGCGCCGGCCATCAGCCGGATGGTGGTAGCCAGCGAGGCAGGCCCGGCGGCCAGCTGTACCAGCGCCGACACCACGTCGTAGTCCAGCGACCGAGGGTAGACCTGGCCGACCGAGGTCAGCACCCGATCGGTGCCGGAAACCTCTTGCACCACAGCGGTTTCCAGCGTGGCAACCGCTGCCGGCGAGCCAAGCAGATCGAGCATGTCCTGGGCTGTCCCGACCGGCCCTTTGATGCCGCGCAGCGGGTAGCGGGCGAGCAGCTCGGTGATCCGGCGATGCGCCTGCAGCACCTCGTCCGCGGCGGAGGCGAAGCGTTTGCCGAGCGTCGTTGCCTGCGCCGGAACGTTGTGCGAGCGGCCGGCCATCACCAGTTCGGCGTACTCGGCTGCCCGCCGTCCCAGCCTGTCCAGCAGCGCCACCGTCCGGTCCCGGACCAAGGTCAGCGACTGCAGCATCTGCGCCTGTTCGACGTTCTCGGTGAGGTCGCGGCTGGTCATCCCGCGGTGGATCAGCTGGTGCCCGGCCAGCGCGTTGAACTCCTCGATGCGTGCCTTGACGTCGTGCTTGGTCACCCGCTCGCGGGCCGCGATGGATGCCTGGTCCACCGTGTGGACGACCTTTTCGTAGTCGGCAACAGCGCCCGGATCGGCATCCAGCCCGGCGGCGGCCTGCGCTCGCAGCACCGCCAGCCAGAGCCGACGTTCGGCGACGATCTTGTTCTCCGCCGACCAGATCGTCCGCATCTGCGCCGAGGCATAGCGCTGAGCCAGCACATTCGGTGTCGATGTCGCCGGGGCCGCTGGCGAGGAGTCCGTCACCCGGGCATTGTCCCACTCCAAGCCAGCGAGCGAGCCTGCACATGCACCAGCGGTGTCGGTGAGGTCAGCCGGTTCGCCAGCAGCGCCTCGATCACCTGCCCGTGCTTCAGCAGGGCCAAGTCCCGGACCGGCAGGCCCGGTCCACGATGCCCGCCAGGTCGAGCCTTCGGGCGAACTCCGCGACCACCGGCAGCGCGCCCATGGCCTTGTCCGCCGCAGGCGGTCCGTAACCGATGCGGCCTCGTGGTCGCGACATTTGGTCCTCCTGGGTCCGGCGGCGGCCAGGACCGCAGATCCGGTACAGACCGACGTCGCCAGTGAGGACGAGTCGCCCAGTCGCTTGAGCTGGTGGAGGAACGGCTGGTCGCGTACAACACTCCTGGTGCCGGCACCCCCAGGGACCAGCAGGATGTCGCAGCCACTCAAGCCTTCTAGCGTTTAGTCGGGTGCGCAGCGCGGGCCCTGGCCGCTTCTCACCGGCGCCGAAGACGGTCCGACAATCCAGAGATCGAAGTGGTCCGGGAGCTGTCCCAGTAGCGCGAGCGGCCCGAAGAGATCCAGCAATTCGAATCCGTCGAACACCACCGCAGCGACGCGCGCCGCCGCTGTCCGGGCATGCGCTGCGTCCAGGGTTGCCGGCCGGCCGGCCAACCGGCTCTTGCGACTCTAGTGGGGACAACTCTGATGTGAGCTACTCGTGCTCAAGCATAGGCGTGTTGGCCGTCGACTATCGAGTGGTGCGCCGTCTAGCCGACGGGCTCGCGCCTATCCTGACTATTGTTGCCGCACAGTGAGTTTCGGTAGTCCGACTTGTGGTGGTGGGAGGGTGCGGTATTGGTGGCCGGTGGGGGTGGTGGTGATGACTTCGCCGGGTTGGCTGCCTTTGCTGGTGGTCCAGCCGGGCATG
>JALYVF010000197.1 GCA_030853385.1 Actinomycetota bacterium | reverse complement strand
GCCGGGTCCTGGCCGCCAGATCGTCGGCAACCTGCTGCAGGGCCTTGGCGGCGGGCGAGTCGGCGGCTTCCGGCCGCAGCACCAGCGGCAGCCCGCTGTCGCCGGCCTCCCGCAGCGCCGGGTCGAGGGGAATCTGGGCGATCAGCGGCACCGGAGCGCCCGTCACCCTGCTCAACGAGTCGGCCACTTTCTGCCCGCCGCCGCTGCCGAACAGCTCAAGGACACTGCCGTCGGGCAGCGTCATCGGCGACATGTTCTCCACCACCCCAGCGATCTTTTGCCTGGTCTGCAGGGCGAACGTGCCGGCTCGTTCGGCCACCTCAGTGGCGGAAGTCTGCGGGGTGGTGACGACGAGGATCTCCGTCGTCGGGATCAGCTGGGCGGTAGAGATCGCGATGTCGCCGGTGCCGGGCGGCAGATCGAGCAACAGCACGTCCAGATCGCCCCAATAGACGTCGGCCAGGAACTGCTGCAGTGCCCGGTGCAGCATCGGGCCGCGCCAAGGGATGGGGGTGCTCCAGTTCTCAACGAACATTCCGACGCTGATCACCCTTACCCCGTGCGCGACCGGCGGCAGCATCATGTCGTCGACCTGCGTCGGCTGGCCCGTCACGCCCATCATCCTGGGGATCGAGAAGCCGTAGATGTCGGCGTCCAGCAACCCGACCGCGAGACCCTTGGCGGCCAGCGCGGCCGCGAGATTCACCGTCACCGTCGACTTGCCGACGCCGCCCTTCCCGGAGGCGATGGCGTAGATCCTGGTGCGCGATTCTGGTCTGGCGAACTGGATGTCCTTGGTCGGGCCACGCAGGTTGGTCTTCAGTCGGGTGCGTTGCTCGTCGGTCATCACGCCGAGCTCGAGGCGCACCTCGGTGACTCCTGGCACGGCGCGGACGGCGGCCGTCACATCCTTGGTGATGGTGTCGCGCAGGGGACAGCCGGCGATCGTCAGCAACACCCGAACGGCGACGACACAACCGCCCTCGACGCGGATCACCTCGACCTTGTCGACCATGTCTAGCTCGGTGATCGGGCGGCGGATCTCGGGATCGTTCACAGTGGCCAGCGCGGCCCGGATCCGATCCTCGCTGACGATTGCTTCGGTGGTATCGGTGGGCACCCATCCAGGCTACGTCCCGACCCTCGGCCTCATGACCGTTGCTCAGACCGCCCACAGGTGACGCATCAGCAGATGTGGGACAATTGAACAAATGATCGAGTAGGGAGGTGGTCACTGATGAGCTCACCGAGGGGTTTCCGTGGTGCCGCCGCAGCCGGTGTTCCCAACGTTCCCACCCAACCCACTGGGTTCGCGGTAGCGGCGTATCCGACGTACCTGCAGGCACAACGTGCCGTCGAGCACCTGGCCAAGACCGAGTTCTCGATCCAGGACGTCACCATCGTCGGGTCCGACCTGCAGCTGGTGGAGCGGGTGACCGGCCGGCTCACCTCGCGCAAGGTGATCGGGGCCGGTGCCGCGTCCGGTGCCTGGCTTGGGCTGTTCTTCGGCATGCTGATGAGCTTCTTCTCACCGATCCAGGGCAGCGTGGTGCTGCTGATCCTGGTCGCCATCGTCGTCGGCTCGGTGTTCGGTGCCGGGATGGGCTGGGCCGGCTACTCGATGACGAAGGGTCGCCGCGACTTCACCTCAGCCAGCCAGGTGGTCGCCCACCGCTACGACGTGTTGTGCGAGCCGCGCAGCGCCGAGAACGCCCGCAACCTGCTGGCCAGAATGGAAATGGGTGGCCACAACAACGCAGCGCCGACACCCGTGCCGCCGCAGTACGGCCTCTAAAGCCAGCTGCCGGTAGTGGAAAAGCACCCAGCCGGATGCGGTCGAGGTCAGATGATTCCGCCCAGCATAATGTGGGCGGTACCCATATGCCCACTTGACGTACGCTAGCTGAGTCGGACATCAAGGAGGGACCGTTGTGAGCGCACTTGCCGGCTTTGAGCCGGTTGCCGAAGTTGCCGCCGACGACCGGGCGCGGATTGCGTTCGGCCGGGCCGGTGTGCATCGCAACGACCGCTTCTTGATCTCTACCCGTTCTACCGGCGAAATCCTGCTCACTCCGCTGGCGAGCATTCCGAAGCGGGAACTGCTGGTGTGGGAGAACGAAGCGCTGCGCGAGTCGCTTCTACATGGCCTCGCTGACGCCTCCCAAGGCCGCGTCAGCCGGCGAGACGATCTGCTCGACGACAACACCGGAGTGTGAGCGCGCCCCCCTTCGCTCTCGTCTACACCGATGAGGCACTTCGCGTCTTGGACGACCTCGCGGAGCCTGCCTACGCTGCAAGGTTGAAGAAGGCCAAGAAGACGCTCGGGCTCCTCCACGGCGTCGGCCCCAGCCACCCAGGACTGAACTCCCACAAGTACCAGTCGCTGACCGGGCCCAACGGAGAGGACGTGTGGGAGTCCTATGTCGAGAACAGAACCCCGGGGGCCTGGCGCATCTGGTGGCTGTACGGCCCCACGCCGGACACCCTCACTATCCTCACCCTCGGTCCGCACCCATAGAAATTGCGATGAGCAGCGAACGTTGGCCCGAAATGCACTGTTCTCGAAGTGGCGTGGGGAACTCCGATGGGCCCGCCAAGGTCCGTCGAGATCAAGATTCGCCAGACGGTTCCGCGGAGGCGTCTGGCAGTCAGTCAGCGGGCAGCGGCGCTGCCCCGTCAATCAATGCGTCATGAGGGATTTCGCGGAGCGTTGCGCGCATGCGGTCACCCTAGACGTGGCGTGAGTAGGGTCGTCCAGCATGACGAAAGCTGAGGTCGTGCGCCGCAAGACCGCTCGAGTGTTGCCGATCGACTGCAACGGCAGGATCCTGCTGATGCACGGCTGGGATCCGGCCAAGCCGGAGTCACCGTTCTGGTTCACCATCGGCGGCGGCGCCGAACCCGGGGAGGACCTACCAACGGCGGCCGCCAGAGAACTGCTGGAGGAAACTGGCATCGTCATCGAACCGGCCGCGCTGGGTAAACCGGTGGCGCATCACCAGCACCAATTCGGCTGGGACGGGATGGTGCTGGTTCAGGACGAGACCTACTACGCGGTGCGGGTCGGCGACGTCACCGTGAACTTCGAGGGTATGGAGCAGATCGAGCTGGACACCACCGACAGCGCCGACTGGTGGACCCCGGACGATCTCGACGCGGACGGCGGAGCGGGTTTCGAACAACTCACGGACGTGATGCGCACGGCCATCGTGCGCGCGAGATGAGGCGAACCACCGCGCGAGTTGAGGCGGGCTACCCGTGCGAGTTGAGGCGGGCTACAGCCAGCCACGTTTGTGGCTGGTCACTGCCCGTCCAGACGAAGCCGGCACCGTTGGTTCTGACGTGGGAGAGCGCCTGCGCCGGGTCCTCGCATCCTGGCTGCCGCGCCCCGTCCACATAGGCGGCACACCCGACCAGATAGCTGGGTGACTCCGGCCGGCGGGGGGGCGATCGGGCCTAGCGCGCGACGCCCAGACGGGAAGATGGGCGGAAGCGCCGGCAGTCCAGACACGTCAGTAACGTAATCCTCATCATGCGGATCGACCTGCACACCCACACGTCGGCGTCGGACGGAACCGACACCCCGGCCCAGCTGATGGTCAAGGCCGCCGAGGCCGGCCTCGATGTGATCGGGCTGACCGACCACGACAGTACCGCCGGCTGGTCGGCGGCGGTCGCGGCCAGGCCGGGAGGGCTGACGCTGATCAGGGGCGCAGAGTTCTCCACCCACGTGCAACTGCCGCAGCGGTCGGTGAGCGTCCATCTGCTCGGCTACCTGTTCGATCCGGCCGACCCGGCCATCGTCGCCGAGCAGGCCAGGCTGGTCGGCGAGCGACTGCACCGCGGGCTGACGATGGTGGATCTGATGGTCGCCGACGGGCTACCCATCGACCGGGAGCAGGTGCTGGAGATCGCCGCCGGTGCTCCCATCGGGCGGCCGCACCTCGGGATGGCCCTGGTGAAGGCCGGGGTGGTGCCGTCGGTGACGGCCGCGTTCGGTTCCTACCTGGCCGGCCACGGCAAGTACTACGTGCCGAAGGCGGACACCGAGCTCGGCACCGCCATCCAGCTGATCCTGGCGGCCGGCGGGGCTCCGGTGATCGCGCATCCGCGTGGTCGCGGTGAGCATCGGGCGTTGACCGCCGAGCTGATCGGGGAGTTGGCCGTACTGGGGCTGGCCGGCCTTGAGGTTGACCATCCCGATCATGACGCCGCCGACAAGGCGGAACTTGCCGAGATCGCGCAGCGCTATCAGCTGATTGCCACCGGCAGCTCCGATTATCACGGCCACAACAAGACGCTGCAGCTCGGCCAGCAGACGACCACACCGGATGCGTTGCAGCGCTTGGTGTCTCGGACCAGCGGCGGTACTGCCCCGGTGACCGATTGATGGATACCGCACCGTTGCCCACCGCCAGCCAGGACCCGCCGCGCGCGGTGCGCGCCGTCGAACTGGCGGCCGGCCTCGCCGGCAGCGGAATGCTGCTGCTCGGGGTGGTGCTGCTGGTGCTCCAGCTGCTGACGCCGCGGCTGATCGACGGCGCACACGGACCGGGCTGGGGCCCGGTGCTGGCCCATCTGCTGGTCGGCGGGCTGGCGGAGGGAGCCCGCGGCGCCCGCAGGAGGATTGCTGTCCCGGCCAGGGTGGCAGTGGCGGTGCTGACGATTCTGGCGGTGCTCGCGGTGCTCGTCTTCACCTGGTGGCGCTAGTTCGCCGTCCAGGAACGCAGCAGTGGCAACAAGATCCGCAGCAACCGTTCCGGTTGTTCGACGTTCGGTGAGTGCGCGGCCCCAGGGATCACCACCAGCGAGGTGCCGAGCCGACGGGCCATCGCCGCCTGCTGCTCCAGACCCCAGGCGTCGTCTGCCTCACCGCTGATCACCGCCACCGGGATGGTTGCCGCCTCCAGCGCCGCGGCCAGCTCGGCCACCAGGTCGGGCTCGGCAACGATGGCTGCCGCCATACCGAGCAGTCCGGCAGGTGTGGAAGCGAGGAATCGCCTGCGGTAGAACGCTTCCAGCTCCGCAGCGGGCGGCTGGCGCAGGTCTGCCGTCAGCAATTGGCGGAATTCGTAGGCAGCCTCGATGCCCTGGTTCCGCAGTACCGGCGCCCCGCCATCTATCGCCAGTGTGCGGGGACCGGCAGGCAGCTCGGCGGGCCCGGAATCCAGCAGTACCAGTCCGGCCAGCTTGGACCCGGCCAGCACCGCTGCCCGGGCCACCAGTCCGCCGTAGGAGTGGCCGACCAGAATCACTGGCCCTGGCAGTTGAGCGATCATTCCGGCCAGCATGGCGCCCAAACTGCTCGGCGCATAGGCGGACTCGTCGGCCGGCCCCGCGGATTCGTACTGGCCGGGCAGATCGAAGGCGACCGCATGAAATCCGTTGTCCGCCAACGGGTCGAGCAGCGGGGTGAAGTCTTCCTTGGATCCGGTATAGCCGGGAACCAGCAGCACGATGGGGGAGACGGCCGCCGGCTGCGGTGGGGCGGCACGCAGCACCGCAAGCTGCTGGCCGCCCGAGTCGAAGGTGGCCCGGACCGCGTGATGAATCGTCAGCTGATAGGAGTTCACGGTGCCCTGATTCACGGTGCTGCCTCCAGCGCCACGACGGAGTCGCCGCGCAGCTCCACCAGCCGATCCTCCACCAGATCGACGTCCACCCGCGACGGCGATCCGGATCGGGCGACGGGCACCGTCCTGCTCACCGTTCCCTCGGCCGTCGGTACCACCATCAGCCCGGACTTGGACGGCACCGCAAGGTCGGTGCCGACCAGCGCCGGCAACCCGATGGCGCCCGGCAGCACCCAGTTGACCACCGGGGTGGCGCGGTCCTGCACCTCGGTCGTCGGTTTGGTCGGGGTGGCCGCGGATCCGCTGAGCAGACCGGACAAGCCGCCGCCGTCCGTGCTGGGTGCCGTGGTGGTGGCCGTGGTGGTGATCGGCACCGTCACCTTGACGTTCTGGTTGCCGACGGCGATCAGATAGCCGGCGGTCAACGCGTACTGCACGCCGTTGAGCGTCACCCTCGGTGTTGGCTTGGAGTCGACGCCGAACGCGCGGGCCGGGATCTGCACCGGGGTGCGGGAGACGATCTTGCCGTCGGCGCCGTAGATGACGATCGCCGGACTCGGGCTGGACACCAACACCGCGACCCGGTCGGCGGTGATGCCGACGATCCGGGCCTGCGTCGAGCCGGTATCGACGTCCATCAGTGCGTTGTGCTTGTAGACGCTGAGGTTCTTGCTGTCGTGGCTGTTCGGGTCGTCCCAGTTCAGCACGATCCTGGCGTTCGGTCCCTTGCTCGGGCAGTGCTCGATAGTGCCGAACTGATTGTCGGTGACGGCCGCGTCGGTGAAGGTGCAGCCGAGGTGCTCGTACCCGGGAGCATCGGGATCTGGCTGGTTGCCGTACTGGATGGTGCGCAGCAGATCCCAGCGCCAGACCTCAAGCCGGTCGGTGCCCACCCAGGCGACATAGGGGCCGCCGAAGATGAGCGTGCCGCTGGCCTCGTTCGGCGACGTCCGCTGGTAGCGCCGTTCACCGGTCTGCGGGTGCAGCAGCACCATCTCCTGGCACATCCCGCCGGTGGCGTAGACCGCCAGGAACCCGACCGGGTGATCGTCGCCAGGACTGCCCTGCGGAACGCCGATGGTGCCGACGCTGGTGTCGTTGGACCCGACGGCGCATAGCGACTTGTTCGAGCGGGCATAGCTCCAGCGGATTGCTCCGGTGGCGGCGTTCCGCCCGGTCACACTGTGTTGGTCGGTGGTCGCCACCGTGCCGTAGGCCGACACCGCTGCCCCCACCGACAGATCGGTCGGATCTTGCCAGGCCACCGCCAGCTTCGACGGAACCGCTGCCATCTCCGCGGTGGGCGCGAAGCCGGGACCGGTGTTGTCGGCGGTGGCTCGCACGTCGCTGGTGAGGTACACGATCACGGCCGAGACGATCACCACGACGGCGATCACCGCGGCGATGATCAGGTCGCGGCGACGCCGGGTCCGGTACAGCGAGGACCTGGCGTTGGCGGGGGCAGTCACGCGGGCGAGCCTACTGAGTCAGCCGGTGTTCTCGGTGGGAGCCCGGCCGGCCGCCGCCTGCTGACCGCCGCGGGTGCGGCGACGTCGGCGTCGCGGACGATCGGCGGCGTCGCCCGATTCGGCCTTGCCGGCCGCCGGCTGTTTGTCGACCTGACCGGAGTCGGTGTGCGTCCTGGTCCGGCCGCGGGGCGCGGTGGAGCGCGACCCGGGTCCCGTGCGGCTCGACTTCTTGCCGCCGGTCTCGCCGAGATCCTCGACTGCCTCGGCGTCAAGCCCCTGGCGCGTCTGGTTGGCCCTCGGCAGCCGGCCGGTGACGCCCTTTCCGATGTCCAGCTCCTCGCGCAGGTGTGCTGACGTCGAGTAGGTCTCCGCCGGATCGCCGGAGTTCAGTCCGAGTGCGGTGTTGATCAGCTTCCAGCGGGGCAGGTCGTCCCAGTCGACCAGCGTGACGGCGACACCGGTCTTGCCGGCCCTGCCCGTCCTGCCGATGCGGTGGATGTAGGTCTTCTCGTCCTCCGGGCACTGATAGTTGACGACGTGGGTGACGTCCTCGACATCGATGCCACGGGCGGCGACGTCGGTGGCCACCAGCACGTCGACCTTGCCGGACCTGAAGGCCCGCAACGCCTGTTCGCGAGCGCCCTGGCCCAGGTCGCCGTGCACAGCGGCGGCGGCGAACCCGCGGTCGGCGAGCTCGTCGGCGACTTTCTGCGCGGTCCGCTTGGTCCGGGTAAACACCATGGTGAGCCCGCGGCCCTTGGCCTGCAGCACCCGGCTCAGCAGCTCAACCTTGTCCATGGCGTGCGCCCGGTAGACGTACTGGGTGGTGGTGAGGTGGGTCTGGCCCTCGTCCGGCATTTCGGCGCGGATGTGCAGCGGCTGCGTCATGAACGAGCGGGCCAGGGTGATGATCGGGCCCGGCATGGTGGCCGAGAACAGCATAGTCTGCTTGGCGTCCGGCACCATCCCGAGCACTCGCTCGATGTCCGGCAGGAAGCCGAGGTCGAGCATCTCGTCGGCCTCGTCCAGCACCAGGATCCTGACGGCGCCGAGGACCAGGGTGCCGGAGTTGGCCAGGTCGAGCAGCCGGCCTGGGGTGCCGACGACCACGTCGACGCCGCCCTGCAGGGCCGCCACCTGTGGCTCGTAGGCGCGGCCGCCGTAGACGGCAGTGACGGTGAGGCCAACGTACTTCGCGGCGTCGTGCAGGTCGCGGGTTACCTGCACGCACAGCTCGCGGGTCGGCACCATCACCAGCGCGCGTGGCGGCCGGCCCTTCTGTTGGGCGGTTCCGGTCTCGTCAGTCTCGGCCGCGGCGTCTTCGGCGGCCAACCGGTGCAGCAGCGGCACCCCGAATCCGAGGGTCTTGCCCATGCCGGTGCGGGCCTGGCCGATCAGGTCGGAGCCGACCAGTGCCACCGGAAGGGTGAGCGCCTGGATGGCGAACGTGTGCTCAATACCGGCCTGCTGCAGCGCCTGCACGATGCGGGGGTCGACCTGCAGATCGGCGAAGGTGGGGGACTGCTCGGTGACGGGAGCGTCACCGATCAGCGGGTGCGATACGGCGATGTCCTCGGGGGCTAAGCCCTCGTCGGGGGTGATGTCGGTCAAGACGGTGCCTTCCTCGGCAGATAACTCCCGCTTTCTCCGGGAGCCGCGCGCGAGGCCGTCTAGGAGATGATCTGGTGGCAAAGCCTGGAGGTTTGGGTCCCCCGTGAAGCTGCCCCTGCGTCGCGCGCACATTGACGGCGACGCCGACTGGCACCGCCTCGGCATTCATCTTACCGGCTGGAACTAGTCTTCATGGCGAGCCGGGACAGCCGGCGGGTTTGGAGGCACGAAATGTCCCACCCTTCCTCCGAGGTCGTGTCGACGGCGCCCGCCGCCGGCGTGGTCGATCTGATCGGCGTGCTGGCCTATGGGGAGCTGTCGGCGTTCGACAGGATGGCCGCGGACGCCCGGTACGCGCCTACGTTGCCCGGTCGCATCGCGCTGGCTCAGATGTCGGCTGCCGAGATGGGCCATTTCCGGTTGCTGACGGCATACCTCGACCAGCAGCAGATCGCCGTTGAACAGGCGATGGCTCCCTTCGTGCGGCCGATCGACGCCTTCCACGATTCGACGGCACCGCATTCCTGGCTGGAATCGCTGGTGAAGGCGCACGTCGGAGACGGGCTGGCCGCCGACTTCTACCGCGAGATCGCGGAATGGCTGGACCCGGCAACTCGCGACCTGGTGTTCGACGTGCTCAGCGACACCGGCCACTCCGCCTTCGCCGTCCGCGAGGTGCGCCGGGCCTGTCATGCCGACCCGCGACTGTCCGGCCCGTTGGCGCTGTGGGGGCGGCGGTTGCTGGGGGAGGCGCTCACCCAGGCGCAGTACGTGGTGGCCGAGCGGGACGCGCTGGCCGAGCTGATCATCTCCGGATCCGGCGACCTGGCCGGGATCGCCGCGCTGTTCCGCAGGCTGCAGATGGGCCACGGTGAGCGGATGAAATCGCTGGGCTTGGCCTAATCGACTGGGCCGAGACTCGCTACTGTGAGGGCGAGGATGCCGGCCAACTCGGCACCCGCCGTGCGTGCCCCACAGGGTGGCCAGCCCGAAGGCCGCACCACCGGGGGCGCCGGCACAGGGCTGGTCGGGGTCGCCGCCGACTACCGATGCGAACTGCCGGAGGGCATCGTCCAACACCTGCATGGCGGCGGCTGATGCGTCCTTCTGCGGTCCGAACACCGCAGCCGCCCCCCGCGGGCCGAGCAGCGGGGCGGTGACGTCGGTGAGCACCTCGACGCCGCCGGCCGGGGGTCGGCTGAGCATCGAAATATCAACGCTGGCAACAGCTTTCAGAAGGCCGCCGCCCGGTGGCGACGGTGTCGGCGGGCCGCACCCACCACCCAGCCGTCAGCGATGGCGGCGGCGGCCTGCGCCGCGCTGGCACTGCTTTTGAACGAATCGGGTGCGATCAGGATGTGCACCGCTGTCTCAGCTCGACTCGGTGTCGAGGACGACAGGGACTCGCCGTGCCAACAGCTCCCGGGCTTCCTCCGGCAGGGTGTCCACCACCGCCAGTAGGGGCAGCAGGTCGGGCCGGGTGGTCATTGCCCGGAAGGTGGTCTGCATGGTCACCCCGTGGTCGGGTCGGTCGACGATCTCGATGGTGTCGCCGGCCCGCACCTGGCCGGGGCGCAGTACCCGCAGATACGTTCCGGTGCGGGCAGTCTCGGTGAACCTGCGGACCCAGCCGCGCTCGCCGAGGAAGCCGGCGAAGGTGCGGCACGGGATCCGCGGCACCGTCAGCTGCAGCAGCAGCTCCGTTCCCACTAGCCACGTTTCGCCGGCGACAGCAACGGTGAGGTCGACGCCGCTGGTGGTCAGGTTCTCGCCGAAAGCTCCGTTGGGCAGCGCCTTTCCGAGCTCCGCCTGCCAGCGGTCCAGGTCTTCCCGCGCATAGGCATAGACCGCCTGATCGTTGCCGCCGTGGTGCCGGCGGTCGCACACCTGATCGCCGGCCAGACCGCTGCCGGCCACGCCTTTTAGTCCCGGCGCGCTCACCATCACCGGCCGATCGGTCGGGCGCTTGTCGATGCCGGTGACGCGGCGATCGGAGTGCTCGGTCGGGGCGGCCCGGCCGAGGTTCACCGAGAGGATCAACGGCGTCGGTAGGGGCATCCGCCCACCGTACGACGCTGCTCAGTGAAGGAACCTGCTCAGTGATGGAAACCGCTCAGTGATGGAAACCGCTGTGTGCCGGTATCGCCCTCGCGGCAGCGCCGGCCGCCGTCAGGGTGTCGACGCAGTGCTGCACGTCGGCCAGCAACAGCTCGGCAAGGTCGCGGCTGAAGCCGTTGCGGCAGACGATGCGCAGCACGGCGAGATCCTGCCGATTCTTCGGGAAGGTGTACGCCGGTACCTGCCAGCCGCGTTCCCGGAGCCGGTCGGAGACGGCGAAAACGTCGAAGCCGGCGTCGGTTTCGGTGGTGAAGGCGAACACCGGGAGCTCGTCACCGGCGGTGATCAGCCGGAATTGCGGCATCGCTGCGATGGCACCGGACAGGTAGGTGGCGACGTCGCGACTGGCCTGCTGGACTGCCGTGTAGCCCTGCCGGCCGAGCCGGAAGAAGTTGTAGTACTGCGCAACGACTTCGGCGCCAGGACGGGAGAAGTTGAGCGCGAAGGTGGGCATCTGGCCGCCGAGATAGTTGACGTTGAACACCAGATCGGTTGGCAGCGCATCGTTGTCGCGCCAGAGGATCCAGCCGACACCAGGGTACACCAGCCCGTATTTGTGGCCGGAGGTGTTGATCGACGCCACCCGCGGCAGTCGGAAGTCCCAGTGGAGCTCGGGATCCAGGAACGGCGCGACCATCCCGCCGGAGGCCCCGTCAACATGGATGGGCACATTCGGGCCGCCGCCGGCGGCGACCGCGTCCAGTGCGGCAGCGATCTCGGACACCGGCTCGTAGCTGCCGTCGAACGTGGAACCGAGTACGGCGACCACCCCGATGGTGTTCTCGTCGACGGCGGCCGCCGCGGTAGGACCATCCAGATGGAATCGGTCGCCGTCCATCGGGATCATCCGCGGCTCGACATCCCAGTAGCGGCAGAACTTCTCCCAGCAGACCTGGACGTTCTCGCCCATCACCAGGTTCGGGTGCCGACCTGGGTCGTTGCCGGTGCCGACGGCCCAGCGCCGCTTGAGCGCCATCCCGGCGAGCATGCAGGCCTCGCTCGATCCGGTGGTGGAGCAGCCGGTCGCCGCCTCCGGGTCCTCGGCATGCCAGAGGTCGGCCAGGATCGAGACGCACCGCCGTTCGAGTTCGGCGGTCTGCGGGTACTCGTCCTTGTCGATCATGTTCTTGTCGACGCAGTCGTCCATCAGCGCCCTGGCCTGCGGCTCCATCCAGGTGGTGACGAAGGTCGCCAGGTTGAGTCTGGAGTTGCCGTCGAGCAGCAACTCGTCGTGGATCAGCTGGTAGGCGACATCGGCCGGCACCGACGTATCAGCCAGCCGATAGTGCGGCGGTGACACCCGATCGCCGAACGCGGGGTTGGCCTGCCCGAGAATCGGATTGGAATCCGAGTGCTGCTCATGTTTGGACGATCCGCTATGAAGGGCCACACCTCACGATACGACGGCGTCCAGCTCGAACTCCAGCAACCAGCGCGGGTCGAGCAACCCGGCGACGACGATCATGGTGCTGGCCGGTCGGGCCTCACCGAACACCTCGCGGTGCGCTCGGCCGGCCGCATCGGCATAGACGGCGTCGACCAGGTATTGCCGGGTGCGGATCACCTGTTCGGGTCGGCCACCCAGTTCGGCCAGGGCAGCAAGGGCGATCTCCCAGCACCGTCGGGCCTGGATCAGCGGGTCCGGATCGACGTGTCCGTCTGGCCAGACCGGCGCGGTGCCGGACACGGCGACCAGCTGGCCGTCGCGGACGGCACGGCTGAAGCCGATGGAGCCTTCGAACGGGGAACCGGAGCGGGCGTACTGGCGCGGCATCAAAGCATTGTCGCCGACGGCTATATCGAGAAACTCCGAGGGGGAGAATTCTCCAGGACGGTCTCATTCGATACCAACGGTTCAGTTGGTGTTATCCACTGGCAGTGTTCTGCCGAAACGGTCTGCCGAAACGCAACGGAGGGTCAAGTGACGGTCTTTCGCAAAGAACGGGTCGACGCACCCGCCGGATTCTTCGAGTTCGAGGCGGCGAGCCTGCGATGGCTGGCCGAGGCGCAGCCCGCCGGTGGGGTCAGCATTGTCGGGGTGCGGGACGTCGGACCAGGATTCATCGACCTCGAGAAACTCCGCAGCAGCCCGGCCAGGCGCGCAACAGCGGAACAGTTCGGCAGGGCGCTGGCCGTCACCCACGCTGTCGGCGCCGACGCCTTCGGCAGCCCGCCGGTCGGCTGGACCGGCGACGGCTGGATCGGCAGGCAGCGTCAACCGATGCAGCCGACCGGGACCTGGGGGACGTTCTATGCCGAGCAGCGGGTACGGCCGTTCGTCAGGCGAGCACTCGACAACGGGAATCTCGACCGTGCCGGTGCCGCCGTCGTCGATCGGTTGTGCGACCGGATAGCTGGCGGTGAGTTCGACGACGACCGACCGCCGGCCAGGCTGCACGGCGACCTGTGGTCGGGGAACGTGGTGTTCACCCAGCGCGGCGTGGCGCTGATCGACCCGGCCGCTCACGGTGGCCATGGCGAGACGGACCTGGCGATGCTGGCCCTGTTCGGATGTCCGCAGCTCGACCGGATTCAGTGCGCGTATGCCGAGGCGGCCGGCTTGTCGGCCGACTGGTTGGACCGCACCGCACTGCACCAGCTGCACCCGGTCGCCGTGCATGCCGTCTCGCACGGGCCGTCGTACGCGCGGCAACTGGTGCAGCTGGCCAGGTACTACGGCGGACGGCCCTGACGGGCGTCAGTTGGCTCGCCCACTCGGGCGGTGGCACCATCGGCGGTGTGATGGACCCAGAGCAGATTCGCATCGGGAACACCGAGCCCGACGCCGCCCGGACCTCGCTCGGTGACCACATGCGGGCCGGTCGGCTTCGTGCTGTTCTTCGTCTGCGGATTCGTCTTCAACGGCTGGGCCTGGTCCTGGCTGTTCTTCATGTTGCCGGCACTGTTCGCAGTCGTCGGGACCAACGCACAGCGCCATTAACGAGACCGGGAAAACGGCGTGTCGAGTCTTGATCGCAGGAGCGCCGGGCTGGTACTGATCGTGCTGACACTGCTCGCGATGGTCATCGTGAATCGGGTGATGGCTCGGGACGTGGACGGCACAGCTGTTGCGCTGCCGCCGATCCCACCGCCGGCGGTCGGCAGTTGCGTTGCTCGGACCGACGAACCGGTGCCGGCCGTCGACCCGGTTGTCGAGTGTTCGGTACCGCATGCCGGCGAGGTCGTCCAGAGTTGGCCGGCCCGAAAGCCGCCCACCGCAGCGTGTTCCGGCGGAGTCGCTTTCGGTTGGAACTACGGTTCCGGCAGCTGGGCGCCACCGATGACGTCGATCTCTACCACCAAGATCTCGTTCGGCAGTCACGTCGGCTGGGCGGCCTGCAGTCCCGGACCAGCATCGACTCGACCATGGGCACGGTGATGGTGCGTGATCCAGGAGACGGCGCCCAACATCCCGTCGACCCAGGGTTGGCCTGCGACGTGATCGCGGCGTCGGGTCGTCAGCTGGTCGGCTCCGTTGTCGGGCTGGGGGACAAGCCGCTTCCGTACCGGTAGCCGGTTCTACGCGTGCTCGGGCATACCGGGCGTAGGCGTCTGACAGCTCTCGACGTCGTCCCTGACATCTGTCACCGGCCAACCGGCACCCTGGGTGGCACCGTTACGAAGGTGACAGACCCGGAGCGCGCCACTAGCCGCGAGGGAGCAATGCGCTGGCTGTACCTCGCCGGACCGCTAGCCACCCTGCTGTACGTCATCGTCGGACTTGCCTTTCACGGCTGGGGATGGGGCTGGGTGTTCTTCCTGATTCCGGCCGCACTCGGCGCGGTGATGTACCGCGGCGGGTCGTCCGGCGCGACCTCCGAGGCGCGCGCCGAACGGGATGCCTACCGAGCTCAGCGCAGGGACGCTCGCCGCAACAGGTAATGCGCCGTCCGCCGAGGGATAACATCCGACTATGGGCGGTGTCGATCACAAAGTCCTTGGCGTCGCGGTGATTGTCGCCGCGGTGCTGGGACTGCTGGTCGTCAACCACATCAACGGGCGGGACATCCAAGGTGTGGCCACCGCGCCGCCGCTGGTCCCGCCACCGCCGGCCGGATCCTGCCTGTTGCAGGCCGGTGCCGACTTCAGCGTGGTGCCGTGCACCGACCGGCACACCTCCGAGGTGGAATTCAGCAGATCGGCGATCGCCGCCGGCCCGCCGCTGGGGTGCGACCTCGCCCCCACCGAGATGCCGACCCGCACCATCGGCGAGGTGAACTGGGGCTATTGGACCTTTCCGCTCGACCATCAGCGGGTCGCCTTCGGTGGCCCGACCGGCTGGCAGGCCTGCGTCACCGGGCTCGCCCCGCCGTCCGTCCGCAGCGACAGTGAACCCGCCGGCTTCCGCGGGACGACGGTCGAGCTGGCCGACCCCGCCAAGCGACCGGTCGACCTGCGAGTGTGCTTCAACAGCGCGACCGACGACCTGGAGTCAATGCCACCCGGCGCCAGCTGCCTGCTGGAGCACGGCGGCGAAGTGCTGGGCGTGGCCTGGGTCAAGGACCCGACGGATGCGGGGACGGCGGCCAGCTGTCGCGCGTTGGCCGCGGTCCTGATCGGCTCCGACCGGCCGGTCGCCAGCGGCGAACTACTGATCCGCGCCGGCAGCAAACCACTGCTGCCAGGAACCGAATCCGGCGGCAACACCGCATTTGTCAGCTGCGGCGTGCAGGCGCCCGGCGACTCACAGCTGGTCGGCTCGGTGATCGGCCTCGGCTCGAAACCGATTCCCTACGGCTGACGTGGGAGAATTGCCACCGTCATGACTGTTGAACCCACCGAGCGCAGCCGGCCCGCCCGCGCCGCCCTTCCGCTCATCTTCACCGCCCCCCGCCGCGGCAAGCCGCCCACCCACCTGTCCGATCTCGAGCCGGCTCAGCGCATTGCGGCCGTGCTCGCCGCCGGCCAGCCGGGCTTCAGGGCCGATCAGCTGGCCAGGCACTACTACGGCGGGCTGACGACGGACCCCGCCGCGATGACGGACCTGCCGGCTGTCGGCAAGAGCGAGTTCGTCAACGCCCTGTTGCCGGAGTTGCTGACGGAGGTGCGGTCCATCGCCTGCGATGCCGGCGGCACCCGCAAGACGCTGTGGCGCGCGCACGACGGCACCCTGATCGAGTCGGTGCTGATGCGCTACCCGGGACGGATCACCCTGTGCGTCTCCAGTCAGGCCGGCTGCGGGATGGCCTGCCCGTTCTGCGCGACCGGGCAGGGCGGCCTGCAGCGCAACCTGTCGACGGCGGAAATCGTCGAACAGGTGCGGCTGGCAGCGGCAGCGGCCAGGGACGGCGCCCTCGGCGAACCCGGTCGGCTGTCCAACGTCGTGTTCATGGGGATGGGCGAGCCGCTGGCCAACTACAGCAGGGTGCTGTCGGCGGTCCGTCAGATCATCGCGCCGAACCCGCACGGGCTCGGTATCTCGGCCCGTTCGGTCACCGTCTCCACCGTCGGCCTTGTACCAGCAATCGAGCGGCTGACGGACGAGAAACTCCAAGTGCGCCTTGCTGTCTCACTGCATTGTCCTGATGACGAACTGCGCGACACCCTGGTACCGGTCAACGACAGGTGGAAGATCGACGAGGTGCTGCGTGCCGCCCGCCGTTATGCCGACACCAGCGGTCGCCGGGTGTCGATCGAGTATGCGCTGATCCGCGAGATCAACGACCAGCCGTGGCGGGCCGATGCGCTCGGCGCCTTGTTGCGCGAGCATCTCGGCCAGCTGGTGCACGTCAACCTGATCCCGCTGAACCCGACCCCGGGTTCGCAGTGGGACGCCTCGCCGAAGCCGGTGCAGGACGAGTTCGTCCGACGGGTGCGTGCCAAGGGTATGGCGTGCACGGTCAGGGACACCAGAGGCCAGGAGATCGCTGCCGCCTGCGGTCAACTCGCTGCCGCGGAACTGTGATCCTGGCAGGATCGGTGTCAGCAGCCCCGAATTGAAGGAGCATCGTGACCTCACCCATCACCCTTGCAAAGGGGCAGAACGCGCCACTGCCGGCCTCGGCCGTCACTGTCTCCGTTGCCGTGCAGGCGCCGACCGACCTGTCGGCCCTGCTGGTCACCGGGAACGGCAAGGTGCGCTCGGACTCCGACTTCGTCTTTTTCGACCAGCCCAAGGGCCCCGGTGTCCAGTGCGTGCAGGCCGGCGCCGGCTGGCGGCTGGAGATCGACCCGGCGCAGATCCCGGCCGACGTCGACACCGTGCGCGCCGTGGTGAACCTGGGCACGCCGGGCCAACGATTCGGCCAGATCGCACCGCCGGTGGCCACCGTCGCCGATGCCTCCGGGACGCCGGTGGCGAGCTACCAGGTCACCGGTCTGGACGCCGAATCGATCATGGTGGCGGTCGAGTTGTACCGCCGGGGCACCGACTGGAAGGTCCGCGCCGTCGGGCAGGGCTATGCCGGCGGACTGGCCGACCTGATCAGCGACCACGGGGTGTCGGTCGACGATGCACCAGCAGCGCCAGCGGCAGCAGCGCGAACGGCGCTCGCAGCACCGCCGGCTACCGCCGCACCGGCCGCCGCTGAACCGGATACCGGCGGAGCCTTCGGGCACCTCCAGCCGAGCGCGCCGGCCGCACCTCAGCCAGCGGCGCCCCCGGCAGCGTTCCCGCCGCCGGCTCCGATCA
>JALYVF010000297.1 GCA_030853385.1 Actinomycetota bacterium | reverse complement strand
GCGGAACCGCGGGTACAAAGCCTTTCGTTGGCTCACATACCCCACCAGAGCCAACTGGGACCGATCGTCCCGGTCGAACGGCCGCCCGAACAGCTCCACGCCGCCCTCCGCGCAGCGTTGAAGCCCGCTCACTGCGCGCAGCAAAGACGTCTTACCGGCACCGTTAGAACCGACCACGGCGACAACGGAACCAGCTGGCACGTCCACGGTGCAGTCCCGCAGCGCCCACCGCCGCCCGTACCGGACTCCCACCCCGGAACATCTCACCGCACTCCCCGACGCCGAACCAGCCGAGATGTCAACGTTCGCCTTCAATCCGCTGTCCACCTCGGCCGGTCCCTTTGCGACAAGATGAAGTCTCACGCCGTCGCCTCCTTCCTCAGCACCGCGGCCACCTCGCCGTTGAACAACTCCGTGATGTCGTCGATGTCCATCCCGAGGGCGCTAGCCTGCCGCACCCACCGGCCCAACTGCCGGCGCAACCTCGCTAGCTCCGCCGGCGCCACCGACAGCAGATCGGCGATCACAAACGTGCCCTGGCCCTGCCGCGGTTCCACCAGCCCATCTCGCTCCAACTCCCGATACGCTTTCAGCACGGTGTTCGGATT
This sequence comes from Actinomycetota bacterium, assembly GCA_030853385.1. Taxonomy (GTDB): domain Bacteria; phylum Actinomycetota; class Actinomycetes; order Mycobacteriales; family Nakamurellaceae; genus Nakamurella. The sequence goes on along the minus strand of JALYVF010000297.1, from coordinate 2,017 downwards.
GATGCCCAGCGACTCGACGACCTCCTTCGCCGTCGGCAGCTGGCCCCCCGGCCGCAGCACCCCGATTCTCATCGCGTGCTTCACCTGCTGCTGCAACTGCACGTACGTCGGGACACCCGACCTCGAGTCCAACGCGAAGACCAACATCTTCAAGCAACCACCATTCCGCTAGTAGACTGATGAAAGTCTACCAGATTGGTGAGACATCTGTTGGTTGGTCCCGTTCGTGTCCAGGACCGATTCTCCTTCGCGGTTCATCGATCCACCGGGTGCCGGCTTGCGGGGTCGGGGCCGTGGGGGGTGACACGTTCCGGATGCTCCTTTCACGTGGATCCGGCATTCCCACGAATTCGCGTCGAGAAAGAGCTGCGGACCACCGTTGCCGGGTTCGTAGATGCGTCAAACTCACTCGGCGGATCCGGCAGACTCGCCACCGTGAGCATCCGCATCGAGGTGGACGATCCCGCCGATCCCCGGCTGGACGACTTCCGCGACCTGACTCGGGCCGACCGGCGACCCGATCGACCCGGCGGCCGCGGGCTGGTGATCGCCGAGGGGACGGTGGTGGTCCGGCGGCTGATCGCCTCCACCTACCCGACGCGGGCACTGCTCGGGGTGGCTCGCCGGTACGACGAGCTGGCCACCGATCTCGACCGGCTGCCTGCGCCGTTCTATCTCGCGTCCGCCGAACTGATGGCCGCGGTGGTCGGCTTCCACCTCAACCGCGGGGTGCTGGCGGTCGCCGACCGAGCACCGTTCCCGGATGCCGCCGCGCTGCTGAGAACCGCACGGTCCGTCGCGGTGCTGGAGGGCATCGGCGATCACGAGAACCTCGGCGGCATCTTCCGCAACGCCGCCGCGCTGGGAATCGATGCCGTGCTGCTGGCCGACGGTTGCGCCGATCCGCTGTACCGGCGCAGCGTCAGGGTGTCGATGGGACACGTGCTCGCCGTGCCGTTCGCTCCGCTGCCCGGTGGGGTCGCCGGCGGGATGAAACTGTTGCACGACAACGGGTTCACCCTCACCGCGTTGACGCCGCAGTCGTCGGCGGTGCCGCTGGCCGCCGCCGGCCTGCACACCCGCAAGACCGCCGTGTTGCTCGGCTCGGAAGGTCCTGGCCTCACCGACGCTGCGCTAGCCGCCGCCGATCTGCTGGTGCGGATTCCGATGTCGGGGGGAGTCGATTCGCTCAATGTCGCCACCGCTGGCGCGGTGGCGTTCGCGGCCCTCGAGCGGGCCTAACGTGCGTGACAGACTGGGCGGCATGACCGACAGCGACGCGAACCAGGTCTCCTGGCGGCAGCTCGGGGTCGCCGAGCAGGGCGTCGACGGTGCCGAGCAGCGGGCCGTTTTCGCCGAGCCGCAGCCGGAAGACGGCGCGGGGGTCGAGCACCCCATCGGCGGTGACGTCGACAACGAAGTTGACGCCGACCCCGACAGCGCCATCGACAATGAGCCGCGTTATCGCGACTGGCGCTGGGTCGAGGAGTGGCGGGCGGACGGCGATCGGCCGGCCTGGGCTCCAGGGATCACACTGGCGATCTTCATGGCGCTGCTGGTCGCCGTGGCGCTGCTGGTGCTCACCACCGGGCTGAGTAATGTGCCGGCACTGGCCATCGGCGTCAACGTAGTGATCGCTGCCGGGATGGCCCCGGCGCTGTGGTTGTCGCGCGGGCTTCCGGTGCTGCGCTTCCTGGCCGCCGGCGCTGCCGTCGGCATGGTCGCCGGCTGGATCTGCATCCTGATCGCCCTGCCGCACTGGTCCTGACCAGCGCGTCAGTCCTGGCTTTGCACGTCTTCTATCTGCCCGTTTTCGATCTGTACGTCGTCGATCTGCACCGTGACCGGTGTCGGTAGCTCGACCGTTCTGCTCACCGTGCACAGCCGCTCGTGCGACTTGCGGACCGCGTCCGGCAGCACGGCCCTGGCCGCGTCTCCGGCCTCACCGGCCGGAAAGTCGACCCGGAACTGCAGTGCCACGTCGGTCAGGTGGTTGCCGTCATCGTCGCGGACCTTC
>JALYVF010000162.1 GCA_030853385.1 Actinomycetota bacterium | reverse complement strand
TGGTTCGCGTTCATGCAGGACGGCAAGAGGATCGCTAAGGAAGCGGGGGCCGTGCACATCGTGACCGATGTGGTCATCGCAGGAGTAGTCGTTGCGATCGCGGCAGGCGGGTTCGTCGCTGGCGGAGTCCTAGCCGCTCTGGTCGCCGCGGGTATCGCGATCGTGACCATCGTCAGTCCTGATGCGTGGAAGAAGATTTGGGGTGTTGTCAGCTGCGGCAGCGAACCGGACAAGTGCCTGGCGCAGATGGCGGCGAAGGGGATGGCGTTCTCCTCGGGACTGGTCGCGGACGCCGCCACTCATACCGCCTATCCGCAGATGACCGGACCGACGTCCAAGGTGTTCAACCAGATCGCCGGTCTCTCAGGGGTGTTGGTGATGATCCTGTTTTTGCTGGCTCTGGCGTGGGCGGTATTCACCGGACGGGTCGGCCAGATCATCCCGTCGACACTGGGTTTGCTGCGCTGGGGCATCGCGATGGGTGCCGGCGCCAGCCTGCTCACCTTGGCGTTCACTGCGTCCGATCTGGTGGCGCAGGCGATCGCCGGTAGCGACGCGGGCGGCCCCGCGTCGTCGTTGGGCTCGCTCGGACAGACAGCGACGCGGATCGCGATCGGCATCGGCAGCCGGGCCGGATTCCTGCAATGGATCGTGGTGGCGCTGGTGTGCGTGATCGGGATGATCTGCGCGCTGGTGGTGTGGGTGGTGGTCTTCCTGACGAGCCAGTTCATTCCGTTTGTGCTGGCGGTGATGCTGCTGCAGTACGCCGGCTCGGCCGGCTCGGATAAGGCACGTACGTGGTCAAGCATTGGTTGGGGCCTGCTGTGGACCATCCTGTTGCTGCGCCCCATCATCGCGCTGATCGCGAAGCTGGCGCAGGTCAGGGCGCTGGAAGAGGGCATGCAAGGCCTGCTGACTGTGACGGCGACGCTCGCGGTGGCTGCGCTGGCGCCGGGCATGGTCAGTAAGTGGTTCCCGACTGCGGCGTCGGCGAGCATGGGCATCATGCAGCGCCTGGGCGGCGCGGTGCAGGACATAGACGCGGGAAGCCGGGTCGCTCGCCGGATGGGAGCCGCAGCAGCAGGCGGTGCTTCCAGGGCCGGCTCGCTCGGCCGGATGCTCGGCGGTGGCGACAGCGTTGGGGGATTCGGCCCTGGCAGCGGTCCCGGCGGTGGCGGCTTGGGTGCGGTGCGGAAAGCTCCTACCGGGCCACCGACACCGTTGGGCGCCGCGACTGCCACCGGTGGGTCCGCCAGGAACAGTGACACCGCCGCTGGCGGACGACGGGCAGCCGGTAGCGCGACATCGATTGGCGTTGCTGGCGCCGGCGATCGGACTGTCGGCGCCGCCATTGGCGGCGCCGACAAGACAGGCAATGCGGCGTCCACCAGGTCCGGTGAAAGTTGGGCGGCGCCTGTTGATATTCCGGTCGCTGCGCCGCCAGCACCTGACGGCGCGGCACCCGAAGCCGTTGCAGCGTCCGGGCCTTGCGAATCCAGTGCCGCAGCACCGACACCGGATGGTTCCGGTGCCGGCCAGCTCTCCGGCGCGGCGCGAAGTAGTGACCTTGACGGGCGAGGGGACAGCGGGCAGTCGGCGGTCGGTCATCCGGCAGGTTCAGTGCCGGGAGCGCCGGCGGATCAGGCAGGCACTTCGCCGGTCGGTAGTGATTCCGCTGGAATCACCCGACCGCCGGGCAGCGGTATCGGTGCTGGCAGGCACGGCTCGTCCGCGGCCGGCGCGTCAGGTGGCGCACAGCGGACTGATGTGGAGGCGGGTGCCGCACCCCGACATGCGACTACAGCGCCGTCACCGGCGGTTGAGTCAGGATTTATAGGCGGTTTACTCCGTCCATCTGCGGCGCCGATGGTGGCTACCGAGCAGGCAAGAAGTTCGTCAGCACAGGCGGGGCCAGGCTCGTTGCCGGCAGCGCCGGATACCAGCGGCGGGGCGCCGGGGCCGGCACCGGCTGCGGGTTCGAGGCCAGTCTCGGTGCTGGCTGAGCCGCCCGCTGCGTCACCG
>JALYVF010000158.1 GCA_030853385.1 Actinomycetota bacterium | reverse complement strand
GTCCGGGGCGCGCCACGTGCCCGGAGAGGCTGAAGATCTTGGGCCCCGGTGACTTCTCGGTGCCCATCGACCGGAACCACTCGGCCCCGCCGAGCACGATGAAGGGGACCGAGGCGATCGTCTCGACGTTGTTGACGACCGTCGGCGCGGCGTAGAGACCGTGCGTCGCGGGGAAGGGCGGCCGCAACCGGGGCTGGCCTCGGAAGCCCTCGAGGGAGTCCAGCAGCGAGGTCTCCTCACCGCAGATGTAGGCCCCCGCGCCGCTGTGGATCGTCAACTCGAGGTCGAAGCCGGACCCGAGGATGTCGGTGCCCAGGTAGCCGGCGGCGTAGGCCTCGGCCACGGCGGCGTCCAGCCGCCGCCGGGCGTGCACGAGCTCGCCGCGCAGGTAGATGAAGGCGTGGTGGCACCGAACGGCGTAGGAGGCGATGACGATGCCCTCGATCAGCGAGTGCGGGTCGGCCATCATCAGCGGAACGTCTTTGCAGGTGCCGGGTTCGCCCTCATCGGCGTTCACCACCAGGTAACGCGGCTTGCCGTCGGCCGGCGGCAGGAACGACCACTTCAGTCCGGTCGGGAAGCCGGCCCCGCCGCGGCCGCGCAGGCCGGAGTTCTTCACCAGTTCGATGAGTCGGCCCTGCTCGGTCTTCAGTGCCATCGGCAGCGCCGTGTAGCCGTCAAGCTTGCGGTAGGTGGCGATGCTCCACGATTCCGGCGATGCCCACCGCCTGGTGAGGACAGGGGTGATCACGGCCGGGGTGTCGTAGAGGCTGGACGGCCGGACCTCGGGCTGGTCGGTGGCGGCTGGCCCTGGCGTGGAAGCTGTCATCGCGACCTCCTCACTTCTTCGCCGGCAGCGCCGGCATCTGGTAGGAGTCCGGCATTGGAGGCATAGTCGGGCCACCCTGATGCTCGGCGATCTCGTTGCCGCGCAACGACTCCACCGATGCCGTCGGTGCGTTCACCTGGTTCGGCAGGTCGGTGTAGATGCCGGCGATCTCGAGCTCGGTGGTCCGGAAGTCGGTGAGCGGGGCGCCGCGGGTGGGATGCGGCCGCTGGCCTGCCTGCAGATCTTCGACGATCCGCAGCGCCGACTCCGGTGTCTGGTTGTCGTAATACTCATAATTCACCGTGACGACCGGCGCGTGGTCGCAGGCCGCCAGGCATTCGGCGGTTTCCAGGGTGATCGAGCCGGCAGCTCCCGGCTCCCCCGCCGTCTCGTCTGGACCTACCCCGAGATGGCCGGACAGCTTGGCGAAGATCGCGTCGCCGCCGAGCACCGCGCACAGCGCGTTGGTGCAGACGCTCACCAGGTGCTGGCCGCACCGCGTGCGCTTGTACATCGTGTAGAACGTCGCCACCGCTTCGACTTCGGCAACCGTCAGCCCGAGCTTGTCGGCGCAGAAACTGATCCCGCCGATGGTGACGCAGCCCTCCACCGACTGCACCAGGTGCAGCAACGGCAGCAGCGCGGAGCGGGACTGGGGGTACTTGCCGACGATCTCGTCCGCCTGGCTGTGGGTGATGTCGTCGAACACCACGGCGGTCCGCAGGAACTGCGGCACGCCGATCCGGTGGTTCTCGCTGCTGTGCACGTTTCCGGGATCCGGTGGACCGGCCGGTGCAGCGGCACCGCTGCGACGGGAGCCCGAAAGTCGTTGCGTCACTTCGGAATCAGAGCCTCGGGAATCGGAGCCTTCGATGGGTGCCGGCGCGGCGGAGTCGCCCTGATTGGGCAACGGCGAGGCGGCAGGCACCGACAGCGGTACCGGCGCCGTAATGGGATCCAATGGGTCCTGCGTCACCGGTCGACACCTCCCATCACGGGATCGATCGAGGCAACAGCGGCCACCACATCGGCGATCATGCTGCCCTCCGACAGGGCCGGCATCGCCTGCAGGTTGACGAATCCGGGATCGCGCAGGTGCACTCGCCAGGGCCGGGTGCCACCGTCGGACACCACGTGGCAACCGAGTTCGCCCCGCGGGTTCTCAATGCCGACGTAGGCCTGGCCGGCCGGCACGTGGAAGCCCTCCGTCACCAGCTTGAAGTGATGGATCAGCGCCTCCATCGATTGCCCCATGATCTTCCTGATGTGCTCGAGGGAATTACCCATACCGTCGGCGCCCAGCGCGAGTTGGGCCGGCCAGGCAATCTTCTTGTCCTCCACCATCACCGGTCCCGGCTTGGACAGTCTGGCGGTGGCCTGCCGCATGATCTTCAGCGATTCGTGCATCTCGGCGACGCGCAGCTTGAACCTGGCGTAGCAGTCCGCCTCGGTCGCGGTCGGCACCTCGAAGTCGTAGGTCTCGTAGCCGCAGTACGGCATGGTCTTGCGCAGATCCCACGGCAGACCGGCCGACCGTAGGATCGGCCCGGTGATGCCGAGCTGCAGGCAACCCTCCAGCGGAAGGATGCCGACCCCTTCCATCCTGGCCTTCCAGATCGGTTGCCCCGTCAGCAGTTTGTCGTATTCGGGCAGCCGCAGATCCATCACGTCGATGAAGTCCTGAATGCGCTGCTGGCAGTCCGGCTGCAGATCCTGCTGCACGCCGCCCGGCCGGATGAAGGCCATGTTCATCCGCAGCCCGGTCAGGTACTCCATCAGGTGCAGCGCTTCCTCGCGTTCGCGGAACGCCGCGGTCATCCCGGTCAGTGCGCCGAGCTCCATGCCGCCGGTGCCGATCGCCACCAGGTGCGAGGAGATCCTGGTGAGCTCCATCAGCAGCACCCTGATCACCTCGGCCCGCTCGGGCACCTCGATGCCGAGCGCCTTCTCCACCGCCATGCAGAAGGCGGCCTCGTTGAAGGCCGGCGCCAGGTAGTCGGCGCGGGTGACGAAGGTGACGCCCTGCGTCCAGGTGCGGTACTCGGTGTTCTTCTCGATGCCGGTGTGCAGGTAGCCGATCACCGTCCTGGCCTGCACCACCGTTTCGCCCTCGAGCTCCAGGATCAGCCGGAGCACGCCGTGCGTCGACGGGTGCTGCGGCCCCATGTTGATGATGATGCGTTCATCGCTGAACTCACCGGACGCGTCTGGATCGCTGTCCCGGATCTCGTTGGTCAGGTCGTCCCAGTCGCCGCCGGTGACGGTGAAGAACCGGCCCTCGGTGGTGTCGGTAGCGCGGGCTCGGCGCACATCAGACTCAGCGCGGGCCCGTCGCGGGTCGGCGCCGAAGGTACCGGCGCCGGCAATGTTGTTGTCGGTCGTGTTGTCGTTGGTGGTGGTCACGAGTACACCCTCCGCTCGTCGGGTGGCGGGATCTCGGCGCCCTTGTACTCGACGGGAATGCCGCCGAGTGGATAGTCCTTGCGCTGCGGGTGGCCGTCCCAGTCGTCCGGCATCAGGATCCTGGTGAGCGCCGGGTGACCGGCGAACACCACGCCGAACATGTCGTAGGTTTCCCGCTCGTGCCAGTCGGCTGTGGGGTACACCGGCACCGCGCTCGGCACGTACGGGTCGTCCACGTCGGCCGCGACCTCGAGCCGGATCCGGCGGCGATACGTCATCGACGTCAGCTCGTAGACGACGTGCAGCCGACGGGGCACGCCGAGGCCGTAGTCCACTCCGGACAGCGAGCTGAGCAGCTCGAACCGCAGCGCCGGATCGTCGCGCACCGCCCACAGGATCGCCAGCAGCTGGTCGCGCTGCAGGTAGAAGGTGATCTCGGTGTTGGCGACGGTGATCTGCTCCAGCGCGGCGGTCGGGATGCCCCGCTCGGCCATCGCGGCCGCCAGTGCGTCCGCCACCTCGTCGAAGTAGCCACCGAACGGCCTGGCCGCCGGCTGCGGCGTGTACGGCGCCTTCTGCAGCAGTCCGTAGCCGGAGGTGTCTCCCGATCCGTGGGTGCCGAACATCCCCGTCCGCTCGACCCCGGTGGACATGCTCGGCGGCTGCGCGCTCGGCACGGCTGGTGCGGCGCTCACCGTGGTCTGTGGCGCGGCATCGTCGGTGACGCCGGTGACGATCGCCGCCGGCGAATCGACCGATGTTGACCCGCCGGGCGGGTTCTGCTGCGGAGTCTCCGGGCCGCCGTCCGCCGGCTTGCCGACCTGGCGCTTCTTCGGCTCGGTCACCACTTCACCCCCGAAGACACGCCTGGCTCCGCGCCGGGCTTGCCGATCGGCAGCCGACGGCCGCGGCCGTACTTCACCGACGAGGCGATCAGCTCGGTGCGCTTGCCCTCGAATTCGGCGGCCCTTGCGGCGTTCAGCGGATCGTCCATCACCTTGGCGTGCAGCTTCAAGATGGCGTCGATCAGCATCTCGGGGCGGGGCGGGCAGCCCGGCAGGTACATGTCGACTGGGACGATGTGATCAACGCCCTGCACCACCGCATAGTTGTTGAACATGCCGCCAGAGCTGGCGCAGACACCCATCGCCAGCACCCATTTCGGTTCGGGCATCTGGTCGTAGATCTGGCGCAGCACGGGAGCCATCTTCTGCGTCACCCGGCCGGCGACGATCATCAGATCCGCCTGCCGCGGCGATGCCCTGAACACCTCCATGCCGAACCGGCCGAGGTCGTAGCGGGGGGCGCCGGTCGTCATCATCTCGATGGCGCAACAGGCGAGGCCGAAGGTGGCAGGGAACATCGACGCCTTGCGCGTCCAGTTCACCAACTTCTCGACGCTCGCCAACAGGATTCCGTTGGGGAGCTTCTCTTCCAAACCCATTGCGGCGCAGTCCTTTCCGCTTCCCGTTCAGTGGATGATTCTTCTCAGTCCCAGTCGAGTCCGCCGCGCCGCCAGACGTAGGCGTAGGCGACGAATACGGTGACGATGAACAGCGCGATCTCGACAAGGCCGAAGACGCCAAGAGCGTCGGACGACTGAGCCCACGGATACAGAAAGATGATCTCGATGTCGAAGACGATGAACAGCATCGCCGTCAGATAGAACTTGATCGGGAACCGGCCGGCGGATCCAGCCGGCAGCGGCGTCGGCTCGATGCCGCACTCGTAGGCGTCCAGCTTGGCGCGGTTGAACCGGTGCGGGCCGAGCTTGTCCGACACCACCGTCGCCATCGTCACGGCGAAGCCGCCGGCAACGATGATGAGGATGACGATCGGCAGATAGGCGTCCAGCATCTACCCCAGCCCCTCTCCCACGGTGTTCGGCACGCGGCGGATCCGCTCGCTGTGATTCAACCCGCTGTGATCCGGTCCGGTCCAATCCGGTCGGATACATCCACTGGTGTTGCTAGACACTGGGAACCGCCCTGTTCAGCGTCCGGACGACTCGATCTGCCCAGTCGCCGTCGGTCCCGTCGTACAGCCCGGCCAGCAGTTTGAGCACCAGATACATCAGCCGTTTGCGCGGCAGCCCCAGCTTGGTGGCTGCGCGCATCACCTTCGGGTTGCCGATGAGCGCGGAGAAGATCCCGCCGAGCCGGTAGTAACTGCCGAGGTGCTGCTGCATCGAGGTGGAGTACCCGTGCAGGGCGGCTTCCCGGGCAGCGCCACCGCGACCGGTGGCCTGCAGTACGGCCTCGGCGGCGATCGTCGCCGATTCCATCGCGTAGGCGATGCCCTCACCGTTGAACGGGTTCACCACGCCGCCGGCATCGCCGATCAGCAACAGGCCGCGGTCGTAGTGCGGGGTGCGATTGAAGCCCATCGGCAGCGCTGCGCCACCGATGCCGCCGATGGCGTTCTCCTCGCGCAGACCCCATTCCTGCGGGGTACCGGCAAGCCAGGTCTTCAGCAGCTCCCGGTAGTCGGTCTTGCCGAAAGCCTTGGAGGAGTTGAGCATTCCCAGCCCGACGTTCACCGTGCCGTCGCCGAGACCGAAGATCCAACCGTAGCCGGGCAGCAGTTTCGGATTGGCCGGATCCTTGCGATCCCACAGCTCCAGGTGCGACTCGAGATGGTCGTCGTCGGTGCGCGCGCTGGTGTAGTAGCGGCGGACGGCAACACCGAGCGGCCGGTCGTCACGCTTGTTGATGCCCATCCCCAGGGCGACCCGTGCCGACACTCCGTCGGCGGCGATCACCAGCGGCGCGGCGAAGGTTTTCGGTCCGCCCTCGGTCTTCGCCGTGACGCCGACGATCCGGCCGCTGCGGTCGTCGATCACCGGGGCGCCGACGCTGGTCGCTGTCCGCAGCCTGGCCCCCGACTTGACGGCGAGGGTGGCCAGCAGGTCGTCGAAATCGCGACGCGGCCGGACAACGCCGAAATCCGGGAAGTCGGCGAGAGTCGGCCACGGCAGCTCGATCCGGACGCCGCCGCCGACCACTCGCAGGCCCCTGTTGCGGATCCAGTCGTCACCGGAGGTGTCGACGCCGAGCACGTGCAGCTGCTTGACGCCACGCGGTGTCAGTCCGTCGCCGCAGACCTTCTCCCTGGGAAACGTCGACTTCTCCAGCAGCAGCACGTCAACGCCGGCCCTGGCCAGTTGGACGGCGGCAGTCGACCCTGCGGGACCGGCGCCGACGACGATGACGTCGGCGCTGTCCTCGACGGGAACGACGACCTGGCTGGCCACGCCTTCCACCTTCCTCTTGTGCTCCGCGCCGCGCATGGGGACGGCCGGCCGAGCTTGTGAATCCGTTCACGAAGTGTGCAGCGGTCAGTGTAGGGGCGATCCCGACCGAGTCCGAGGTCAGGGTTACTCCACGACCACGATCCCGCTTCCGGCTCGGCCGGCGAACAACACCGCACGCCCGATCCGACCGTTGTCGGGAATCGAGCGTGCGCTGCTGCTACGGCAGTTGACGGAAGTCGGCTGCTGCTACTTGCTGGGTGGGGCAACCGATGGGCACCCGGTCAGGTGGCCGGGCACCGCTGCGTCCTGATCGCCGGACGCGGGGTGCCGATCCGGGGACATGGTGTGCGCCGCCGAGGTGCCGGTCGGCACCGGGACAAGCGTGGGCCCGCGATAGCTGGGACAGCTGGTGACCACCGTGCTAGGCGCGGTGCTCGATGCGCTCGCTGCGCTCGTTGAGGGCGCGGGCGTGCTGGCCGGCGCGGACGACGGCGCGCTGAGCGTCCCGGTCGGGACGCGCGGCGGCCCGGCGGGCGGCAGCACCGGCGGCACGGTGACCGTCACCGTCACGGTTTGCGTCTGGGTGGCCACATCCCGCTGGGTCGCGGTCGCCGTCTGGGTGACGGTGTGGGTTGCCGTCTGGGTGGCGTTCTGCGTCTTGGTGGCCGTCTGTGTCTTGGTGGCGGTCTGTGTCTGGTTCTGCGTCTGGGTGGCGGTGACGGTCTCGGTGTCCCGCTGGGTGACGGTCTGCGCCGGGTAGATCACCGGTTGACCTGGCAGCTGAACCTGCACCGTCTGGGTCACCGTGACGACCTGCGGAGCCACCGAGGGCGCCTGCTGGGTGACGGTGACAAGCTGAGTCGGGCCCGGCTTCGCCGCCTTGGTCGTGGTGTTGACAACGGTGACGGTCTTCGCCGCCTTGACCGGTGACTTCGTCGAATGCGACGTCACCGGCTTCGGGTGCGACCTCACCGGTGCTGGGCTGGTAACAGTGCTGGTGACGATCCGGGTCGCGGCGCTGCGGCTGGCGGCAGCCGCACTGGCCGCTGACTGCTGGGCGGCCAGGTCGACAGTGTTGTTCGAGGCGGCGGGTCGATTCGCCGCGGATGCCGAGCTCATCGAGGCGCCAACCGTGACGCCGGCGACGGCGATACCAGCGCCGACCAGCAGCGCGACCATCTTGATCCTCGACGACTTGGCGGCACCCGCGTAGATGCGACGGCCGCGGATCGGGTCCGCCCCCGCCGGTTTCGGGGCCGCCGGCCTACCTTGCTGCCGTGGCTGCTGTGGCTCCTGGATCTGGGGCCGGGGCTGGGTTCCCGGCGCCGCGGCCCGCGGTGGCATCGGGCTGGACTGCCGTGGCTGTTGGCCGGCAGAAGGGTGCGACTGCGCAGCCGAATGCGGCGGCTGCGCAGGCATCGGTGGCATGGCGCGGGGTGTATGGGCACCGGCCGGCATTCCTGGCCGGGGGCCGGACATGCCCGGCCGAGGACCCGACAATCCTGGCCGTGGACCCGACAGTGCTGGCCGCTGGCCCATCCCCTGCTGCGGTCCGACCAGGCGCGGCCCAGCAGCCGGCATCGCTGGTCGTCGGGGCGGCATGGCCGGTCCCGTCATCCCCTGTCGAGGTGGCAGCTGGCCACCCCACGATCCGTTCTGCTGATGCGGCATTCGTCGTCCTCCCGGCGTCCCCTGTCAGACGACAATGCCCCCCGTGCCGGTTCCACGGAATGGGCAGCGGTACCTGGGGAGCACTACCCATCGGGTGCTGACTGCGGCTGGAAAACGTCAGCCGGCACGGACGGCGTGGTGCAGGGCGACCACCCCGAACGTCATGTTCCGCCAGGCGACCTCGGACCAGCCGGCCCTGGCGATCTGCACCGCCAGTCGCTGCTGTTCCGGCCAGGCCGAGATGGATTCGCCCAGGTAGGTGTATGCCTCAGGGTTCGACGAGAAACGGTTGGCGATCTTCGGCAGCACCGTGCGCAGGTGGAACCGATAGGCCCAGCGGAACGGCAGGTACGGCCGGGAGAACTCACACACCAGCAGCTGGCCGCCCGGCTTGGTGATTCTGGCGAACTCCTTCAGGGCAACGCTCGGATCCTCCACGTTGCGCAGACCGAACGAGATCGTCACGGCGTCGAAGGTGGCATCGCCGAACGGCAGGGCGAGGGCGTCGGCGGCCACCATCGGCTGGTGACGTTTCTTGGCGCCGGCCTGCAGCATTCCGAGGGAGAAATCGGCCGCGACGCACCACGCCCCGGTGGCCGCCAGTTCGTGCGTCGACACCGCTGTCCCGGCGGCGATGTCGGCAACTTTCATTCCCGGCAACAACGACAGCGCGCTCACCATGTGCCGACGCCAGCGCCGGTCCTGGCCGAAGGACATCAGCGAGTTGGTGCGGTCGTACTTCTGGGCCACCTCGTCGAACATCGCCGCGACCTGCCGCGGGCGCTTGTCCAGATCCGCACGTCCCATGCCCGGTGACGATACTGGCCGGTATCCGTCATTCCCATCCGGGCACGCAGCCAGCGACCCCGCGTTGCTGCCCAGCTGCTGCCCAGCTGCTGCCTGGCTGCCGGCTGTGCTTGCTGTCTGTCGCTCACCGAACCGACATCCAGCCGCAATCGTGTTGTGGTCGTCACGTCACCATCGCGCGTCGCAGTGATCACATGCCCGCCACGGCTGGACGCGGCACCGATCCGGATACCCAGACCTCGCCGTACAACTGGGTGACCGATACCGACCGCACCCTGGAGCGGCACACCAGGCGGGTGCTGACCGGGGAGTTTCCCGGCGTTCCGGTGCTGGGTGAGTCCTGCGACAGCCCCGACGGGTTCGGGCCGATGCCGCTACCTGGCCCGGCCGGCGGAGCCGAGCTGTTGTGGGTGGTCGACCCGGTCGACGGGACGGCCAACTACGTCGCCGGCCTGCCCTGGTGCGGCTACTCGCTGGCGCTGCTGGACGCCGACGGCCCGCTGGTGGGAGTGATCGCCCATCCGTATCAGGCGCAGATCTACGCTGCCGCTCGCGGCCGCGGACTGCGGGCGAACGGCAGGGTGGTCGACCCGTCTGACGGCCGGCGGCTGCACGGCCTGGTGGTGGCCGCACCGGCCATCGCCGACCAGGTACTGACCCTGATCGGCCGCTGATCCTGGGCGGCCGGTATCAACCAACTGTGCGCCGGTCGCTGCCGCGCCGCGTGGCCAGCCGGCCGAGCCAGACCAGTAGCGGGGTGGCGACCAGCCAGGTCAGGACGCCGGCGGCCAGCACCATCACCAGGCCGTTGCGCGCGGTCCGGCCGG
>JALYVF010000132.1 GCA_030853385.1 Actinomycetota bacterium | reverse complement strand
AGGTTCACCGAGATCACCGTCTTGAACAGGTCGAAGTCGTGGACTCCCTTACCGGACAGGATGCGCGAGGCCCAGCCGAGTCCTGCGCAGTTCACCGTCATCCGCAGTGGGACGCCGGATTCAGTGACGGTCTTGACCGCGGCGGCCACGTCGTCGGCATCCGTCACATCGCCGGAGACGGCCGTGACTTCGGCGGCTGGCGTGCCGCCCTTCTCCCAGCCGGCCGCCAAATCCAGTCCGAACACCGAAACCCCCTTGGCGGCAAGGGCTTTCGCGGTCGCGGCGCCGAGTCCGGAGGCTGCTCCGGTGACGATGGCAGAGGTTCCGTCCAGCTTCATGCGGGGCTCCCGAACGATCGTTGCCACCGGGCAGGCGACCGGGGCGAAAGTGAACCCAGGTTAACTGGCTCTCCGTTCACCAGATGCGCACCCGGTCGGCCGGGTCGAGCCACATTCCGTCGCCGGCGACGGTGCCGAAGGCGGAATGGAATTCGTCCAGGTTGCGGGCGATGTTGGCCCGCAGATTGGGTGGTGAGTGCGGATCGATCTGCAGGTACTGCACCGCCAGCTCCTTGCGCCGCTTGGATCGCCAGGCCGCGGCCCAGGCGCTGAACACCTCGCGTCGATCGTCATCGGTGGCCGCCGGTTCGCCAGCGGTGGAGCGGGCGATCTCGAAGGCCTTCAGCGCGATCGTCAGCCCGCCGAGGTCGCCGATGTTCTCGCCGACGGTGAGTGCGCCGTTCACCTGCTGGCCGGGAACCTCCAGCGGCTCCAAGGCCGAGAACTGGGCGATCAGGGTGTCGGCGCGCTCGGTGAATGCTGCCCGATCGGCGTCGGTCCACCAGTTGACCATGTTGCCGGCACCGTCGTACTGCGAGCCCTGGTCGTCGAAACCGTGCCCCACCTCGTGCCCGATCACCGCGCCGATGGCGCCATAGTTCGCGGCGTCCGACGCCTCGACGTCGAACATCGGTGGCTGCAGAATCGCTGCCGGGAAACAGATCTCGTTGGTCCCGGGGAGGTAGTAGGCGTTGACGGTCTGCGGCGGCATCAGCCACTCCGTGCGGTCGACAGGATGTCCGATCTTGGCCAGCTGCCGGTCGGTTTCGAAGGCGAGCGAGCGGCGGACGTTGCCGACCAGGTCGGTGGCGTCGATGGTGATCGAGCTGTAATCGCGCCAGCTGTCTGGGTAGCCGATTTTCGCAGTGAACTGGCCGAGCTTGTCGATGGCTCGACGCCTGGTCTGAAGCCCCATCCAGTCGAGTGCCGAGATGCTGTCGCGGTAGGCCTGGATCAGGTTCTCGACCAGCTGGTCCATCCGCTGCTTGGCAGCAGGCGGGAAGTGCCGCTCCACGTACAACCGGCCGGCCGCTTCCGGCAGCGAGTTGTCCACCAGCGTCACCCCGCGTTTCCAGCGCTCCCGCTGCTGCTCGGTACCGGCCAGCGTGCGGGCGTAGAAGTCGAAGTTCTCCTCGACGAAGGCGCTGGACAAATAGGGCGCCCAGGCGTGCACCAGGTGCCAGCTGAGCCAGAGTTTCCAATCCGCCAGCGGTAGCTGCGACAGCGCCGCCGACAACGCAGATAGGTACGAAGGCTGCCGGACGATCGTCTCGGCGATCGTCGCATCCTCGCCGCCGATCGCCGCGATCCAGCCGGCCCAGTCGAAGGCCGGTGCCGCTGCGGTCAGCTCGCCGGCCGTCGTCAAGTTGTAGGTCTTGATGACGTCGCGGCAGGCCACCGCGTCCCAATGCCCGGCGGCCAGCCTGGTTTCCAGTGACATCACCGTGGTCGCCGCGGCGTCCGGCTCCGCGATCCCGGCCAGGGCGAGCATCCGGCCGACGTGCGCGAGGTAGCCGGCGCGGGTGTCGGCGAACTGGTCATCGCGATAGTAGGACTCATCCGGCAGCCCGATGCCGCCCTGCAGGATGTTCACCAGGTAGCGATCGGAGTTGCGATCGTCGGTGGCGATGTAGCTGCGGACAACGCCCGTCACCCCCGACCGCTCGAACTCGCCGAGCAGCGCGGCCAAGCCGGCCAGGTCGTCAACGGCGGTGATCCTGTCCAGTTCCGCCGCCAGCGGAGTGATGCCCAACTGCTCGACCCTGTCGGTGTCAAGGAAGCTGGAGAACAGCGCACCGATCTGTTGGGCTGGGGTGCCGGCCGCCGCCGCGCCGGACTCGGCTGCCGCAGCCGATTCCCGCAACAGGTCGCCGACCTGCTGCTCGGCCAGCAACCGCATGTCCATCATTCCGCCGGTCGATGGCAGGTCGGCCGGGATCTCGGTTGCCGCATACCAGCCGCCGTTGACGTGCCCGAACAGATCGTCCTGCGGTCGGGTCTCGGGGTCGGAACCGGTGCCTGCGGCGAGCGTCTGCGTCATGATCGTCAGCCTACGGACGCCGGCCGATGGTCAACGCCGGGTTGGTTCACAACCGGTGGTGCACCCACACCCCTGGTTCGACATAGACCGCGTAGTCGTGCTCGACGCTGCAGAGGACCGGCACCAGCGCGCCGGGCACCACGACCGGCCCCGACTCGTCGAACGGCAGGCCGGTCCAGCAACGCCACTCCTGCAGCGTGCCGGGGATGACCATCGCGCGTGTGCAGGTGCCGACGATCCGGCCGCCGGCCCGGACGTGCACGCGCAGCCACGAATCCTGCGGCAGACCGTCCTCGCGGAGCAGCGCCGCGTACTCCGCCATCGGCATGTCCGGAACCAGATGCTTGCGGTTCGGCCGCACCGGGGCGACCAAATGCTCGAACCCGAGGCGGGCCGCGTTGTCCCGCATCGCCGCCAGCATTTTGCCGGACAGACCAGTGCCCTGCAGATCCGTGGGAACGGTGATCTCCAGTGCCGACACGATATTCGGCTTCTTCCCGGTCTGGCGATCACGTGCTGAGCGCCAGATTGCCCCGTCCCAGCCGTCGACAGGGAGCTCGCCGAGCGCCGGGTCGCCGTCCCAGGCGAACGGAACACAGAACGCGCGGGCGATCGCCTGGTCGGGGGCGTCGGCGTCATAGGCGATCAACCCGTATTCAGGGTGCGCAGTCCGGACGTCGCTGTAATAGAGCAGTGCCATCGGGTCTTCGTTCATGAACTCGGGCCATGGCTCGGTCTGGGCGCTGGAGAAGGAGGACTTCAAGGTGGGTCGCTCGGCAAGTGTCACGATGCGCAGATCCATGCCCGGACCGTAAGCAGGTCGGCGGCCCAAGGCACCCGAGTATTTCGCCCAGGCAGCGGGCCAGCCCGTCGGTCAGATGTCCCGGAACGGCTCGATGCTGGCGCCGAGCTCGTTGAGCCGCTCGGCGAGGTCTTCGTAACCCCGCTGGATGACGTAGGTCGACCGCAGCACCGACGTGCCCTTCGACGCCAGCATGGCCAGCAGGATCACCACCGCCGGCCGCAGCGCTGGCGGGCAGACGATCTCGGTGCCCGACCAGTGGGTCGGCCCATCGACCAGCACCCGGTGCGGGTCGAGCAGCTTCACCTGGGCGCCGAGTTTGGTGAGCTCGGTCAGGTAGATGGCCCTGTTCTCGTACACCCAGTCGTGCAGCAGCGTCTGGCCCTCGGCGGCCGCGGCGATCACCGCGAAGAACGGCAGGTTGTCGATGTTCAAGCCGGGGAACGGCATCGGGTGGATCTTGTCCAGCGGTGCCCGCAGCGTCGACCGCTGCGTGCTGAGGTCCACCAGCCGGGTGCGCTTGTTCTCGGCGTGGTACTCATCCGACCGGCTGTACCGAAAACCCATCTCCTCCAGCGTCGCCAGCTCGATCTCCAGGAACTCGATGGGGGCGCGGCGGATAGTGATCTCGGAGTTCGTCACGATGGCGGCCGCCAACAGTGACATCGCCTCGATCGGATCCTCGCTCGGCGCGTAGTCGACGTCGACGTCAATGATGTGCTGTCCGGTGACCGTCAGCGTGGTGGTGCCGACCCCGCCGATCGTTACCCCGAGTTTCTGCAGGTAGAAGCACAGATCTTGGACCATGTAGTTCGACGACGCGTTCCGGATG
This sequence comes from Actinomycetota bacterium, assembly GCA_030853385.1. Classification (GTDB taxonomy): domain Bacteria; phylum Actinomycetota; class Actinomycetes; order Mycobacteriales; family Nakamurellaceae; genus Nakamurella. The sequence goes on along the minus strand of JALYVF010000132.1, from coordinate 22,453 downwards.
ACGGTGGTCCCGGCATGCAGAGCAGCGGCCATTAAAGCGTTCTCGGTGACGGTGTCGCCGCGCTCGGTGAGCACGATCGGCCGCCCCGGGACGACGGACCTGTCGATGTGGGCGTGATAGGAACCGTCGGTCGCGTTGACCTGCAGACCGAACGGGCGCAGCGCGGCCATGTGCGGCTCGACGGTGCGGGTGCCGAGGTCGCAGCCGCCGGCGTAGGGCAGTTCGAAATCGTCCGCCCGGTGCAGCAGCGGCCCGAGAAACATGATGATCGACCTGGTGCGGCGGGCGGCCGTCTGATCGATGTCGGCCAGCTGCAGGATGGCCGGCGGCACGATCTCCAGGTCGTTCTGTTCGTTCAGCCAGCGGGTCTTGACGCCGACGCTGGTGAGCACTTCCAGTAGCCGGTTGACTTCCTCGATCCTGGCGACCTTGCGCAGCGTCGTCCGCCCCCGGTTGAGCAGCGAGGCACACAGCAGCGCGACCCCAGCATTCTTGGAGGACTTGACGTCGATGCTGCCGGACAGCGTGGTAGGCCCCGTCACCCGCAGATGGGTCGGCCCAGCGCCGAGCGCGACGATCTCGGAGTCGAGGGCCTCACCGATCCTGGCGAGCATGTCCAGCGAGAGATTCTGGTTGCCCTTCTCGATCCGGTTCACCGCGCTCTGGCTGGTCGACAGCACACTGGCCAGCTGATGTTGGGTGAGCCCGCGGTGTTTGCGAGCGTCCCGGATCAAGACGCCGATGCGGCCGAGATAGTCCTGAGTCATCCGCGTTACGTTATCTCACATGTGAGATAACAGTCAACGGAACGCGGCCGGTCGGCGTGTCGAGGCCCGCTACTGCAGGTGATCCTCCGGCCGGTAGGCCAGCTGGATCAGCTGCGGCTTCCGGCCGCGCCTAATCAACGTGCCGCGGCCGGGCGGTTGCACTGACATGTAGGCGCCCGGGAACAGCTGGCCCTCCTGTCGATCGCCGGACAGCAGCAGGGCGGTGGCACCGACCTCTTTCAGCCGCTGCGGAACCGCCTCGAACATGGCCCGGGCAGCGCCGCCCGAACGCCGACAGATGATGAGGTGGATGCCCAGATCCCTGGCCTGCGGCAGGTAGTCCAGGTACGGACCGAGCGGGCCCTGGCCGCCGCTGGACAGCAAGTCGTAGTCGTCGGCGATCACCACGATCTCGGCGCCCTTCCACCAGGACCGAGACCGCAGCTGGCCGGCCGTCACATCATCGGGCGGCAGCCGCTTCTCCAGCTCAGCGGCGATCGCCGCCGAGGTGGGTTGGGCGATGCCGACGGTGCCGGCGTAGGCACCGACATAGTCCTCGGGAGCGACGTCTAGCAGGCTGCGGCGCACGTCGTAGATCCCGAAGATCACCTGATCCTCGGTGTAGCGGCTCACCAGGTTGGCGATGATGCCTCGCAGCAGCGAGGTCTTACCCGACTCGGAATCACCGAACACGATCAGGTGCGGGTCGGCGCCGAAAAGGTCGAGTTCGACGGGCTTGAGCTCTGCCTCGTCGATGCCGATGACAATGCCCTTGCGGTCGCCGGCGCGCTGCATCAGCTCCGCGTAGTCGACCAACGTCGGCAGCATCCTGATCACCGGCACCGGATCGCCCGGCCAGGCAGCGGCGATCTGCGCGATCAGCTTCTCGGTGGGGGCGGCGGCAGCCGGCACCCCGCCGCCGGTCGGGACCGGCGCCGGGCCGGTGGTTGCGGCGTCCGAGTCAGGCTCGGGTGGTTCGCCGGTGCCCCGAGACTCCAGCGCGGACAGCTCGCCGGCCAGACTGTCCCGCTCGTCGGCTGGCGACTCGTCGGCCGGCCGGCCGGCGCCCAGCAGTCCGGTATCGGCGGCCGGTCCCTGGCCGGCCGCATCGGGGTCGGCTGCCCGATCGGCGGCCAGCGTCGGCAGACAGATCTGCACCTGCAGGCCGGGGACGATCAGCGCCCTGCCTGGATTGTCGGCCCGCAGGTTTTCGGCCGGTTTGCGGCCGATTACCGACTCCATCGGATCGTTGATCCGCAGCTCGATCTGGGTGCCAATCGACGACTGCAGCTGCATGCGAACGTCCGACCAGCGACCGGTGGCCAGGATCAGGTGGATGCCGTAACCGGCGCCGCGAGCGGCCAGCTCCTGCACCACATCGGCCAGATCCTCGAAGTCGTTCTTCAGTACCGGCCAGTTGTCGATCACCAGGAAGACATCGGCGACCGCCAACTCGGGTAGCCGGCCGGCGCGGTAACGCTCACGCATCCGCTCGACGGAATCGATGCCCAGCCGGCCGAACAACTCCTCGCGTTCGGCCAGGGCGGCGGCCACCTCGGCGACCGTGCGGCGCACCCGGTCGGCGTCCAACCGGGCCGCGACGCCGGCGACGTGCGGCAAACCCTCCAGCGCCCGCAGCGCGCCACCACCCAGATCCAGGCAGTAGAACGCCACCTCGCCCGGCAGGTGGCTGAGTGCCGCGCCGATGATCAGCGTCCGCAGCAGCACCGACTTACCGGTCTGCGGTGCGCCGATGATCGCCACGTGTCCGCCGGACGACTTGAGGTCGAGCAGATACGGTTCCTGCTTCTGCTCCGACGGTTTGTCCAGCATGCCGATCGGCACTGACAGGCCGCTGCCGATGCCGACGCACAGACCTCGCACCGGATCGACCCGCACCGGCCCCGTCACGGTGTCGATGTCGATGCGCTTGGGCAACGGTGGCAGCCAGATCTGCGAGGTACGGATGCCCACCTCGGCCATCTGCCGGACCGCAACGTCCAACACGGTCGGCAGCAGCGCATCGGCGTCGTTGTTGTCGTGATCGGCAGCGTCCTGTTTCGGCGCCAACGATTCCAGGAAGGCCGCGGTGTCGTTGAACAGCGGGAACGGCGCGACCACCGGTGCGGTGTCGATCAGCGTCTCGCCGGTGACGGGCGGCCGGTAGGTGCCGGAAACGTAGCCGGCCTTGAACCGCTGGAACACGGTGGTGTCGACCGCCAGGTATCCGGAACCGGGGATCGGCGGCAGCTCGTAGGCGTCGGGGACGCCGAGCACGGTGCGGGATTCCTGCGGGTTGAAGGTGCGCAGCCCGAGCCGGTAGGACAGGTAGGACTCCAGCCCGCGCAGCCTGCCCTCCTCCAACCGTTGGGAGGCGAGCATCAGGTGCACGCCGATCGAGCGGCCGATCCTGCCGATTGCCAGGAACAGCTCGATGAAGTCCGGCTTCGCGGTCAGCAGCTCGCCGAACTCGTCGATAACGACGAACAGGTTGGGTAGTGGAGGTAGCGGCGCGGAGTTCGAATATTCGGCCTCGCCGAGGGCAGCGTCCCGGCGGCGGTTGTACTCGGTGACATTCGGCAGGTTGCCGGCCTCGGCGAGCAGCTGCTGACGGCGTTTCATCTCGCCGAACAGCGCATCGTGCAGCCGGTCGACCAGGCCGTCGTCGTCGGACAGGTTGGAGATCATCGCCGCGCAGTGCGGTGTCTTCTCGAGCCCGGCGAAGGTGGCGCCGCCCTTGTAGTCGACCAGTACCAGCGCCAGCCGCTCCGGCGGGTGACTGATCGTCATGCACAGCACGATGGTGCGCAGCACCTCGGACTTGCCGGAGCCGGTGGCGCCGACGCACAGGCCGTGCGGCCCCATCCCGCCGAGGGCGTTCTCCTTGATGTCCAGGTAAACCCGCTCGCCGGACGGGCCGAGCCCGAAGGGCACCTTCAGGAAATCCGGCATGGTGCGTTTGGCCCAGGTGGCGAGCGGGTCGAAATGGCCGGGATCGGCCACGCCGGTGAGATCGCTCAGGGTGAGCGTCGATTCCAGTGGCGCGCCCGCGCCGGACTCCTCCACCAGCCGGACCGCCGTCAACTCCCGGGCCAAGGCCCGCAGGGTTCCATGCGAGATCCGGTCCAGTTCGCCGGCCGGAGCGCCCTCTGTCCGCCTCCTGGCGTCCGCCTCGTCGTCCTCCCGCCGTGGCCGCAGATCCTGGATCTGCACCTCGCCGTCCACGCACAACGCCCGTACGTCGACCCGCTCCGGTTCGTTGACCGGATGGTCGACCATGGTGATGCAGTGCACGCCGATCTGGGCCGGCGAGATTTCGGCGGGGATCGATGCCAGCACGTCGGGGGCCTTGTCGCCGGCAGCGTCCAGCAGGACCACCAGGGCCGAGCCGAATACCGACGCCGACGTACCGCGCAGCCGACCAGACCTGGTCAGCTCGCCGACCCGCCGGGATATCTCTGGATTGATCAGGTCGGCCAGATCTGCCGGGTTGGACACCGCCAACCGTTTGGGCGCGGTGCCGTCGACCTGATCGTCGGACAGCGCGTGCGGCATCCACTTGACCCAGTCCAGCCAGCCGGCGGACCGTCGCGGCGACACCAGGAACAGGCGCACCTCCTCCGGCCCGTGCAGGGTCACCAGCTGGGCCAACGCCGACGTCACCGCCTCGCGGGCCAGCATCGTCGGGCCGAGAACGGTCACCCGGCCGGAGATCGGCAGGCAGACGGGCATGCCGTCCACGATCCGATCCCGCTCGACGACGCGGTGGACGGCGGCAGCGGCCACGATGTCCGGCTCGACCAGCGGATCTCTGGCATCCGGCGCGTACACCTTCTGCCACAGCGGCGACGACCCGGTGCCGACCCGCACGACCAGGAAATCGGTGTCGGTCGGCCGGCGCTCCCACAGCCGCAGCGGATCGCGAGCGATCTCCGGCAGCGCCTCCGGGCGCGGGTGGTGGTGCTCGGCGACCTCGCGTTGCTGCGTGACGGACCTGCCGATGTCGGTCCGCACCCGCTCGATGTACTCCAGATAGCGGCGGCGAGTCTCGATGGCGTTCTTGGCAGCACCGGTGCGTTGCGCGATGAACATGACGATGCCGCCGAGCACCGTGACGGCCATCATGATGCCGCCGGCAATCAGCATCAGCGGGTTCTTGTTGGCGACGATCATCACCAGCGACCCGGCGCCGCCCATGATCGGCATCAGCACCTGCATCGCCCCCTGCACCCCGGCACCCGACTGCGCAAGGGTGGGCGGCGGGATCAGCTCGACGGGTCGCAGGTCGGCCTCGGGCGGGCGATTCCTGGCCGGCCGGTGGATCAGCCGTTGCGCCACGTCAGCCTCCCTGGAATGTCAGAGTAGTGAGGAGCCGCCGGCCGCTGGCTGTCCGTTGCGGCCGGAGCTCCGATGGGCAGCGTGGCCCATCGGCGGGTAGTTCGCCGCCGCTTAGACTACGGCGGCCGACCCCGCCGGCGGGCCGCTTCGCCATGCTTGGAACGCCCACTGAGGTACCGATCGCAAGAAAGGTGAGCAATGGCAACACGGTTCACTCGGGTGACGATCGCCGGCCAGGATCGGCAGGTCGACATCTCGCTGCCGGCATCGGCTCCGGTGGCCGAGCAGCTGCCGATGGTGTTGCGACTGCTGTCGATCCCGAGCGCCGCCGTCCCACGCGGTTGGGTGTTGTCCACCCCTGAACTCGGCACGCTGCCGCGGGACCGTTCGTTGGACGAGGTCGGCATTCTCGACGGCATGGTGCTGTATCTGACGCCGGCGCCGGCCGCCGCCGCTCCGCCGTTCGTCGACGACGTGGAATCCGCGGCCGGCGACACCGTCGCCGAGATCGCGCCGGCGTTCACCGCCGAGCACCGCCGTTCCGGCATCGCCGGGTTGATGGCGCCGATTCTGCTGTCTGCCACCATCCTGTCGGTGTTCGCACCCGGTCCGGTCTCCTGGATGGGGGCGGCGCTGGCCGCGGTAGTGGCGCTGACTGTCGGGGCGCTGGTCACCGAGCGCGGCGGCGGATACGCCGCGGCCATCGCGATCCCGGCGACAGCGGGGCTGGTGTACGCGGTCGAATCGCCGAAGAACGGCTTCACCGGCGCGAACCTGATGCTCGTCGTGACCGGCGCTTCGTTGGCGCTGATCGCGGTCGGACTGGTCCGACAGGCGTCGACGGCGACCGCCGGCGGGGTGACGGCGACCGTGCTGGCGCTGGCCGGCTGGATCGGGCTGTTCGCCGGCCTGCCTGGCTACCGGATGGCGGCGCTGATCGTGCTGCTGGCGGTGATCGGGGCCGGCCTGGCCGGGCAGTTCGCGCTGGGTGGCGCCGGTCTGGTGAACCTGCTGGTGGCGGACGAGCGCGGCGAACGGGTGCCACGGGTGACCGTCGAGGATTCGGTGCGGCGCGGTACCTCCATCGCCACCGGGGTGGTCTGGGCCTGCTCGATCGCCGCCGCGCTGGCCGCGCTGGTGCTGATCCGCACCCAGCTCACCGGCACCGGCTCCCAGGGGTGGGTACCGCCGCTGTTCGGGGTGGTCGGGGCGGCAGTGTTCGCGCTGCGCAGCAGAATGTTCTCCCGCGTCCGGCAGGTCGTCCCGATGCTCGGAGTGGCCTTGATCGGCGGCACGGCGGTGGCCACCATGGTGCCGCAGTGGATGTCGATGACCGATCGAACGTTCGCAGCCGCTGCCACCCTCGGCGTGCTCGCCCTGGTGATCATTGTGTTGGCTGTTGCTGGGTTCTCGGCCCTGGCCGAGGTGCCGAGGATGCGACTGCGACGACTGTTCGAGGCGCTGGAATTCGTCGCGGTGCTCGCCCTTGTCCCAGGACTGATCCTGGTCTTCGACGTGATCGACGCGATGCACAGGGCGCTCACCTAGCCGATCAATTTAGTCGATCAGGTTTGCTCATCTCTTTGGTAGCGAGCCGATCCGGCCGGCGATGTAGAAGGTGATCAGGATGACGATCGCCACCACCGTTCCGGCGATCAACGCTCCGAACGGCTTCTTCAGATCGCGCGAGCTGCGGTCGGTGGAGTGCAGCAACAACGCCTGCGCGACAGCGGAGCGGGTGGCGTGCGCCTGCAGGATGATCTTGGGACGTGGGTCGCTCATTGGCCGGACTCCTCATCGTGATCGTCAATCGCTGCGGCACCGTCGGGCGGCTGCGCCGGCTCGATGCGCTTGCGCACCAGGGTGGTGAAACCGCGCTCGATGCCGGGCGCGCTGGTCCGTGGCAGCTCGACGAAGTCGGCTGAATCGCCGGCTTCATCGGTCGGGTCGCCGTCGGGGAGGCTCGGTATCGGTTCGGGCGTTCGCCGGAAGCTCTCGACGATTCTGATCAGCAACTGCTCGACCGGTTCGGTGAGCTCGGGGTAGGCGCTGGCGGTGGCGAATACCGCCGTCCAGGTGGTACCCGGAATCGGCACGAAGATCTGAATGCTGGTGAGCGCGACCAGCTCGGTGGCGCCGGGAGGTACCATTGTCATCCGTTCGCTGTGCAGCACAGCGGGACCGACCCCGGAACTGACTTCCCTGGTAATACCGTTGCGCGGCAACGTATCTCGCACCATCTCGACCGACGCCGGCTGTCCTTCGTCACCGAAGGCGAGATGGATGCCGAGGCTGGCAGCGCCGCCCTGTTCCAGCCGCCCCACCTGAATCAGGCTGAGAGTAGCGCCGGCCTGCTGGCAGTCGGCAACCAGCTGATCGAAGAACGCCATTACGTCCCGGCGTTCCTTGCCCGCCAGCCGGGATCCGCGGAAGGTGGTGTCGATCATGGTCTGCGCCGACCGCTCCCAGCTCGACGGGTTGGTGTCGAGCATGGACCAGGTCGCCGGCAGGTCCATGAACAGCGGGAACGGCGGCCTAGGCGCGTCAGGGTTGAGGTCGACGCGCTCCGATAGTTCCCGAAGTTCCGTCACGCGCTGGCGGAGCCCTTGCCGCCAGGCTTCAGTGCTTTCGCCAGCTGCTCGTCGATCTGCTGGGCGGTGGTGCCGAGCTGGGTCGAGAGCGTTCCGGTATCGCCGATGTTCTCGACCAGCTTCTCGGCGCTGGCCTTCCACTCACCCCGGAAGCCGCTGATGGCATCTGAGAGGTCGTGCTGGTCGCCGTGCAGGCCGTCGACGTAGTGAATCGAGTGGCCCTGCTGGACCGTCTTGTGGACACCGTCGAGTTTGCTGCCGATGTCCTTGAGCGTGTCGTATGGGTACTTGGCGTAGGACGATGCCATCTCGATTCCTCCTGATCAATGCCGGTAGTCGTGTCACTTCCCCGCTGGTGGAGCGGCGCGGCCGACGCTGGTCGAGCCGTCGGGCGTCCGCTTGTTCAGCCTAGGGACTGCAGGCCCGAAGCGGGGGAGTTGTCCACAAATCGGGGACTTCTCCCCATGCGGCTTCGCCGAACGTGGTGAAGTTGGTATCGCAAATGACGTCGGCAACGGCCGGACGGTTCCCGCAGCGGCGAACGGAGGTGACGATGGACGCGCATACGGTGCTGGCCAGGTTCGGCTCGGCGGTGAACCCGTTGCTGGGCAGGGACATCGGCAACTTCGCCGCGGCCAGGGATCGGTTCGCCGCCACCGTGCCGCTGCCGTGCACCGTCGCGGTGATCGGCCTCACTCCCGGTGAGGGGCGCAGCAGTGTCGCCGCCCTGCTGGCGCTGTCGGCCGCTGGTTGGTCGGACAGGCGGGTGCTGGTGCTGGATACGGTCGCCGCGGATCGCCGGCCACAGCCGTCGGTCGCCGCGGTCGCCGGAGGGCACGATGTGGCCGGTCGATCGGTAACGGCACTGCTCGGCGGTGACGCGGCCCGCGGCGGCCTCAACGACCTGCTGGACATCACCGCCCGTGGCCCGGTGGTGGCTCGCAGCCGCCTGCGGGCGTCCAGGACTCCCGGCGCTGCCGTTCCGGTGCTGTCGCTGCCGGCGGGTGGCCAGGGCGCAGCGCCGCGATTTGTGATGCGCACCCTTGCCTCGCTGCGTCAGCGGGCCGACCTGGTGGTGATCGACACCCCAGCCGGCCCGTCCTCGGCCGTCCTACCTGACGTGCTCGCCGGAGCCGATCATTTCGTGCTTGTTGGCAGGGGAGACGGCGACGTCGACCGGCGGCTGCAGGCGGCGTTGCGATGGCTCGACAGCAGCACCGACGGGCGGGATCGAGCGACAGCCGTGATCGTCTCGCGGAGCTGGGGTACGCCGTCCTGGCACTTCGCCGAGCTGCCGGTCGTGCTGCTCCCGCGCGACGAGGGGCTGCGTCGCCGCCGGGTCGACCGGCTGGGTAGAAAGACGGCAACGGCCGGCCTGACGCTGGCGGCCGAGGTGGCACAATCGGCCGCCCGGCCCGGGTCTGCTGGGCCGCAACGGCGGTCGGCAGGGTGGGGTGAACTCCCCATCGGCCAGCAGTACCGGTCCCTCGCGGCTGGTCCTGGCGGCCCCCCGCAGGCAGCCCCAGCGCAACAGATCCGCACCGGCGCCGGCCGGCACAGTGCCTCACCTGCAACGGGTTTCGTCCCGGGGATCGGATCCGATCCGTCGAATTTCGGCCTTCGGTGAGTGCCGTCGACACCGGCGGGGGACATCGAGTCGGATGGGGAGTCCTCCCCATTGGAAACAGCTGCGGGAACCGATCCTGCGGCGCTAGCGTCAGCTTCATCAGGTGCGGGATGGTCTCGTACCGCGAGACGTCCCGATAAAAGAAGGGGTGGTTTACATGGGTGGCACGAAGTTCTCGGTCGCGAACAACGCGGTCAACACACACAGCACCAATCTGGAGAAGTCCGAGCAGGACCTCAACGGTCACGCCAGAGGGTTCATCCAGGCCATCGAGCCGCTGTCGGGTTCCTGGCAGGGCACGTCGTTCGGATCCTGGTCGCAGCTCACCGACGCCTGGAACACCGCCATGGCCGGTTTGAACAAGGCCTTGGCCGACATCAAGGGCCGGGTGCACAACGCCGGCGCGCTGTACGACCAGTACGAGCAGGAGCAGAACGCGAAGCTCGGAACGACCTTCAAGGCCGCGAAGTTCGACGCAACCGTTCCCACTCTCTGACCGTCACATCGATGCGGCCGCCGCGTGCTGGCCGCCCGCACACGTATTGAAAGGTGGTATCTCATGAGTGAAGAGAAGCAGGCGTATGACGAAGCCATCGCCGAGGCCTCGCACGGCGATGTCGCAGGCGTGATCGCCGGCATCGAAAGCTCGCTGGCCGACCTCACCGGGTTCGTCAACTCGGTGAAGTCGCAGTGGGAAGGTTCCGAGCAGGAGCAGTACACCGGCATTCAGCAGCGTTGGGACAGCTCGTCGAAAGCCGTCCAGGAGATCCTGACCCAGATCGCGACGGCGCTGGGTGCGAACACGTCGTCGGTCAAGGAGATGCGCGGAAAGGTGATGTCGGCGATCGCTGCCGGCTGATTCCTCCGGTACAGCAGCGAAGTGCCCTGGGTGGCATTCGGTCGAATCTGATCGAATGCCACCCAGGGGGCAGTCGCACAATGCCGCGGCAGCAGCGGCGCAGCAGGGAGGTGGAGGTGTAATGGCGGAAGATTTTGTGCTGAGTGGTGATCCGGGATCCATCAGGGCGTCCGGCAGGACGTGGGGCGAGTTCTCCACGAGTGCATCGACAGCGTCCACCGCCATCAAGGGTGTGCAGGCCGGGACGGTCCAGGGCGATGAATGGACGCAGTTCACCGACGACATCAACGACAAGCTGCCCGGCCACCTCGACACCACCTCGGACGCCTGGGGGATCGTCTCCACCGCGCTGGTTACCTATGCGGACAAGCTCACCGGCTTCCAGCAGCGGATGAGCAGTCTGAAGTCCACCTACGACAGCCAACAGGCGACCGCCGCGAATGCGAAGGCGAATCTCGACGCGGCACATCGCAGCGACCAGGCCGAGACGACCCGGGTCAGCACCGCCACCGCGACGCTGAAGCCCGGCGAGACGTTGCCGCCCAGTACTTATGTGTCGTCGACGTCGGGGGCGCAGTCCTCGTTCACCGAGGCGAATAGCAACTTGCAGGCGACTGTCAATGCGGCCGCGCAGGTCCGCAAGGATCATTCCGACGCCCTGCAGGCCGCGGTCGGCGACGTCAACAGGGCCAAGGGCATGCGTTTCCAGAAGCCGCCCGGCTGGTTCGGCAGCATGATGCACAGCATCGGTGGCTGGATCAAAGACCACGCGGACGTGCTGACCAAGATCTCCAGCGTGCTGAAGACGATCTCTGGCATCTGCGGAGTGCTGGCCTTCATTCCGGTGGTGGGTGAGTTCTTCGGAGCGGTGGCCCTGGTCGCCGGCGGGCTGGCGCTGGGCATCGATGTGGCGCTGAAGTTGGCCACCGGCCAAGGATCCTGGGCGCAGATCGGTCTGGATGCGTTCAGCATGATTCCTGGTGCTCGCGCCGCGAAACTCGCCTACGGCGCCAATGTCGCCTACACCGGCTACAACGTCGCCACCGGCAAGGCATCGATCACCGACCTGGTGATGGTGACCGGTATGGGCGCGTTGAGCATGAAGGGCGGGAACAAGGGCGAAAAGTTCGGTGGCGAATCCCAGGGCAACCGCTCGACCAAGTTCGGCGAGGGCGAGAGCTCAGCCGGATCAAAGGACGCCGGATCCAGTGAGGGCGGCGGCAACGGCCCGAGCGACACTGGCAGCAAGCCCCCGGCCGGCGACCCGATCAAGACTAAGCTGCAACAGATCACCGACGACGTCCACACTGATTTCAACAATGGAAAGGTGACGCTCACGCCGAAGCAACAGGCTCGAGTACTGAAGCGTCAGGGCCAGGGTAAGTCGAACGACTTCCATAACACCTACAAGGGTGAACGTATCGACAATGAAGTTAAGATGCGGGTAAAGTCCGAACAGGCAAAGGGAGATCCCGACCTGACCCGCGTGCGCGATACGCCGCGATTCAAGTTCGGTCCCGATTTCAAGAACATCAACAAGAGATCAGGCGAAGGCGATTGGTACGACGTGACCACCAAGATGTCGTGGCCAGCTCACGTCGCGAAGTACACTAGTCGCTACGGCACCGGCGTTCCTATTCTGTGGAGCTGATCAGTGGCCAACAAGCGTGAGCTGGTCGATCGTTGGACAGCGGACGAGAGGCGCAGCAGTGCCGTGCTCGCAGCGCTGCAGAGCGGTGGTCCGCTCGACGCGCTGAGCTTCGGCGCAGTGGACGGCAGGCTGGACTTCCGTGGGTTCACTCTGCCTGCGATTCCTGTGGTGGGCCAGACTGATTACGGCAACGTGACGTTGTCGACCCTCGCGCGGGAACGACCGCGCGTCAGCGGAGCGGCGCTGGCAGATCTGGACTTCAGCGGAGCGCGGTTGGAACTGCTCACCTTCGATCGATGCCGGCTGACGAACGTGCTCTTCGACGGGTCCACCTTCGACGACGTTGGATTCATCTGGTCGGACCTCACTTCTTGCAGCTTCGACCGGGTGATGTGGCGTGACGGATTGCTGTCTCTCGGCGATCCCAGCATGGACGAGCCGCGAGTCAGCAAAGGAACGCACTATGTCGACTGCAGCTTCGAGTCGGTAAAGGTCTCTGGCACGATGATCGGCGATCGTGCCGAATTCGATCGATGTCGGTTGTCCGGACGGTGGAGCCAGCTGAGCCTGAAGGGCGTTGTGCTTCGGGATTGCCAGTGGTCCGGCACTATAAAGGGCCTCCAATTCGACGGTCGGCCCATAGTGATCGCCGCGGACTGGCGACTGCCCGCTGTGGTGCGCACCGACTTTTCCAGTGCGCGGTTCGAAGACGTCTCCTTCATGTACATGGATATCGAAAGCGTCACCTGGCCGTCGGCGGATCGTTATACGCGCATTGCCGGCGATGTTGCCGGTTTCCTGGCTTTCGCACGGCCGCGGGCCGAGCGCCTCAAGAGCTCGGGGCCGAGCGTGACGGTCGGCTACATCGATATATACCTGCCGTTGGTGCGACCGGATCAGAGCGACTACATCATTCTGGCCGACGACAGCACAGATCCGGATGACGTTGTTCTTGAACGCGCGTTCGAGCGGGACATTCTTGCCATCGGGTCGGAGTTTCCTGGAGCGACGGTCGTCCTGCACGAACCACAGGTCTGACGACCCGCTCCGGGGATTGGCGCCAACAGCTGGCGACGCGCCTTCGCCGGCGGATCGACTTCGGCGACAGTACGGCGTCCGGTGTTACCGCCCGAGTTCAGCCCAGTGGTGACGGCGTTGCCTGGGTACATCCGGCCAGCAGCAGCCTGCGCGCCGCAGCCGCACTCAGCCGTGCAGCGGGCAGATAGCACTGCACTACCAAACCATCCAGTAGCGCGACGAACTCGACAGCGGCCGTGTGTTCATTGCCCTCGCCGCCGATGGAGCCGTCGCTGCGGCCTCTGCGTATCGAATGTTCGACCAGCGCGTGCAGCTCGTCGTAGACGGCGGCCTGCCAGCGTGCGTACTGCACGTCGTGCGCAGACAACGCCCAGAAATCAAGCCACAACTTCCAGTGGTCGCGAGCTCGCATCCCATCGGCCAGCAGCCCGTTCGCGATGTGCTGCAACGCTTTGCGGCCGGTGGGTGCCAGCCCGGCGGCCGCCATGATCGGCGCCGAGTACTCCTGCATCTCGGCCTCGAGTACGCCGGCCAGCACCTCGGCGATGCCGGAGAAGTGATACGTCACCGTACCGACCGCCACGTCGCCCGCCGCGGCCACGTCGCGCAACGTGGTGGCATGCAGTCCGCGGGTGGCGATCACCGAGCGGGCGGCCTCGACCAGCATCTTGCGGCGCAGCGCCGCCGGCTGCCGGCGCCGGATCGTCGACTGCAGTGCGGTGGTCTGCAGTGCAGGGGCCTGCTGCGGCGGGTTCGAGGCGGCCATTCACCCTCCCCGGATGGACGGAATGCGTGTAATCTAATCGTACAACCGCCCGATTGGCTGTGCAGCTGATGGATCGCGCAGCCGGTGTTCGGGTTGACCCTTTCGCCGGCCGGGCCGGCACCGATCGCGAGGTGCCATGTATCTGTTGCGAAAGCCGATCCTGGCGCTGTCCGAGAATCATGCGGTGCGGGATATTCTCAGCAAGGCGCCGGTCACCCGCGACGTGGTACGGCGATTCGTCGCCGGCGAGACCTCGACAGCGGTCGCGGGCACGGTGGAACGGTTGCGCGCCAGCGGATTGCAGGTCAGCTGCGACTTCCTCGGCGAGGACACCACTACCACGACTCAGGCCGCTGCGACCGTCGCCGGGTATCTGGAGCTGATCACAACGCTCGCCGCCGGCGGCATTCGCGGCGCCGAACTGAGCGTCAAGCTATCGGCCGTCGGACAGTCCCTGCCGGTGGGTCCGACCACTCCTGATGGCGGCCACCCCTACGCCGCCGCCGGTGCCCGCACCATCGTCGAGGCCGCCTACGCCGCCGATGTCAGGGTCACCCTCGATATGGAGGACAACACCTCCGTCGACTCCACCCTGGAGATCCTGGCCGGTCTGCGGACCGACTTCCCCGATGTCGGCATCGCCATCCAGGCGATGCTGCTGCGCACCCCGAAAGATCTGGCAGCTCTGACCGGCAAAGGCTCACGGGTCCGGCTGGTAAAGGGCGCGTACAACGAGCCGGAATCGGTGGCCTTCACCGACCCGGCACAGGTCGATCTTGCCTACGTCAGAGCCATGAAGGTGCTGATGGCCGGCGCCGGCTATCCGATGATCGGCTCGCACGACCCACGGCTGATCGCCATCGCCGACCGGCTGGCCGTCGACAACGGGCGCGGCAAGGACAGCTGGGAGTACCAGATGCTGTACGGGATCCGGCCGGACGAGCAGGCGAGGCTGGCCGCCCGCGGGCACACGGTGCGGATCTACGTGCCGTACGGGCACGATTGGTACGGCTACTTCACCCGACGCCTCGCCGAGCGCCCCGCCAACCTGATGTTTTTCCTCCGATCGCTACACAGCAAGACCTAGGAGCACACATGGATGCCGTCACCCACCCGCCGCTGCCGATCAACGAACCGGTCCTGGACTATGCCAGGGGCAGCGCGGAACGCGATGCACTCGTGATGGCGCTCAAGGGTTTCGCCGATACCGCCGAGCTCAACGCGGTGATCGGCGGGCAGCAGCGGCGACCGTCAGGCGAGCCGTTCGATGTGGTGGCACCGCACCACCATGCTCGGGTACTCGGCAGCTCGGCGAACTCCACCCAGCAGGATGCGGCGGCAGCGGTAGCGGCAGCGCTGGCCGCGGCAGCCGACTGGCGGGCGATGGCCTTCGACGATCGGGCGGCGATCCTGCTGCGCGCCGCCGACCTGCTGGCCGGTCCGTGGCGGGCGCGGCTCAACGCGGCCACCATGCTGGGGCAGGCGAAGACCTGCTACCAGGCAGAGATCGACGCCGCCTGCGAGCTCGCCGACTTCTGGCGGTTCAACGTGCACTTCGGGCGGCAGATCCTCGCCGAGCAGCCGATCGCGAACTCGAAGGGCATCTGGAACCGCACCGACCACCGCCCGCTTGAGGGCTTCGTGTACGCCGTCACGCCGTTCAACTTCACCGCCATCGCCGGCAACCTGCCGACGGCCCCGGCCCTGATGGGCAACGTCGTGGTGTGGAAACCCTCTGTGACGCAACAGCTTGCGGCCGGTCTGACGATGGACCTGCTGACCGAGGCCGGCCTGCCGCCGGGCGTCATCAACATGCTGCCAGGGCACGGTCCGGAGATCTCCCAGGTGCTGCTGGCCGACGAGAATCTGGCCGGCATCCATTTCACCGGATCCACCAGGGTGTTCCAGAGCCTGTGGGGCACGGTCGGGGTGAACATCGCCAGCTACCGCAGCTACCCCAGACTGGTCGGCGAGACCGGCGGCAAGGACTTCGTCATCGCCCACCCGTCCGCCGACGTCAACGTGCTGCGGACGGCGCTGGTCCGCGGAGCCTTCGAGTACTCGGGTCAAAAGTGCAGCGCCGCCTCGCGTGCCTACATTCCGGCGTCGCTGTGGAAGGTGATGCGCGACGATCTCGTCTCGGATGTTCGGGCGCTGGCTGTCGGCGACGTGGAAGATCTGACGAACTTCACCTCGGCGGTGATCGATGCCAGGTCGTTCGCACGGTTGAAGACGGCCATCGACCGCGCCCACGCCACCCCGGGCATCGAGGTGCTCACCGGCGGCCGCTACGACGATTCGACCGGCTATTTCGTCCGGCCGACGCTGTTGGTGGGCGACGACCCGAGCGACGAGATCTTCTGCGACGAGTACTTCGGCCCGATCCTGTCCGTGCACGTCTACGACGATGCGGCAGCAGGCGCTTTCGACGCGGTGCTGGCCACCGCCGACTCGGCATCGCCGTACGCCCTCACCGGCTCGATCCTGGCCCGCGACAGGACCGCCGTCGCCAAGGCGGCGTCGGCGCTGCGGTTCACCGCCGGCAACTTCTACATCAACGACAAGCCGACCGGGGCGGTCGTCGGCCAGCAGCCGTTCGGCGGCGCGCGGGCGTCAGGTACCAACGACAAGGCCGGCAGTAGTGCGAACCTGATGCGGTGGACGTCACCCAGGTCGATCAAGGAGACCTTTGTCGCGCCGACCGCAGTCGGCTACCCGCACCAGAGCTGAGGTGACGCCGGGTAACTGGCCCCGCCGCTTCGCGCGCGGCTGGGTGTCGCTGCCTGACCGGATGCTGACGTGGTTCCTGACCATCAGCATCGTCATCGGCGTTGCCCTGATCATCGCCCAGTACCGCTGGTGGCTGGTGCTGCCTGCCTTCGTAGTGGGTTTCCTGCTC
This sequence comes from Actinomycetota bacterium, assembly GCA_030853385.1. GTDB lineage: Bacteria > Actinomycetota > Actinomycetes > Mycobacteriales > Nakamurellaceae > Nakamurella. Next base: position 5,917 of record JALYVF010000132.1, on the reverse strand, counting down.
ACCCGAAAATGGATTCCGCGGACCCCGGTGCCGACCAGGGCTGCCGTGTTGGGGACCAGCGCTGCGCTGTTGATCGCGGTGGTCTGGTGCGCCATCAACATGCCGTTCGCCGCACAGAACATGGCCGTCTCCAGAGACCCTGGCCTCTATACGCTCTCCGGGCTGTACTTGATCCACCACCCGAGCGTGAATGTCTTCGTCTCGCCGGGCGCCATCCAAGTAGCCAACGCGGTGTCGGGGGTGCTGACGGACTGGTCGGGGCACGCGCCAGATTCCTCGATGTCGATCCAGGGCACCGGCCTCGTCCCCGGCCTGATCGGTGCCCTCGGTTGGATCTTCGGGCCGGTAGGCGCCTTGCATGCGGTGGTGGCCGTCGGCGGTGTCTGCCTCGTCGGCGTCTATGCGGTCGGTCGACGGCTTCTAGGCCACTGGTGGTCGCTGCTTCCGCTGGTCGGGCTGGCGGTGACCATGCCGCTCTCGGCGTTCGTTCGCATGCCCTATACCGAACCCTCGAGTGTGGTGATTGGCTGCGGGACGATGCTGTGCCTACTGACCGGGCTCGAGCGGCGCAACTGGAAACTGTTCCTGTTGGCCGGGCTCTTTGCAGGTGCAACTGAAATCAGCAGGATCGACGGCTTGCTCGATGTCGTCGGCGGGGTGGCTGCCATTGGCCTGGTGGCCGTGTTCACCGTCGAGGCGGTCGGTCGGCAGCAGTGCAGGCGATGGTTGTGGTCGTTCTTGGCGGGCGCCGCGATCACCGGATCGCTCGGCGTCCTCGAACTGTGGTTGAACAGCCCGCACTATCTCGACAGTTTGCACTCCGAGGTCTACTCGCTCGCGGCCGCGCTTGCCGTCATGATCGTCTTGGCGTTGGTGCTGAGCTTCCGAACGGTCACCGGTGGACTGGCGCGCAGCGTGCGCTCGCACGGTCGAGGTTGGGCGGTGGGTCTGGGCGTGACCGTCGCCCTGGTGTTCGGTGCGTTGGTCAGCAGACCTTTGTGGATGATCAACCACTTCGTATCGGATCCGTCCTATGTCGGCGCCATCGCCGGACGGCAGACGGCAGAGGGATTGGGGATCGACGGCACCAGGTCGTACGACGAGTACACCGTCAGCTGGCTGGTCTGGTACTTCACCTGGATCGTGGTCGTCGCAGCGGCCGGCGGCTTCATCGCGATCGTGGTCAGCGCGATCCGTCGGCGTAACGCCCTGCCCGGCATTGTGTTCTTCTCGCCGGCGATGTTTGCGCTGGTCTACCTGAACAAGGTGTCGGTGACGCCAGATCAGATGTTCGCAATGCGGCGGTTGCTGCCGGGGATCGTTCCAGGCCTGTTGCTGTGCGCCACCTTCGCCTTCCGCGAGGTCGCCGATCGAGGAGCAGCCCTGTTGTGCTCGCGGAAAGCATCAACCCGGCTCCGTGGGTTCGCGCCGTGGTGGCGACGGGCGCTGGCGGTGGCTGCGGTGATTGCGTTTGTGCTGCCGGTGACGATGTGGGGCAGCCTGTTCCCGGTGCGGGAAGGTGCCGGCGAGCAACCGTTCGTCAACAAGATCTGCGACCTGGTGGACGGCCGGCGGGCGGTGATGGCCGGCGGTGCACCGTCGTTCGGCGAGTTCTTGCCGACCCTGCAGCAGGTCTGCGGCGGGCAGGCGGTGCTGATGCGGCAGCCGACCAGCAGCAAGCTCGCCGACGTGGCATCGATCTGGGGCGATCCCGCCTCGATCGTGGTGGTAGTTTTCGACGCCACCGCGGTCACCTGGAAGGGCGGCACTCCCGGCCAGCCACTTGCCCAGGCGAGTTGGCAGCGCTGGGAGGAGACGCTGATGCGCCGGCCGGCCAAGGCCTTCAACCAGTCTTCGGCGGTGTGGATGGGCATCCTGCAGTCGGATGGCTCGGTGGCGCCGCTGGGGGAATCGGTACTCGATCGATGAAACAGGGCTGATCAATTGCCAGCTGGCCCGCTCTCGACCCGGTCGGCCGCCGTAGTCAGGCAGGCAGGATGTCGTCGAGCTCGGTGAGATCGTCGTCGGTCGGCTCCCACCCAACGGCGGCAGCGGCGTTGGCCCTGACCTGTTCTCCGGTGGTGGCGCCGGCGATCACGCTGGCCACCTGCGGCTGAGCCAGCAGCCAGCCGAACGCCACCTCCAGCATCGTCACCTCGCGGGCGTCGGCGAACCGTTGGATGCGGTCCAACACCTGCCACGGTGCGCCCTCCAGCAGTGCCGGCTTCAGTTTGGTGAGCCTGGCATCGGCGGGCGCATGGTCGCGGGTGTATTTGCCGGTGAGCAGGCCGTTGGCCAGCGGGAAGAACGGCAGCACGCCGACCCCGAACGCCTCGGCGGCCGGAATGAGTTCCGACTCGATGTCGCGCTGCAGCATCGAGTACTCGTTCTGCGAGGAGATGAAGGGTGTGCGCCCGTTGGCCTGGGCCGTCCACGCCGCGTCGGCCAGCTGCCAGCCGGTAAAGTTCGAATGGCCGAGATAGCGGACCTTGCCCGCCTGCACCAGCTCGTCCAGCGCCGCTAGAGTTTCGTCAATAGGAGTGTCCGGGTCGGGCCGGTGCAGCTGGTACAGGTCGATCCAGTCGGTACGCAGCCGGCGCAGTGAGTGTTCGACGGCCGCCCGGATGTAGCGCCGCGATCCGCGCGCGCCGTAATCGGGTCCGTTGGCGCCGCGCGCGTCCATCCCGAACTTGGTGGCAATCACCACCTTGTCGCGTTCGGCGCCGAGTGCCTGACCGAGGAACTCCTCACTGCGGCCGGCCGGCGCACCGTAGATGTCGGCCACATCGAACAGCGTGATGCCGGCCTCCAGCGCTGCCTGGACGACGGCTTTACTGCCCTCAAGGGTCTCGGTCACCGTGCCTTTGCGGCTCAGATTGTTGCAACCGAGGCCGGCGGTGGAAACCGCGAGGCCTGAGGTGCCGAGTCTTCTGATCATCTGGTCCGCCACTCCGTCAGCGTACGATGACCCGGCAGTCCGGTGGCTCGTCAGGTCGCCGGTCGTGTGCCTGTGGGCGCCGGGACAAGCAGGGAGCTACGACGCATGGCCGATGGCCGCATTGCAGTGATCGGGACCGGATATGTCGGATTGACCTCCGGCACCTGCCTTGCCAGCCTCGGCCACGAGGTGGTCTGCGGAGACGTCGATCCCGACAAGGTGGAGCGGATGTCCCGCGGCCAGGTGCCGATCTTCGAAGAGGGCCTGCAGGAGCTGATGCGCCGCGGCATCGCTGCCGGCAACCTGACCTTCGTGCACGGTGCCAGCAAGGCAGTGCAGGGCGCCAAGTACGTGTTCTTGTGCCTGCCGACGCCGGACGGCGGCGACGGAAGGGCGGATCTGCGCATCGTCCACCAGGTGGTCGCCGAGATCGGCCCGCTGCTCGATCCTGGCGCCATCGTCATCACCAAGTCGACGGTTCCGGTTGGCACGGCCAAGGACATCATCACGACGCTGAACCGGCCGGACATCAGCGTGGTGTCCAACCCTGAGTTCCTGCAAGAGGGCACCGCCGTCAGGAACTTCATGAAGCCGGACAGGATCGTCGTCGGTTCGGACGACCACGACGCAGCGGTGGCGGTGGCGGGGCTCTACCAGGGTCTGCCAGGGCAGAAAGTGATCACCTCGGCGGAGTCCAGCGAGCTGATCAAGTACGCGTCCAACGCCTTCCTGGCGATGAAGCTGTCCTTCGTCAACTCGATCGCCGGCCTGGCCGAAGTGGTCGGCGCCGACGTCGCCGAGATCGTCGAGGGCATGGGCTATGACGATCGGATCGGCAGCCAGTTCCTCAAGGCGGGCCCGGGCTGGGGCGGCTCATGCTTCCCCAAGGACACCAAGGCGTTGGCGTCCATCGCGTTGGATCACGGGGTCTCTTTCCCGTTGCTGGCGGCCACCACGGTGTCCAACGAGGAGGCGCAGGATCGGGTCGCCGACAAGGTCCGGGACGCGGCCGGTGGCGATCTGTTCGGCGCCCCGATTGCCTTGTGGGGCTTGACGTTCAAGGCGAACACCGACGACCTGCGGGATTCACCGGCGCTCGAGGTGGCGCTGCGGTTGTCCACCGAGGGCGCGCAGCTGCGGGCATTCGACCCGACGGTGAAGAAGGATCTGCCGCCGAAGAACGGGTATCCGGCCGTCACCGCCGCTGCGGATGTCTACGACGCGGCGGCCGGCGCGAAGGTGATCGTGCTGCTCACCGAATGGGCCGAGTTCGCCGACATCGACCTTGCCAAGGTGGCCTCGTTGGCGCCGGGTGCGGTGATCGTCGACGCCAGGAATCTGCTGGACTCGGCGAAGATCACTGCCGCCGGGTTGCGGCTCGTCCCCTTGGGTCGGCGTCCGGCCAGCTGAGTCGAGCTACAGCCTTGCCAAGCCGAGCTGCCAGTCGTCGGTGTAGTCGGAGGCGAAGCCGGCCTCCGTGTAGGCAAGGTAGAAGTTCCACATCCTGGCGAACGTTTCGTCGAACCCGAGGGTGTAGAGCCGCTGCAGGTTTCCGTTGAAGGTGTGCCGCCACTGCTGCAGCGTGGTGGCATACGAGGGGCCAAGCCGACGCGTCTCGGCGATCCTCAGTTTCGTCCCGCCCAGCGCCTGTTTGATGGCCGTCAGCGACGGCAGGATTCCGCCGGGAAAGACGTACTTGTGGATCCAGGTGTAGCTGCCCCTGGTCGCCAGTAACCGGTCGTGCTCGATGGTGATGGCCTGCAGGCCCATCCGGCCGCCAGCGGCCAGCACCCGATCGATGGCGCCGAAGTAGTCGGGCCAGTACTTCTCGCCGACTGCTTCGATCATCTCGACGCTGACGACGGCGTCGTAGTCGGCGGGATGGGCGGCCGCGTGCGCCCGGTAGTCCTCGAGGCGGACCTCGATGCGATCGGAGAGCCCCGCCGAGGCGATCCGCTGCTCGGCCAGGACCTTCTGTGCGGTCGACAGAGTCAACGTGGTGACGCTGGCTCCGCGCTCGGCCGCGGCGCGGATGGCAAGGGAACCCCAGCCAGAGCCGATCTCCAACAGTCGGGTTCCCCCGCCGACCCTGGCGAAGTCGAGAACGCCATCGATCTTGCGCAGCTGAGCTGCCGGTAGGTCGGACCGCTCTTCACCGGCCTCGTACCAGGCGCTGCTGTAGGTCATGGTCGGGTCGAGGAACAGTTCGAACAGGTCGTTGGACAGGTCGTAATGCCGGTGGATGTTCTCCTTGGCGCCGCTCTGGGTGTTCTCCTCGATGGTTGGCTGATGCCGTTCCCAGAACGTGCGGAGCTTCTGCAGGGTGGCGGGGACCAGCTCTGCGGTGTGCCCGGCCAGCACGGTCAGGGCCGCCGCAAGGGTGTCGGTCGCCGAGGTGGCGGCGCCCGTGTCGTGCTTTCCCGGATGCCAACCGCCCGCGGTGAATTCGCCCGTCATCCACGCTTCGCCGAGCCCGATCAAACCGTCCTTGCCCAGCCGGGTGAAGAACGCGACAGGGTTGACGATCTGCAGCTCGGGGCCGCCCGCCCCCCACCGTGTCCCGTCGGGGAAAACCAGGCTGATCTTGAGGTTACGAACGGCTCGCTTGATGAGCAGCCGTGCGGTCCTTGCGTGCACGGGTGCGTGCGGTGCGGTGAAAAGGTCAGGCCAGATGCCCGCAGAAGGGCGGGGGATGACGCGCTCTCGGGTGGGGCTGTGCAGTGCCATCGGATGGTGTCCTCGTGCTGTGTCCGGGTGACGGTGGAATGTCGTCCGCAGGGGGCGCGGGCCTAACCATTAATCCTGTACCCAGCTGGGCGATTGCGACACCTGGGGTAGTGCTCAACTGTCGTTCGGCGGCGGGCGTTCCACGGATGGGCTCGCCGGCGCTACGACGCGCATCACCAACGCTGCCAGTTGCCGGCCAGCGGCTGCGTTGAGCGGCATTTGGTCGAGCAACAGTCGATACCAGAGCACGCC
>JALYVF010000108.1 GCA_030853385.1 Actinomycetota bacterium | reverse complement strand
GTCCGCACCGGAGCGGCTTGCCGCGGCCAGAAGGTGGCTGGCAGCGACCCCCGGTCCGGCCCGCCGCCACAGCGTCTCGGTGGTTCTGGTGGCGCGGTCAAGGTTCGTACCGCGATGGCGGCCCGGAGAGTTGCCGTGGGTCTTGTTGCGCAGGGACGGGGCGCTTCGGCGCGGCACGGTGGGCCGAATGTCCAGACGGTCACTCGTCGCCGCTCTGCAATTGGTCGGCGCGGTCTCCGGCTGAGCCACGGATCAGCAGACGCGCTGCCCGGCGCTCTCAGCTGGATGGCCGGTCGACCCCGGCCCGGTGGGTTTCACACCTCCGAGCACCCCAACGACGATCATCGAACGGCGATCACCGCACGACGATCACCGCACGGCGATCAATCGAGTGCATCTCGCGGCCGGTATCCGAGCTGCACCAGGGACGGTTTACGGCCGCGGCGAACGAGGGTGCCACGTCCGGGCGGTTGGACCGACAGGTGGACACCCGGATAGAACGCACCCTCCTGACGGTCGCCCGACAGCAGTAGACCGACGGCGCCCACTTCGCGGAGCCGCTGGGGAATCGGTTCATACAGGGCCCGGCCGGCGCCGCCGGAGCGCCTGGCCAAAATCAGATGGAAACCGACGTCACGGGCCTGCGGCAGGAACTCGACGAACGGCGCCAACGGGCCGGCGCCCCCCGGGGACAGCAGGTCGTAGTCGTCGACCAGCACGAAGATCTCCGGACCGCGCCACCAGGACCTGGTTCGCAGCGCAGCGGCCGTCACGTCCTCCGGTGGTAGTCGGCCGCTCAGCTCGCTCGCCACGCCCTTCGCCATTCCGGCCGCCATCGCGGCGGTCCCGGCGTACGCGCCGAGGTAGTCCTCGGGCACCACGTCCAGCAACGTTCGGCGAACGTCGAAGACCGCGAACACCACTTCCTGGTCGGTGTATTTCGATACCAGATCGCTGACGATGAGCTCCAGCAGCGAAGTCTTGCCCGATTCGGCGTCGCCGATGATCATCAGGTGCGAATCCGCGCCGCGCCAATCGAGTTCGATCGGCTTGAGGTCCGTCTCGTCGATGCCGATGACCGTGCCGACCCGTGGGCCTGCGTCGGCCCGCAGGCGGGCCAGTTCGACCACCGTGGGCAGCATCCGGATGGGTGGGACCGGAGCGCCAGGCCAGGCCGAGGCCACCGCCTGCACCAAGGTTTCGATGGACCCGGCCGAGTGCAGGGAAGGCTGACAGATCTGTGCTTGCAGCCCGCCCTCGATCAAACATCGCCCGGGATTGTCCGGCCGAAGGTTGGTCGCCTGCTTCCGGCCGATCACCGAGTCGCCGGGATCGTTGAGCCGGAATTCGATCTTGTGGCCGATCGCCGCCTGCAATTGCATCCGGATGTCCGACCACCGACCGGCCGTGAGAATCAGGTGGATGCCATAGCCGGGGCCTCTGGTGCCCAGATCCTGAACCACATCGGCGAGATCTTCGAAGTCGCTGCGCAGCACCGGGAAGTTGTCGATCACCAGGAAGATGTCGGCCACCTCCAGCTCGGCAAGTCGACCCTGCCGGAACAGCGTGCGCATCGAGTCCACCGAATCGATACCGAGCCGGCCGAACATCTCCTCACGCTCGGTCATGGCGGCCGCCACCTCTGCAACGGTGCGCCGCACCCGATCGACATCGAGCCTGGGGGCCACCCCGGCGACGTGGGGCAGCCCGTTCAGAACGCGGAGCGCGCCACCACCCAGATCCAGGCAGTAGAAGGAGACTTCGCCCGGCTGGTGCCTCAAGGCCGAGGACAGCACCAGCGTGCGCAGCAAATTCGACTTGCCCGTCTGCGGTGCGCCGAGAATGGCGAGGTGCCCGCCCGAAGCGCCCAGGTCCAGCAACAGCGGCACCTGCTTCTGCTCGGCCGGCTTGTCCAGCAGCCCGAGTGGAACGGTCAGCGAATCCGGAACCTGACCACCCTGATTCGAGCCGACCGAATCGTTGGAGCCGACCGAATCGGCGGTTCGCAGACCCAGCACCGGATCGGTCACCACCGCGCCGAGTACGGCGTCGAGCGCGAGGTCCTGCGGCAGCGGCGGTAACCAGATCTGGGCGACCTTGCTCCCCGCGCGGGCCAACTGCCCGACGGCGACATCCAGCACCGTCGCCGCCAGCACGTCTGTTCCACCGGCCTTGACCGGTAGGTCGGGCGTCATCGCGGCCAGATAGGCGGCGGTGTCATTGAAGAACGGGAACGGCGAGGGGACGGGCGCGGCGTCGACCAACGTCTCGCCGGTGACCGGCGGCACATACGGGCCGGAGACGTAGCCGGCCTTGAACCGCTGGAAAACGGTGGTGTCGACCTTGAGGTATCCGGAGCCGGGAATAGGAGGCAGCTCGTACGCATCGCCCACGCCCAGCACGGCCCGCGATTCGCCGACGTTGAAGGTGCGCAGACCCAGCCGGTAGGACAGGAACGACTCCAGTCCGCGCAGCCGACCCTCCTCGAGTCGCTGGCTCGCCAGTAGCAGGTGTACGCCGATGGATCGGCCGATCCGGCCGATGGCCAGGAACAGCTCGATGAAATCGGGCTTGGCCGTCAGCAGCTCGCCGAACTCGTCGATCACCACGAACAGGTTGGGAAGCGTCGCCGCACAGGCCACGTCGCCACTGTCCCGACGGCGGTTGTACTCCGTGACGTTCGGCAGATTGCCGGCGTCCGCGAGCACCTGCTGGCGCCGTTTCATCTCACCGAACAGCGCGTCGTGAAGTCGATCGACCAGCCCGGTGTCGTCGGAGAGGTTCGAGATCATTGCGGCGCAATGGGGAGTGTCCTCCAGTCCTGCGAACGTGGCGCCCCCCTTGTAGTCGACAAGTACCAGCGAAAGTCGCTCCGGCGGGTGCAGCATGGCCAGCGTCAGCACGACCGTCCGCAGCACCTCCGACTTGCCTGATCCGGTCGCCCCCACGCACAGGCCGTGCGGCCCCATGCCACCGAGCGCCGGCTCCTTGAGGTCCAGGAAGATCCGTTCCCCGGCCGGACCGAGACCGAACGGAACGCGCAGGAAATCGCTCGTCGTCCGGGGCTGCCACGTCTGCCGGGGGTCGAAGTTCCCGGGATCGGGAACGCCGACCAGATCGCCGAGATCGAGTGTCGCCTCCAACGGCGCGGCGGCCGACGTCTCCTCGACCAGGCGCACCGCCGTCAGCTCCCGGACCACGGTCCGCACCGTGGACGGATCGAGCAGGTCCGGGCGACCGGTCCTGGCACCGGCGGCCCTGATCCGGGCTTCGGCGAGGTCGTCGTCGGTCGGTGGCCGGAGATCCTCGACGAGGATGCCCTGCTCGGAACAGATCAACCGCACATCGACGCGTTCCGGCTCGTGAACCGCGGATTCCACCAGGCTGATGACGTGTATACCCAGATCGGCCGGACCGAGTTCGGTCGGCAGACCGGCGAACAGATCGCCCGTCGGGCCCCCGAGGTCGAGAACGAGAACGATGGCCGGCCCGAATCTCGACGGATCCGCTCGGCCGAACCGACCGGCTCGCACGGCCTCGCCGGTGCGGCGGGAGATTTCCGGGCCAAGCAGCTGGGCGAGCGACTCCGGGTGCTCGGTCGCCAGTCGTTTGGGCGCCGCTCCATCGAACTCGACCTCCGACAGTGAATGCGGCAGCCATTTGAGCCAGCCCAGCCACCCTGCAGCTCGCCGCGGAACACAGGTGTAGAGCCGCAGCTCACCCGGCCCGTGCCAGGACACCAGCTGCAACAGCGCCGCCGTGACCACCCCCCTGGCGGCTGCCGGCGGCCCGACCACCGACACCCGGCCGGACACCGGAAGGCCGACCGGCATGCCGCTGACCATCCGATCACGCTCGACGATGCGCAGCACGGCAGCAGCGATGACGATGTCCGGCTCGGCCAGTGGATCGCGATCCGGCGGCGCGAGCACCCGCTGCCAGAGCGGACTGGCGCCGGTACCGATCCGGGCGATCAGGAAGTCCGGATCTTCCGGCCGGCGCTCCCACAGACGCAGCGGATCGCGTACCAGCTCCGGAAGCGAGGACGGCTCGGGATGCTGTCTGACGGCCAGCATGCGTTGTCGCCGCACGGCATCGGCAAGTTCGGCCCGCACCTTGTCCAGGTAGTCCAGATACCGTCGCCGCAGGTCGGTGGCGCGTTTGCCCGCTCCGGTCCGCTGCGCCACGAACATGACGATGGCCCCGATGATGGTCGCCATCAGCATGATGCCGCCCGCGATGAGCATCACGGGATTGCGGTTGGCAACGATCATCACCAACGAACCGACACCGCCCATGATCGGCATCAGAATCTGCATCACGCCCTGCAGCCCGGCTGCCGCATCGGGCAAGGTCGGAGCGACAATCAGCTCCACCGGCCGGAGGTCGACCGGCGCCGGCCGGAGACGGGCGGGCCGGTGAATCAAGCGCTGGGCCACCCCGTGCACCTCCCGACGACGTTCCTGACTCCCCACCCGACGCCGCTTAGACTACGGCTGCGCGCCGACAGGCGCCTTGAACTGCCGCTGCCGGCCAGGGGCAGGCGCGGGCCGACCGGGCGCATCGGGGTGGAACCGGTACGAGCGGCGGTGAGTCCATTCCGGCAGGTTTGCGAGCACGCAGAGCTTCGAGCACGCACCCCGCGACCTGCTCGCGGGGTCAAAGACGGGAGGAGGTCCATGAGCACCCGGTTCACCAGGGTGACCGTCGTCGGTGACGGCCGTCAGATGGACATCTCGCTGCCCGCCGACACCCCGATCGGCGAGCAGCTCCCCACCGTGCTGCGGCTGCTCTCGGTGCCGAATTCGCCGGTTCCCGTTCGCTGGCGGCTGGCGGCGCCGGAGTTCGGCTCGCTCGACCCGGCCAGCTCTCTGGATGAGGTGGGCGTGCTCGATGGTGCCTCGCTGTACCTGACCGAGGCCGCAACCGCCCCGCCTCCGCCCTTCGTGGACGACGTGGAGTCCGCCGTCGCGCAGGAGGTCGCCGATCGGGCTTCGAGCTGGACCGGCCCGGCCCGGCGCAGCGCCGTGGGCGTGCTGTTGGCGATCCTGCTGTTGGCCTGGGAGCTGTCCGCGGTCACGTCCGCCCCGGCGCCGTTGAGTTGGCTGGCGCCGTTGGTGGCGCTCGTCGTGGCGCTCGGCGGGGCCGCGCTGATCTCCGAGCGCGGCGGGTGGTTCTGCGGAATCACCGCCGTTCCGGCTGCGGCCGCACTGGTGCTGGGAGTGGTCGCCGCCGCTCCTTTGGCATTCGAACTGCCCGAGGGCAGCGCCTCGCAGTTGCCGGTCACCGGCCTCTCCGCTCTGGCAGCGGCGTCGTTCTGGAACGGGTTTCCGCTGGCAGTCGGATTGGCCGCGGCCACAACGGTGGCGCTTCTCGGACTGGTCCGCAGCGCTCCGGGGTTGGCCGTCGGCGGTGGTGTCGTCGCCGTTCTGACTGCAGGTGTGCTGTGGTGCGTCCGACTCGGAATCCCGGTCGAGCGCACAGCCGGTCTGGTGCTGGTGGTGGCTGTCGTGCTGGCCGGGGTGGCCGGCCAGGCCGCGCTGGGCGGCGCCGGGCTGGTGGACCTCATGGTGTCCGACGAGCGCGGCGAACCGGTTCCCCGGCAGGCTGTGGTG
>JALYVF010000075.1 GCA_030853385.1 Actinomycetota bacterium | reverse complement strand
GGGCCAGCCATCGTTCGGATCGGAAAGACCGGCGACCTCGTCCACCCAGGCCAGCACCGCCGGCACCGCACGGACGGACACCTCGGCTGCGGCGGCGGCAGTTACCGGCGGCGGCTTGACCGCGGCTACCGATTCTGTGTCGACCGATTCTGCCTCGACCAATTCTGCGTCGGCAGATTCTGTGTCGACCAATTCTGCGTCGGCAGATTCTGCCTCGGCCAAGACCGCGTCGACCGGGACCGCGACCGACTCTGCGCCCGCCGAGCCGGTTCCAGCGACGGCGGTCGACAGCTCCTCGGCGAGCGTTCCTGCGTAGTTCGACCGCATCGGGCTGGTCGATGGGCGCGCACTACGATGGGTGCTACCGCCGCACGGAAGGCAGCCGATGACCCGTTCCGCCCAGCATGTCGATACGGAAGAGCACCTCGACACCCGTCAACCGCAGATTCCGAGCGCCGACGCCGGCTTGCCGGGATTCCCCGATCAGCGTGCCCCCGGGATCGAACCGGATGCCGAGCCGCGCACCGCCGACGACAAGTTCTCGGACAAATTCTCACTGATCGGCCTCACCTACGACGACGTGCTGTTGCTGCCGGACGCGTCCGATCTGGTTCCCAGCGAGGCCGACACCACCACCCGACTGACCCGCAACGTGTCGCTGCGCATCCCGCTGGTGTCCAGCGCGATGGACACCGTCACCGAGGCTCGGATGGCGGTGGCGATGGCCAGGCAGGGCGGCATCGGCGTGCTGCACTACAACATGCCGCCCGAGGAGCAGGCCGCTCAGATCGAGATCGTCAAGCGGTCCGAAGCCGGCATGGTGACGAATCCGATCACCTGCCGGCCGGACGCCACGCTGGCCGATGCCGACGCGCTGTGCGCCAAGTTCCGGATCTCCGGTGTGCCGGTCACCGACGACGATGGTCACCTGCTGGGCATCATCACCAATAGGGACATGCGCTTCGAGACCGACATGTCCCGGCCCGTTCGCGAAGTGATGACGCCGATGCCGTTGGTGACGGCGCCGGTAGGGGTGTCCGGCGAAGCGGCGCTCGGCCTGCTGCGCAAGCACAAGATCGAGAAGCTGCCGCTGATGGACGCGGACGGCAAGCTCCGCGGGTTGATCACCGTCAAGGACTACGTCAAGACCGAGCAGTACCCCTACGCCACCAAGGACGCGAACGGGCGGCTGCTGGTGGCGGCCGCCGTCAGCGTCGGTGACGCCGCCTACGCCAGGGCGATGGGTTTGGTCGATGCCGGCGTCGATGTGCTGGTGGTCGACACGGCTCATGGGCATTCCCGTGCGGTGGCGAACATGGTGGCTCGACTGCAGCACGACGTCGGGGCAACCGTCGACATCGTCGGCGGGAATGTGGCGACACGGGCAGGGGCTCAGGCGCTGGTCGACGCGGGCGCCGACGCGGTGAAGGTGGGCGTCGGGCCCGGATCCATCTGCACGACAAGGGTAGTGGCGGGGGTGGGTGTGCCCCAGGTGACGGCGATCCACGAAGCAGTGAAGGCCTGCCGTCCGGCCGGGGTTCCGGTGATCGGCGACGGCGGTCTGCAATTCTCCGGCGACATCGCCAAGGCGATCGCCGTCGGCGCGGACACTGTGATGCTCGGGTCGTTGTTGGCGGGTGTCGAGGAGTCTCCGGGCGAGACGATCTTCGTGGCCGGGAAGCAGTACAAGGCGTACCGCGGGATGGGCTCGCTCGGCGCCATGCAGGCGCGCGGCGCGACCAGTGGACCCGGCGGATACTCGCGTGGTCGGTACGGGCAGGACGATGTACTCAGCGACGACAAGCTAGTACCGCAAGGCATCGAGGGCCGGGTCCCGCATCGGGGCCGGCTGGCCGACGTGTCACATCAGCTGATCGGCGGGCTGCGCGCCGCCATGGGCTACACCGGTTCAAGGACCATCTCCAGGCTGCAGGATGCGAAGCTGGTCAGGATCACCTCGGCGGGGCTGAAGGAATCGCATCCGCACGACATCACCATCACCGCCGAAGCCCCGAACTATTTCGATCGCTAGGAGACAGTGCCGG